>DASYSC010000046.1:0-20488 GCA_036003765.1 Candidatus Limnocylindria bacterium
TACCCGGCGCGAACGGCGCGCTCACGCGGCTCGGCGACACCGATCTCAAGGTCATCGAGGGTGCCGACGCGGTCCTCTTCCAGCTCGAGATACGGACCGAGATCATCGCGGCCGCGGCCTCGCGCTCGAAAGGCCTGCGCGTCCTGAACGCCGCGCCGGCACGACCGCTGTCCCGGGACCTGCTGGCCGCGATCGACCTCCTTGTGGTCAACGAGGCGGAGGCGCGGGCCCTCGCACCCACGGACAAAGGTGTGGAGGGGTTGCTGAACGAGCTTCTCGGCCTCGTGCCGCGCGTCGCGATCACGCTCGGCCCAGACGGCGTGCGCTACGCGGACCGTGACGGCGCGCGGCATGTCGTCGCCGCGCCGAGGGTCAACGCTGTCGATACGACCGCGGCAGGCGACACGTTCACCGGCGTGCTTGCCACGGCGCTCGCCGAACTGCGATCGACGCGCGAAGCGCTCGAGCTCGCATGTGCCGCGGCGTCACTCTGTGTCGAGACCGCGGGTGCCAGCACGTCGATCCCGAGCCGGCCGGCGATCGACGCGCGCTGGGCGGCGACGTACGGCACGGTCAGAGCGTGAGGTGAGCCTGCCGCAAGCCACCGGCCACATCGGTGAAGACCCACGCTCGCCGCGCGAGAAGGACCTGCCGCGCGCGGTACCTGGGGGCAGCGCCGATCTCGCGACGCTCGACGACGCGAAGATCATCGCCGCGCCCGATGACC
Organism: Candidatus Limnocylindria bacterium; assembly: GCA_036003765.1. Classification (GTDB taxonomy): domain Bacteria; phylum Chloroflexota; class Limnocylindria; order P2-11E; family P2-11E; genus 3-1-20CM-2-70-9. The sequence continues at coordinate 728 of DASYSC010000046.1, forward strand.
CGCGCGACTGGGAGGCGTGGCGCCGGCAGCTCCATCGCTGGCGCGACGAGGCGCGCGCGCGCATCGGCTATTCCGGCGCGCGCTACGAGCAGGCCGATCTCGCCTGGACGCAGAGCTGCTTTTCGATCTGCCTCGCCTGGCTGTGGGACGAGCAGCTTTACGACTTCGCGCGGCACTCCTTTACCGTGCCGGCGTTCCTCGATGCGAATGCCGATCTTGGCGGTTACGACGCCGTGATCTTGTGGCACACCTACCCGCTCATCGGCATCGACGAGCGCGATCAGTTCGACTTCTACAAGGACGTGCCCGGCCTCCCCGCGGTGATCCGTGCCTTCCACGAGCGGGGCGTGCGAGTCCTCATGGAGTACCACGCCTGGGATCGTGGCACGCGCGCGTTGCGCGACGATGGCGCAGAGCTCGAGCTGCTCGCGCGCGATACGGGCGTGGACGGGATCTTCCTCGACAGCATGCGCGAGGCGCCGCCCGGCGTGCGCGAGACGCTCGACGCGGCCCATCTCCCGGTCGTCCTCGAAGGCGAGTCGAACATCCCGCTGACGCGGATCGTCGACCACCAGATGTCGTGGGCTCAGTGGCAGGCCGACTCCCGGACGCCGGGCGTGCTCCGCGCGAAGTGGTTCGAGACGCGGCACATGCTCCATCAGACGCGTCGCTGGGATCGCGATCGGACCGCTCAGCTGCGGATCGCGTGGCTCAACGGCGCCGGCATGCTGGTGTGGGAGAACGTCTTCGGATCGTGGGTCGGCTGGAGTCCCCGCGATCGCGCCACGCTCTCGGCGATGCTGTGGGTCCAGCGGCGCTTCGCGCGGCACCTCTCGCACGGCGCATGGACGCCGCTCGCGGATCCCGCGGACACGACCGGGCCTTCGGTCTTCAGCTCACGGTTCGAGCTCGGCGGCTCGCGGATCTGGACGATCGTCGGTCGCGACGGTCATGCGCTCGGACCGTCGGACGCGATACTCACCGAAGCCCGGGCGCACGAGCGCTGGTTCGAGCTCGTGACCGGTCGCGACCTCACACCCGTCGTGCAAGGTGGCTGCGCCCGCGTGGCGTTGCCGGCGATGGAGCAGCCATTCGCCGCGATGCTCGCCGTGCCCGAGGGCGAGGTCGACGGTGCGCTCCGTGATTTCATGCACGCGCAGGCCGCGCGTGTCTGGAGCGCCGACTCGAGCTTCCCCGTGCGCACGCCACGTCGCCAGCAGGCGCCGGGCGCGTCGATCTCGCGCGCGCCGAAGGGTATGGTCGCGATGCCGGGCGGCGAACGGTCGCTCACGATCCGCTACCGGCTGCGCGAGACGGGCATGTACGAGGCTGCGCCGTTCGCTGACCTGTGGAAACCACTACCACCGCTCCTCCATCACATCGCGGAGGAGACACACGTGGTGACCCTGCGTGCGTTCGCCGTGTCGCGGACCGAGATTACGAATGCCGAGTACGCGCGCTTCGTGGCCGCGACGGAATATCGGCCTGCGCGTCCCGAACGTTTCCTCGCACGTTGGGTCGACGGCCGGCCGCGGCCGGGCACGGAGAACGAGCCCGTGCGGTACGTGAGTCTTGACGACGCGCGCGCGTACGCGGGCTGGGCCGGAATGCGTCTTCCGACCGAGTTCGAGTGGCAGGCCGCCGCTCAGCATCCCGAGTTCGCGCGCGGCGCACCGCTGGTGTGGAACTGGACCGAGAGCGAGCACACCGATGGGCGGACGCGCTTCAGCATCCTCAAGGGCGGCTCGCACGCGCTCCTCGAAGGATCGGAGTGGTACGCCGACGGAGGTCCGCAGCCACCGGAGGTCTCGCTCAAATTCCTCCGCGCGGGCCCGCCGGTCGAGCGCTCATCGGCTATCGGCTTCCGCTGCGCCGTCTTGCTCGACGAGGACGACACGTGACCGAGACCGCTCGCGACGCGCTCGCCGGCCTGAAGGTCGTGGAGACCGCGACCTTGTTCGCCGGACCGCTCGCCGCGACGTTCCTCGGCGATCTGGGCGCGGACGTCCTGAAGATCGAGCATCCTCGTCAGCCCGATCCGGCCCGCCACCACGGACCGATAAAGGAAGGCGTCGGTCTGTGGTGGAAGGTCATCGGCCGGAACAAGCGTCTCGCCACGCTCGATCTCTCCACTTCAGACGGCCAGCGGCTGTTTCGCCGACTTGCAAGTAGTGCGGATGTCGTGATCGAGAACTTCCGGCCCGGGACGCTCGAGCGCTGGGATCTTGGCTACGACCGCCTCGAGGCGGAGAATCCCGGGCTCATCCTGGCGCGCGTGACCGGCTTCGGTCAGTTCGGCCCGTACGCGCATCGCGCGGGCTTCGGCACGATCGCCGAGGCGATGAGCGGTTTCGCCGCGCTCACCGGCGAGCCCGATGGCCCGCCGACGCTGCCGCCGTTCGGTCTCGCCGATGGCGTCGCCGCACTCGCGCTCGCCTACGGCATCATGGCCGCGCTCACCGCCCGGCGGGCGAGCGGACGCGGTCAGGTCATCGACCTCGCGCTCGTCGAGCCCCTTCTGATCCTGCTTGGTCCGCAGATCACGGCGTACGACCAGCTCGGTGAGGTACAGCCCCGCACCGGGAACCGCTCCGTGAACAACGCGCCGCGCAACACCTATCGCACCGCGGACGGGCGATGGCTCGCGGTCTCGACGAGCTCCCAGAGCATCGCCGAGCGCGTGCTCCGCCTGGTGGGCCGCGCCGATCTCATCGATTGTCCGTGGTTCGCGACCGGTCGCGGGCGCGCCGAGCATGCCGCGGAGCTGGACGAGGTCGTCGGCGGCTGGATCGCCAAGCGGACCGCGGCCGACGTGAGCGCGGCGTTCGATGAAGCGCAGGCCGCGGTCGGTCCGGTCTACGACGTGCGGGACATCTTTGCCGACCCGCAGTACGCGGCGCTCGGGACGATCGCGTCCGTTGACGACGACGATCTTGGCCGCGTGAAGATGCAGAACCAGCTCTTCCGGATGAGCGAGACGCCCGGTCGCATTCGCTGGTCAGGGCGGCCACACGGCCACGACACCGAGGAGGTCCTCGCCGGGATCGGCGTCGACGCTGCCGCGCTCGCCGAGCTGCGGGCGCGCGGTGTGGCTTGAGCCCCTTGGTCGCGCCGCCGCTCACATGGCTCTACGTCCCGGGGGATAGACCCGAGCGCTTCGCGAAGGCGTTCGCCAGCGAGACCGATGTGGTGATCGTCGACCTCGAGGACGGGGTCGCCCCAGGTCACAAGGATGCGGCGCGCGAAAACGCTCGCGTGCTGCTCGGCGACGCGACCACAAAGCCGGTCGTGGTACGCATCAACGACATCCGCTCGTCGTGGGGACCGGCCGATCTCGCGCTGCTGGGCGGCGCACCGAGCCTAGCCGGGATCCGCATACCGAAGGTCGCGAGCGCCGCGGATGTCCACGCGGTACGAACTGCGCTTCGGTCGCGCGCGCTGCCGCTCCATTGTCTGATCGAAAGCGCCAGGGGCGTCGAGGCGGCGTTCGAGATCGCGAGCGCCGATCCAACCGTCGCGAGCATCGCGCTGGGTGAAGCCGATCTCCGCAGCGACCTGGGCGTGACCGACGAGGATGCGCTTCTCTGGGCACGGGGCCGCATCGTCGTCGCCGCTCGCGCCGCGGGATTGCCGGCGCCGGCGATGTCGGTCTACACCAAGATCGATGACCTGGGTGGGCTCGCCGCGTCGTGCCGGCGCGGCCGCGCGCTCGGGTTCATTGGTCGTGCCGCGATCCATCCGCGGCAGCTGCCCGTGATCGCCGAGTGCTTCATGCCGACCGAGACGGAGGCGAACGCAGCGCGCGAGCTGCTGGACGCGCTCGCCACGGCCTCTGTCGGCGAGCGTGGTCTCGCCGTGCTCCCCAATGGGCAATTCGTCGATCGCGCCATGGTCGAAGGCGCGGAGCGCGTGATCGCGCTTGCTGCCCGGCGCGCGGAGCGGCGCTGACCCGCGCAAGGTATCGCTGAGCGCCGACTACCCGCCGATGACCACGTGGAGCACAAGGTCCGCGGAGAAGTGCGCGACCATCGCCGCCTCGAGGCCCCGCCGCCAGAAAAGCCAGCCAAAGACAGCGCCCGGAATGCCGTTCAGGATCACTTCACGCATCACGAGCGCGGGGGTGAGCGGCAGAAGCGCCGCGGCGGCGGGAAGGTGACCCAGACCGAACAGCACGGCTGAGACGGCGATCGCCACCCAGAGCGCGGTGGAGCGCCGCAGCACGCGGCTCAGGAGCCAGGCGAAGCAAGAGACGAGGAACAGCCGCGTGAGCAGCTCTTCGTCGATCCCCCCATAGAACGACGCGAGCAGACCCTGCCATCGCTCGGGCGTCCGCGCGCTGAGCGCGGCGAGCTCGGGGATCAGCGGTCGGAAGAGAGCGAGCTCGAGCGCGACGAGCACGAGCGACGACGCGACGCCGAGGGCGACCGCGAGCGGGAGCTGCAGCGCGCGAAGCGCCCCGGGTACGTCGCCGCCGTAGACCCACGCTTCCACGAATGGCGCATGCAGGCCGACGCTCCGTGCCGCCGCGAGGCCGACGCCCACCGCGAGCGCGAGAAGGATGGTGCTCTGCGCGATCGCCGCCACGATGAGCACGGGCAACGGGATCGGCGGAGTCGGGAGGAGCGTGATTTGATACGGCAGCACCAGCACTAGGCCAAGGACGCCCGCGGCGAGCAATACCCAGAACTCGCGCCAGGGGTAACGCGCGGTCACGCTCGCCTCCGATTCCTCCGTGCGCACGGTGCTCATCGGCACGCAGTATCTGCGAGCGCGTCTTCTCGGTCCCGGTGCGTCTGGCGATGTGATCGACGCGGCGGCGTCTCTTGTGTTCGCGTAGTGACTCCAAGCCGGGTTGCGCTGACCTTTCCATCGGGAAGGTCGAAATATGGACGCGGATGGAGATCGTCACCTAGGCCGGACGAATGACCTATGACCCTCGTGTGACCCTCGTGATGCGAGTCCTGCCAAAGGGTGCGCTTCAGTACAGAGGTGTCTCGCTTAGACGCTCCCGAGACCCCGCGAGACGCGCCCGAGACACTTACCTCTTGTCTCCGCGGCTAGCCTTCCCGCCGTCGGGAGGAAGGCATTGGCTTCAAGGCGGGCACGTCCGTCGGTCCGTGTGTCGCTGCCGCGACGAGTCATGTCCGTCGCGCTCGCCGTGTCGCTCCTCACTCTCGGTATTCCCGGCGGCTACGCCTTAGCCGACGACGAGCCCAAGGGCTACGTCGTCGTGTTCCGTCCGGGTGTCGCCACGGACGCGAAGACCGACGATGTCGAGCGGCGTCTCGGCTTCGCGAGCGACTTCCGCTACGGCACCGCGCTCAAAGGCTTCGCGGCGCAGCTCACTCCGTCGCAGCTCGCGCGTCTTCGCGCGGATCGCGACGTCCTCTTCGTCTCGGCCGACCGGACCCTGCACACGATCGGCACAGTGCCGATCGCGCCTGGCGACACCGCTCCGACCGGCGTGCGGCGCCTCGGTGCGGCGACGACCACCACCGCGCGCGAGGCATCGACCGTGAACGTGGCGGTCATCGATAGCGGCATCGACCTATCGCACCCCGACCTCAACGCGGTCAGCGGGAAGAACTGCATCCGCAACGGATCACCGGCGCGCGACGACAACGGCCACGGCACGCACGTCGCCGGGACGATCGCCGCGCGAAACAACGGCGCCGGCGTGGTCGGCGTAGCGCCGGGGACGAAGCTCTACGCGGTCAAGGTCGTCAACGCCCAGGGCAGCGGCACGGACGCGCAGGTGATCTGCGGCATCGACTGGGTCACCGCGAACGCCGCCGCGCTGAAGATCAAGGTCGCGAACATGAGCCTCGGCGGTCCCGGCGTCGACGACGGGAACTGCGGCAACACCAATGCCGACGCCCTCCACCGTGCGATCTGCAACTCGGTCGCCGCGGGAGTGACGTACGTCGTCGCCGCGGGCAATAGCGGCGAGGACTTCAGCGCCGGCGTTCCGGCGAATTACAACGAGGTGCTGACCGTCACCGCGGTCGCGGACTTCGACGGTCAGGCGGGCGCGCTCGGGTCGCCCAACTGCATCGATGGCTTCTTCGAGCAGGACGACGCGGCCGCGGGATTCAGCGATTTCACAACGGTCGGCAGCGCCGACGCGCCGCACGCGATCGCGGCACCCGGCGTCTGCATCACCTCGACGTGGCCGGGTGGCGGCTACCAGACGATCTCGGGGACGAGCATGGCCTCACCGCATGTCGCCGGCGTCGTCGCGCTCTGTTTTGGCGAGAAGGGTGCTTCCGGACCGTGCACCGGACTAACGCCCGCGCAGGTCATCGCGAAGCTGCGCGGAGACGCCGCGGCGCACGCACGGTCCGATCCGACTGCGGGCTTCGCCGGTGATCCCGATCATCTCGTTCTCAACACCTTCTACGGCTATCTTGTCTGGGGCGGAGCAGCTGACACGACCCCGCCGAAGATCACTGCGGTCGGCGCGAGCGCGATCACGCACCAGGCAGCCACGATTACCTGGACGACGGACGAGCGCGCGGATGGTCAGGTCGAGTACGGGACCACATCCGCGTACGGCTCAGCAACGCCGATCAGTTCGACGTTCGTCACGAGCCACTCGATTGGCCTCAGCGCCCTCAGCCCTACGACCGCCTACCACTACAGGGTGAAGAGCCGTGACGGGTGGGGGAATCTCGCGGTGTCGGGCGACTTCACCTTCACGACGGACGTTGTCAAAGCCGATCTGGTCCTCACCGGTCTGGTCGCACCCGAGCCGGCCAGAGTGGGCGACACCCTCACCTACCAGCTCGCGGTGCAAAACAAAGGACCCGCAGCCGCAAGCGCGGTGAACCTCACGCTGAATCTCCCGCCCGAGATCGGCGCGAGCGCCGCGACCGCGAGCCAGGGCAGCTGCACCCTCGCCAGCTCACAGGTGAGCTGCGCGCTTGGTCCGCTCGACACGGGTGTGCCGCTGCGTCTTTTGGCCGATGGGCCGGCGGGGTACTGGCGGCTGGGTGAGCCCGCGGGCGCGACCACGGCCGCCGATGCCAGCGGCAACGCCATCACCGGCAGCTACGAGCCGGGGGTCAGCCTGGGTCAGCCCGGCGCGATCAGTGGTGACACCGCGGCCGGCTTCGCAAGTGGCGCGGCGCTGGTGCTGCCCGCCGCCGCGGGTCTTGATCTGCGCAGCGCGGTGAGCGTGGAGGCCTGGGTCCGTCCGAGCGCCGCTTCGCAGAACGGCGGGATCTTCGAGAAGACCGTGGGCGGCTCGGTGAACAGCCAGTACATGATGTTGCTCGAGGCGGGCGTGGCCAAGTTCCGCGTGAAGACCACCGCCGGCAGCCTCATCCCGGCGGATGGCCCGGTCCTTCAGCTGAACACCTGGACCCATCTGGTGGGGACATTCGATGGCACGACCGTGCGGCTCTATGTGAACGGCGCGCTCTTTGCCTCGGCCGCCGCGAGCGGACCCTTAAACGGCGGCGCCGGTCCGAGCTACATCGGTCGTCTGGGCCAAGCCCTCTATCCCTTCCAGGGCACGCTCGATGAGGTCGCGGTGTTCCCCACGGCGCTCAGCGCCCAGCGGGTGCTCGCGCACTACCAGGCGGGCAGTGGCGCCACGCTGCGCGTCAGCGCGACCGCCAACGCCGCGGGCACGCTGCGCGCCACGGCCACGGCCACTGGCGCCGAGGTTGACCCCGATCCATCGAACAACAGCCTGAGCCTCACCAGCACGGTGAGTCCCTAGTCAGCGTTTGAAAACGCGATAGGGTCCGACCTGCGCGACGAGCGTCGCGCGTTCGGTGAGTGCCGCAACGATCGCCTGTTCCAGCGGCGGCTCGTCAAGTAGCTGTAGGCGATCTTTCACGAAAACCCACCGGAGCCCCACATCGTTCGCGAAGCGCGCAAGCTCGCTGGGCGTATAGGGATTGGCGACGTCGAAGAAGTAGACCGCCGGGAGCCGCGGGCGCCGGCCGAGCGCGAAGAACGCGGGGTCCTCGCCAGGTAGAAATACGAACGGATCATCTGCGGGTACGTTGTCGCGCACCCAGAAGAGGATCGCGTCGAGGTCGTCGATGTATGGACCGCGTGCCGACAGCCCCGCGAGCGAGGGGAACGACGAGCGCGTGATCGGACCGGGTGCGTCCACGTCGATGAACCGCAGTCGTTTGTTCTCGAGCGTGTAGGTCGTCCCCGCCACGGTGATGATCACCGCCAGCACCGCCCCGGTCGCCGCGGCAAGCCGCGCCGGCCGCTCGATGAAACGGCCCAGGTCGCGAACGAGCGAGGCCAGAGCGAGGATGAGCAGGGGAAAGATCCCGTACGTCGAGCCATAGAGGCCCTGCGACATGATCGCTCCGGTGGCGGTTCCGGCCAGAACCAGGGGCACGAGCGTCTCGAAGCGCACACCGGCGCGCGCGATCTGGATGAGCGACAAGACCGACGCGGCGATGAGTAAGGGCGGAAACATCGCGGGCACCGCGGGGAACAGAGCCGGCACGAAGGCGCTGGCGAAGAGAGGAAGGCAGAGTCCCGCGACGAAGATCGGGCCGCGCGCGGGCACGGCGAGAAAACGTGCGAAGACGGCCAGCCCGAGGATGACCCCGCCAGGCCAGATCACGAATGGATCCACGAACGCACGAAGCCGTTCAAGTGCGAGGCCGCGGCCGGAGAGTGCGAAGTTCCAGGTCCATATGAGGTATTTGTCGACCCCGACGACGAGCTGTAGGGCGGCGACCTCGAGGCCGAGCCAGACCACGAGGCCGGCCATGATCCACCGGAAACTCGCGCGCGCAGACGGCTGCGCCAGAGCATCCGCGGCCAGTGCGACGACCATCAGCACGAGGAAGGCGCCGCCGATCGTCTGCTTGATGAATACAGGCACCGCGAGCAGCGCACCCGCGAGCAGCCCGCGCGCTGGCGTTGGCCGGTCGCGTGCTGCGAGGATCGCGGCGAGCGTGGCCAGGGTGGCAAGGCAGGTGTCGGGATCGTAGAAAGGGTGCGGGTAGATCGCGTAGATGCCCAAGGGCACAAGGGGGATGCTGAGGATCGCAGCCAGCGCTCCGGGCCGCGTCCCGGCCGTGTCGACGAGACGGCGCGCGATCGTGTAGGCGAGCGCGGTCCCAAGACCGCCCAGGATCGTCGCGTACGCGATCTGAATGAAGAAGTGCGGACCGAAGGCTTTGATCAGCAGCGCCTGCGTGAGGAACTCGAGCGGCGCGAGAACGAGCGGGAACTGCGCGTACGGGACGTCGCCGGCCGCGATCCTGGTAGCGGTGTTCAGGACGTACGCGATGTCGACGAGAACGCCCACCTGTGTGTTCCGCCAGAGAGTAAAGGTCGCACTCGCGACGAAGAGGAGAAAGGGCGCCAGCAGAGTGGAACGAACGGGGAGCGCCGTTCGACCGGCGCCGAACATGACGCGCGAGTATAGGAGGCGAAGGTCACCGCACTCTTGGTTTGTGCGGCCTCTTCGACGTTTCCTAACCGCTACCCTTGGCCGCGATGTCGCCCGGAGGGGCGCCCGACGAAATTGCGGTCCTCGCAGAGATGACGAGCGCGCTCGAGGCCGGTCCCGAAATCTACCGGCCGTCCAAGTTCTGGGCCGATCTGACTCGCGTGCATCGCGCGCAGCTCGAACGGCTCGGCTTCGACAACTTCAAGCGGACGGTCAATACCAAGTACTTCAACTGGCGGATCCTCGGCATCGTCCGTCATCAGCTCGGGGTCGTCGGAGAGTGGTTGCGCCGGCCGGACTTCGAGGTCTTCCGTGCGCGTTTCCCTCAACCGTCCTATGCCCCAGGCGGGAGAATCGCTTCGTTCAACGCGCCTTCCGCCTGGATCTACAAGACATTCGTAGCCATCTATGCGGACTCGCTCGCGCGCCACGACCCGCTCGGTCTCCTGAGACGGCTCGAGGAGCCGACGATCGGAAACCCCTTCAGCGTGGTGCATCGCGGTCGCTCGATCTCCCAGGACCTCTGCAACTCGATCCACGAGCTCTACAGCATCTTCGGCCCGAACGGCGCGGCGATCGCCGACGGCGCGCCGCTCGAGGTCGCCGAGCTCGGTGCGGGATATGGCAGGCTGGCGTACGTCATCGTGTCCGCGAGCCCGGGCGTGCGCTACACGATCATCGATGTCCCGCCAGCGCTCTATCTCTCGCAGCGTTACCTCACCGCCGTCTTCCCGCAGGTGGCCGCATTCCGGTTCCGACCGTGGGAGGACTTCGCCGCGATCCGTGACGAGTTCTCGGTCGCGCGGCTGCGCTTCCTGCTGCCGCATCAGGCCGAGCTGCTGCCGGACAGATCGGTTGACTACTTCATCAACATCAGTCAGCTGCACGAGATGTCCCGGCCCCAGGTAGAGCGCTACTTCGCCCTGATGGACCGGATTTGCCGCGGTCGCGTGTACACGAAGCAGTGGCGCGTGTCGCGGACTCCAGTGAACGACGTCGTGTTTCGCGAGCGCGACTATCCGGTGCCCGCCCGCTGGCGCACGCTCTACCACCGGCGCCACCCCGTGCAGCGCATGTTCTTTGAAGCCTTGTACGAGGTTGGATGACAGTCCTCTGGCTACGCACTTCCTAGCGGGCGGTCCTCGCGCGCCGTGGGGCCGGCATTCAACGCCGCGCGAGTATTAGGGAATGCGGACCCAACGCGACGGTCGATGGCTTCTTCTCGGCGCGAGCGGGCTCGTGGGGACGCATCTCCAAGTGGCGCTGGCGGGACGCGATGTGGTCATGACGTCGCACCGCAGGCCCTTGCCCGGCGCTGTGGTGCTTGATGTGACGGATCACGCTGCGGTCACGCGGGTAGTCAGCGATACACGGCCTGACGTCGTCATCGTCACTGTGACGGAGCACACCGAGCGCTGCGAACGCGACCCCGACGCGACGAGGCTGGTGAACGTCGACGGGTTGCAGCGCGTCGCCGAACGGGCTCCGGGTGCGCTACTGGTCGTTTTCTCGAGCGAATACGTTTTCGACGGACGCACGGGTCCGTATTCGGAAGAGGACGCGGTCGCGCCGATCAACGAGTACGGGCGGCAGAAGGTCGCGGTCGAGTCCGTGGCGCGCCGCCGCCCGGATCACCTCATCTGCCGGACCTCGGGCATCTACGGCTGGTCGACCGCGCGCGAGAACTTCGTCTGCAAGCTGGTGGACAGCCTCCGCGCGGGGCGTCGTTTCAAGGTGCCGAGCGACCAGATCATCACGCCGACGCCCGCCCCCGATCTTGCCCGTGCGGTCGTGGAGCTTGTCGATCGTGGTGCGCGCGGCACGTTCCACGTCGCGGGCCCCGAGATCCTGTCCCGGCCGGAATTCGCCCGACGCGTCGCAGCGGCCTTCGGTCTCGACGCGTCTCTGATCGACGCCGTGCCAACATCCGAGCTCGGCCTGCTCGCGCCACGCCCTCTAGGGGCGGGACTGCGGACCGACAAGCTGCGTGGCTTCTTTGGGCATGGCCTGTCGCCTTCGGCCCCGGCGCTCGCCGCGATGCGGGAGGCCGAGCCAGTCTCGTGACGGTGCGTTCCTGTCTCGTCTGCGGCTGGGCTGAACCGCCCCGCATCTGGCGTGACGTAAGCGACTACATCACCGGCGAGGCCTTCCAGCTCGTCCAGTGCCGCCGCTGCGGCTTTGCGACCACGAGTCCCGTCCCAGCCTCGCTCGATCGCTACTACCCCCCGCGATACCGGCGCTTCAATGCGGTCGCGGCCTTCGTCCTGCACCGGCTCTACCTGCGCCGCGTCGACCGCTGGCTCACGCGACTCCCGCCGTCCGGCCTCGCGCTCGAGATCGGTGCCGGCACCGGCTGGATGCTCCGCGCGCTCCGCGAGCGAGGATGGCGCGCCGTCGGCAGCGAGCGCAGCCTCGATGCCGCTGCCCCGGCGCGATCCGCGGCCGGCGCACCGATGTTCGTCGGCGACCTCACCACGCTGCGCGAGGCGCCCGTCCTCGATCTCGTGATCATGTTCCACGTGCTCGAGCACCTCGCCGATCCGCTCACGGAGCTTCGCGCCGCCGCGGCGCGGCTCCGGCCGGGCGGGATGATCGTGCTCGGCCTCCCGAACATCGGGAGCTGGCAGGCGCGGCTCTCGGGTCATCACTGGATGCACCTCGACGTCCCGCGGCATCTCGGCCACTTCACGCCGGACGCGATCGAGCGCGCTCTTCGCGCATCCAGTTTCCGCGTGACCCACGTCGACTTCCGATCGTTCGAGCACGATCCCTTCGGCTGGGTTCAGAGCACGCTGGACCGCGCCGGGTTCGAGCAGGGGCTGCTCATCAAGCGCCTGACTGGGATGCAGCGACGGTCCGGATCCCTCACGACGCTCGCGGCGCTCCTGCTGGCTCTGCCGCTTGGCCTGATCGGGCTCGCCGCCGCTCTCGCGAGCTGGCGGGCGAACGCCGGCGCGGTGATGGAGGTCTGGGCCGTACGCGAGGAGCGGCCGGTCTAGAGCTCGGTCTTGTTCTTGTCGACGATGAAGACGGGCCGCGCGACGCCGTTCTTGTAGGTGCGCGCGAGATACAGCGCGATCGTCGACAGCGCGACGAGGGCGAAGTAGAAGGTCGCGACCGACGCCAGGCTCGCGGCCGAGCCCGCCCCGAGACCGCCGATCAGGACGACGAGCGGGAACAGGATGCCGACGACGGTCGCGAGATACAGGATGAAACGCAGCGGGAACGTCGAGCCGGCGAGGAATCCCGAGACCGCGAACCGCGTCATGTTCCAAACGTTGTAGTGCGTCTTTCCGGACGTCCGCGCCTGACGGACGTAGGGCACGCCGACCCGTACGAAGCCGACATACCCGATCTCGGCGCGAAGGAAGACGTAGGTCGTGTGCGGAGCGATGATCGCGTCACGGACCTGTCGCGTCACCATCGCGAACTCCGCCATCCAGACGACGATGTCGCTGTCGGCGATGCCTCTGTTCAGGTAATAGAAGATCCGGCGGAAGAACGTCACGAGGAACGGCTCGACGCGATTCGAGCGGATCCCGTACGCGACGTCCGCGCCGCCTTCGATCGCGGCGTGGAACTCACGCAGGAGCTCCGGAGGATCTTCGCAGTCCACGTCGACCATCGCATAGCGATCGGCGGCGACGAGCGAGAGGCCCGCGAGCAATACGGCGTGGTAACCGAAATTGCGCGAGAGCGAGATGACTTTCACGCGAGCGTCTCGGCCGCGAAGCTCGCGGATCCGCTCAAGGCTGCCGTCGGTGCTGCCGTCGTTCACGAACACGATCTGCCACGCCGCTCCGGTCAGCGCGTCGAGGACGGCGCAGGCGCGCTCGTAGAAGGGCGTGATGTTCTCGAGCTCGTTGTACACGGGAACGATGACCGCGAGGGTGTGGCTCACTTTGCCGCGGCTGGCTGCAGGAGCGACGGGCGGGAGCGGTACTGAACGATGCGGTGATAGCGGCGCGTCGTGACGTCGAGGGCGGTGAGCCCGCACTGGCGGTAGTGGACGAGGAGGTCGCGGACGGAGTCCTCGAGCGGTCGTGGATGCCACCACGAGTCGACCACGTGGTCGAGCCGCGACGTGTCCATCGCGTAGTTTCGCGGGTCGGCCCCGTCGTGGCGCTCAACGACGCTCGCGCCGGTGATGCGCGCGACGAGCGCCGCCGCTTCGCCGACCGAGATGTTCGCCGCCGCCGAGTTGTAAAGCCCCGCGACGCCGCGCTCCAGGAGCCCGACCGTGAGCGCGGCGAGGTCGCGCACGTCCACGACAGGCCGCATGGTCGCAGGGGTCGTCATGAGCACGATGGAGCCGGTCGCGACGGCCGCCGCGACCATCGCGTTCAGCAGGAGATCTCCGCGAAGGACCGGAGCCGGCCCGTGCACGGTGCCGTTGCGAAGCACGAGCGCGTTCGCTCGCTGAAGCGCCGCTCGCTCGGTCGCGACCTTGAGCTCCGAGTAGAGCGTGAGCGGCCGGACCTCGGCGTCTTCGGCGCAGGGCTGCGCGCTCATCCCGTAGACCGAGGCAGACGAATAGAAGACCAGCGGACGGTCACCGGCGAGCTCGATCACGCGGAGCGTCGCATCGAGGTTGACCTGCCGCGTCACGCTCGCGTTGAGCTCGCCCAGCGGGTCGTTCGACATTGCGGCAAGCTGGATGACGGCATCGCAGCGCTCGATCGCGTCGCGTAGCGTCCGCGTGTCGCGGAGGTCGGCCACTGTCTGGCGCGCGATTTCGGGCAGCGAGTGCGTGGCGAAGTGGGCGAACAGCGCGCTGTCGTACCCGTGCACCTCGTGGCCGGCGAGCACGAGCGCTCTCGATAGGACCGGGCCGATGTAGCCGAGGTTCCCGGTGACGAGGACTCTCACGCTTTGCTTCCGACCCGCTGAGCGAGACGCGCGCGCACCGCGGCGATCGCCTCCGCGAGCGATCCCGCCTCTTGGTCGCGCTTCGACAGCGTCGGCGCGGAGACCGGCCAACGGATCGCGGCGCGTGGATCGTCGAAGCGGAAGCCGAACTCGTCCGAGCCGTCGACCTCCTCGGTAAGGAGGTAGCAGACCGTCGCCCCGTCAGGCGTCGCGTACCCGTGGGCGACGCCCGGCGGAATGAGGATGCTGTCCGCGCCGTCGACCCAGAGCTCTTCCTTGATGAGGTCGTCGCTTCGTAGATCGAGGAGCGCCAGAAAGATCCTTCCCGCGGGGACGAAGCACAGGTCCGCCTGGCGTAGGTGGAAATGCATGCCCCGCAGCGCGCCCGGGTTGGACGACGTGACCAGCACCTGCCGCACGTCGAAGGGCTGCGATGATCGCCGCCACGTCTCGCGGAGCGTTCCGCGCGCGTCCGAATGGGGGACGAGCGCGCGTCTTTCGACGCCCGGGATCACGATGCGCCCATCTAGCCGAAGACCGCGACCGCGGGTACCGGGCGGATGTAGCTGCCTCGGTACCCGCCGGCGCGGCTCCGCCGCACGATCTCGCGCTCGAAGTTCCATGCGAGAAGCAGGAGATGGTCGACCTCCGCGGCGGCAAGCTCGGACGGCCCGACGATCCGCATATGCGCGCCCGGCGTGAAGAGGCCCCACTTCTTCGGGTTGTCATCGACCACGACGGGGACCGCGTCGGCGGTGGTGCCGGTGAAATTCATAAGTGTGTTGCCCTTGGCGCTCGCGCCGTACGCCCAGGTTCGCCGTCCCTCGGAGCGGAACCGCTCGAGCAGATCCGTGAGCTCCGACATGTTCGCGCGCACCCGCTCGCCGAATGCGAGGTAGACGTCGATGTCCGTGATGCCGAACTCGCGCTCTCGCTCGAGCATCGCCATAGTCTGGTCGCTCGGGGTACGTTCGCCGGCACGGCACACGAAGACGCGGATAGTCCCGCCATGGATGTCGGGAAAGTGTTCGACGTCGAAGATGACGAGACCGTGCATCCTCATGAGCTCGCTCAGCGGCAGGAGTCCGAAGTAAGAAAGGTGTTCGTGGTAGGCGGTGTCGAACTCGTTCTGCTCGATGAAGTCGACCACGTACGGGACTTCGAGGACGAAGATGCCGTGTGGCGCGAGCGCGAGCTCCACCGACGTGACGAAGTCATGGATGTCGTCGACATGCCCTAAGACGTTCGTCGCCGTGATTGTCCGCGGCTGGCCGTACTGCGCGACCGCCTCGCGAGCGACCGCCGGGCTCCAGTAGTCGGGGATCGTCGGAAGACCTCGCGCCGTGGCCTCCGCGGCGAGGTTCCGCGCTGGATCGACACCGAAGACGCGCATGCCTAGCGAGCGGAAGCATGAGAGCAGCAGCCCGTCGTTGCTCGCGATATCGAGCGCCCAGTCGTCTGGCCCCGCTCCAGACACGCGACTGGCCGTCGCGGCCAGGCCCGCCAGATGGTCGCGCAGCGTCTGCGTCGTCGAGCTCACATACAGGTAGTTGCGGAACATCAGGTCGCGGTCCACGACCCGCGTGAGCTGAGAGAGACCGCAGCCGCCGCAGATCTGAAGCGCGAGCTCCGCGACGCGCTCCGGAACGCCGACCTGCTCGGACCTCAGATATGAGTTCGCCAGAGGCGTCACTCCCATGTCGAGGTAACGCACCAGACCTGACGATCCGCAAACGCGGCAGCGCGTGTGGATCTTCGCAACGCCGTTCTCCGGGCGCGCGGCCTTCATCGGTCGCAAAGAGTAGGGAGGGTCGGTCCGGGCCGCGTTGCGAGGCGGGATCACCGCGGCGGCCGCCGCAGAGCGGCCCCTAAGTCAGCTCCGCAGGTGCGGACAGAGCGATAGCCGAGGGTGATCGCCTTCCAATGGATGTAGTGCTCGAGCTCGTAGTCGGTACGCGCGGAATCCGTTGGTCACCTCGGTGACGTGAAATCCGGAGACGAGCGGCACCGACGCCCTCGTGCTTAGCGCTCTCGCCGTGGCGCCGCGAGCGGCCCGCGTTCCCGTCTCTCCGATCGACCGGAGGACTCGGGACCGCCGCCGGCGGATCGGGGGCCGTATAATGAGGTGGTCCAGGCGGCCTAGAGGGGTTGCGGAGAGCAACCTCTTTTTAATGTCCAAGTGAGCGAGACCGCCCACCTAGCTCAGTTGGTAGAGCACGTCCTTGGTAAGGACGAGGTCTCGGGTTCGATCCCCGAGGTGGGCTCACTAAGAGGAGAGAAGACGTGGCCAAGAAGAAGTTCGAGCGCACCAAGCCGCACGTGAACGTGGGCACCATTGGTCACATCGACCACGGCAAGACCACGCTCACCGCGGCCATCACCAAGGTCCTCGCCGAGGCCCACCCGGACCTCAACTCCTTCACCGCCTTCGACCAGATCGACAAGGCCCCCGAGGAGAAGGCCCGGGGCATCACCATCTCCATCGCCCACGTGGAGTACCTCACCGCCAACCGCCACTACGCCCACGTCGACATGCCCGGCCACGCCGACTACATCAAGAACATGATCACCGGGGCGGCCCAGATCGACGGGGCCATCCTGGTGGTCTCCGCGGCCGACGGCCCCATGCCCCAGACCCGGGAGCACGTGCTGCTGGCCCGCCAGGTGGGGGTGCCCTACATCGTGGTCGCCTTGAACAAGGTGGACATGGTGGATGACGAGGAGTTGTTGGAGCTGGTGGAGTTGGAGGTGCGGGAGCTGTTGACCCAGTATGAGTTCCCGGGCGATGACACCCCGATCATCCGGCTGTCGGCGTTGAAGGCCCTGGAGGGTGACCAGGCCGCCGAGGCCCAGGTGTTGGAGCTGATGGAGGCGGTCGACTCCTATATCCCGGAGCCCGAGCGGGTGGTCGACAAGCCGTTCTTGATGCCGGTGGAGGACGTGTTCACCATCACCGGGCGGGGGACGGTGGCCACCGGTCGGGTGGAGCAGGGGACGATCAAGGTCGGGGAGCCGGTGGAGATCGTGGGGATCCGGCCCAAGACCACCCAGACGGTGGTGACCGGGGTGGAGATGTTCCGCAAGCTGCTGGATCAGGGTCAGGCCGGTGACAACATCGGGGTGTTGTTGCGGGGGACCAAGCGTGAGGAGATCGAGCGTGGCCAGGTGTTGGCCAAGCCGGGCTCGATCACCCCTCATACCGAGTTCACCGCCCAGGTGTATGTGCTGTCCAAGGAGGAGGGGGGTCGTCATACCCCGTTCTTCAACAACTACCGGCCCCAGTTCTACTTCCGGACCACCGATGTCACCGGTGAGGTGAGCCTGCCCGAGGGGACCGAGATGGCCATGCCGGGGGACAACACCGAGATGACGGTCAAGCTGATCCAGCCCATCGCCATGACCGAAGGGCTCCGCTTCGCCATCCGCGAAGGCGGCCGCACCGTCGGCGCCGGCCGCGTCATCAAAATCCTCAAGTGACGCCATCCGAAGACCCCAGCAGATGGAATGGAAATATGATGAATAAAGAAATTCATCATTCCGCACGACCGGAGGTCGTGCGGTGAACCAGAAGATCCGTATCCGCCTGAAGGCGTACGACCACGAGATCATCGACCAGTCGGCACGCAAGATCGTCGACACGGTGACCCGTACCGGTGCGCGCACGGCAGGGCCGGTCCCCCTGCCCACCGAGAAGTCGGTCTACTGCGTGATCCGCAGTCCCCACAAGGACAAGGACTCGCGCGAGCACTTCGAGATGCGCACTCACAAGCGGCTCATCGACATCCTCGACCCGACGCCCAAGACCGTTGACAGCCTGATGCGCCTTGACCTGCCGGCAGGCGTGGACATCGAGATCAAGCTATGACAAGGACAGCCACCTTCAAGGGCATCCTCGGCACCAAGCTGGGCATGACCCAGATCTTCGACGAGAACGCCCGGGTCGTGCCCGTGACGGTCATCCAGGCCGGACCGTGCACGGTCACCCAGGTGAAGTCGCCCGAGCGCGACGGCTACTCGGCCGTCCAGCTGGCCTTCGGCGAGGTCAAGCCGAAGCGGGTCACCAAGCCTCGCGCCGGCCACTTCGCCAAGGCCGGGGTCGAGGCCCGCCGCCACCTGGTCGAGCTGCGCACCGCCGACGCCGGCGAGTACAGCCTCGGCCAGGAGCTCAAGGCCGACGTGTTCGCCCCCGGCGACCGGGTCGACGTGGTCGGCGTCTCCAAGGGCAAGGGCTTCGCCGGCGTGATGAAGCGGCACGGCTTCAAGGGCCTGTCCGCCTCCCACGGCACCGAGCGCAAGCACCGCTCGCCCGGCTCGGTCGGCGCCTGCGCCACCCCGGCGCGCATCTTCAAGGGGATGCGGATGGCCGGCCACATGGGCCACGAGCGGGTCACCGTGCTCAACCTCGAGGTCGTCAAGGCCGACCCCGACCGCAACCAGCTCCTGGTCCGCGGGGCCGTCCCCGGCCCCAAGCGCGGCCTGGTCCTGGTGCGCAGCTCCGTCAAGGCGGTGAGCCGCTGATGGCCAAGGTCGACGTCCTCAACGCCGGCGGCAAGAACGCCGGCTCGGTCGAGCTGCCCGAGGAGATCTTCGGGGTCCAGGTCAACGTGCCGGTGATGCACCGGGTGGTGCGGGCCCAGCTCGCCGCCGCCCGGGCCGGCACCCACTCGACCAAGACCCGGGCCGAGGTCCGCGGCGGGGGCCGGAAGCCATGGCGCCAGAAGGGCACGGGCCGGGCCCGCCAGGGCTCGATCCGGGCGCCCCAGTGGCGCGGCGGCGGCGTGGTCTTCGGGCCCACGCCCCGCGACCACAGCCTGCGGGTCAACAAGAAGGAGAAAGTGCTGGCCCTGCGCTCGGCCCTCACCGACCGGCACGCCGGGGGCAACCTGGTCGTGCTCGACGGCCTCGACTTCGAGGAGCCGAAGACGGCGAAGGCGGTCGAGCTGCTGGACACCATCGGGCTCGGCGGGCGCAAGCTGCTGTTCGTGGTCGACGGGCTCGAGGAGGCGGCGATCAAGAGCTTCCGCAACCTGGCCCAGGTCCATCTGATCACCTTCGACCAGCTCAACACCTACGACGTGCTCCACAGCGACGCGGTCGTGTTCACCCGCGACTCCCTGGATGCGTTCTGCGGCCGGTCGGCTCACGACCAGGCGGCCGACGAGGAGCTGGTGCTGGAGGAGGGTGAATCCGGGTGAAGAACCCTCGCGACGTGATCCTCAAGCCGGTGGTGAGCGAGAAGTCCTACGCCCTGCTGGACGAGAACACCTACACCTTCATTGTCGACCCCGACGCCAACAAGACGGAGATCAAGGAGGCCGTCCAGGCCATCTTCTCCGTCCGGGTCACAGGCGTGAACACCCTGCACCGCAAGGGCAAGCGCAAGCGGACCCGGCGCACCCTCGGGGTCCGCAAGGCGACCAAGCGCGCGCTGGTCACCCTCCACCCCGACGACAAGA
>DASYSC010000047.1:0-17550 GCA_036003765.1 Candidatus Limnocylindria bacterium
CCGTGCCGCGTAGCGCCGGCTTCGCGAGCTCCACGTAGAAATCGGCGAGCTCGCCCCAGACGAAGCTCTCGAGCGTCGCGGCGTACTCGCCGAAGTGGTACTCCTCGATGAGCCGCGTGCAGTCGGCCACCGCGGCTTCGGTGCGCGACAGGATCCAGCGCCCCTCGTCGCTCGTCGCGTCGGGCCGGTCATCGGCGGGGTGCCCGCGGAACGCTTCGGGATGCTTCTCCACCTGCGCGAGCACGAAGCGGCCGATGTTCCACAGCTTGTTCGTGAAATTGCGCGCGTGCAGCAGCTTCGCCTCGGACAGGGTCTGGTCCGCGCCCGCGGAGACACCGTTCACCAGCGCAAAGCGAAGCGCGTCCGCTCCGTATTCCTCGACGAGGCCCACCGGGCTGATCGTGTTGCCCTTGGACTTGCTCATCTTCTCGCCGTCCGCGAGCACGAGACCGTGGAGGTACACGGTGTGAAACGGGATCTCCCCCATGTTCTCGATGCCCATCATGATCATGCGGGCGACCCAGAAGAACAGGATGTCGTAACCGGTCTCGAGCACCGAGCCTGGGTAGTAGCGCTTGAGGTCGGCGGTCTCGTCGGGCCAGCCCAGCGTCGAGTGCGGCCACAGCGCCGACGAGAACCACGTGTCGAGCACGTCGGGGTCCTGGTAGATGTCGTCGCTGCGGCACTTCGTGCAGCGCGTCGGGTCCGGCGCACCCTCGTCGGGTACGATCACCGCGTCGCAATCGCGGCAGTACCACACCGGAATGGAATGCCCCCACCAGATCTGGCGCGACACAGGCCAGTCGCGGATGTGCTCCATCCAGTTGAAGTAGACCTTCTCCTGATAACGCGGGTAGATCTGGATGTCGCCTTCGCGGACTGCTTTGACCGCGGGCGGCGCGAGGCGCTCCATGCTCACCCACCACTGCTTCATCACGAGCGGCTCATCCACGGTCCCGCAGCGCTCGTGTACGCCCACCGCGTGCGTGATCGGCTCCTCCTTCACGAGGAGGCCCGACGCGCGCAGCTTCTCCACCATCATCCGGCGCGCGGTGTCGCGATCGGGTCCCGCGAGCGGCCCAGCGGCGGGCGTCATCATCCCGCGCTTGTCGATGACCGAGAGAACCGGAAGCCCGTGCCGCTGCCCGATCTCGAAGTCCGTCTGGTCGTGTCCGGGCGTGATCTTGAGGGCGCCGGTCCCGAACTTGGGATCGACCGCTTCGTCGGCGATGATCTTCACGCGGCGCTCCACCGCGGGCACGAGCACGTCCCTGCCGACCAGGCCCTTCCAGCGCGCGTCGTCCGGATGCACGGCCACCGCGACGTCGGCGACGATCGTCTCGGGACGCGTGGTGGCGATGATCACGTCGGGCGTCCCCGGGGGCATCTTGTCCGCCCAGGGATAGCGCACGTAGTAGAGCGAATCGGTGCGGTCCACATGCTCGAGCTCGAGGTCGGAGTACGTCGTCTGGCACACAAGACACCAGTGGACGATGCGGTCCGCGCGATAGAGATGACCCTTCTTGTAGAGGCGGATGAAGTGGACGCGCACGGCGCGCTGCTTCGAGGGCTCCATCGTGAAGTTCGGGCGCGACCAGTCGAGCGAACACCCGAGCAAGCGCAGCTGCTTGTCGATGCGTGGCCGGTAGAGGTCCATCCATCGCCACATCTCGGCGAGGAACTTCTCCCGCCCGAGCGCCGCCCGTGTGATGCCTTCCTTCGCCAGCTCCTGCTCGACCACGTACTGGGCGATGATCCCGGCGTGGTCGGTGCCGGGCATCCAAAGCGTCGGCTCGCCCTTCATGCGGTGCCAGCGGGCCATCAGATCCTCGTAACCCCCGAACCCGAGGGCATGACCTAAGTGCAAGTCTCCGGTGACGTTGGGCAGCGGCAGCATCATCACGAACGGACGATTCGGGTTCGAGTCGTCTGGTGTGAAGAAGCCCGAGCGCTCCCACCACTCGTAAAGATCGGCCTCGACGGCGGCCGGCCGGAAGTTCTTTTCCGCGAAATCAAGCGCGGACGCGGGTGGGGCCGGCATCGTCGTCGCCATCGCTCTGGCACCTCCAGTCACCAGACAAACAAAGTCCCGGCTCGCCTGGGGCGAGTCGGGACCCGCGGTACCACCCAGATTCGCACGGCAATGCTCTGCCGTGCCTCATTCCCGCGCTAACGGGCGGACCCGATCGGCTCGCGGGCGACCTTCTGGACCTCTCTTGCCGCGGCGCACTTGCACCCGGTGATGCGCCTTCGCTATCGGTGCGGGGTCCGTACTCCTCCCGGTCGCAGCCGGTTGGTGAACAGGATAGCGAAGATCGAGAAGAACACGAGGCAGGTAGTGAGACCGACCAGCACGCTGGCCTCCCGCGATCCGCGCGCGGCGATGGGCTGCCGGTCGGCGGTGCCCGGGGCGGCCTGGTACCCCGCGGCAGCCGGCTCAACGCTCCCGGCCGCCGCGCAGCTCGCCGTGCCGTCGCTCGCTGATACGACCAGCGTTGCATCGCATCGGGCGACGGTGTCAGATGCCGCCGCGGTCATGCCGATCGCGGCGCCGACGATCGAAAGCGCGAAGCCGACCCGTAGGAGGAGATTGCCCACGGACATCCGTCTTGCAGGTCTGGTGCCGCGCGAGAGACGGACGAGCGACGGCTAAGCGACGATGCGCTTCCGCGCGAGCTGTTTCTGGCGGTACATCGCGCGATCGGCCGCGTCGACGAGCGCATCGACGCTCGTTTCCCCGCTCGCGTCCGCGATGCCCCAGGCGATGGTGGGAAGCCGCTGCCCGGTGGCGAGCGTCCCGCGCGCGATGCGCTCCGCGAGTCGACGCATGACGCGTTCCGCGGTGAGGAACGGCGTACCCGCGAAGAGGACCGCGAACTCGTCCCCGCCGATCCGCGCGACGAGGTCGCCATCGCGTACGCCGGCCTGAAGGACTTCACCGACCTTCACGAGCGCTTCGTCGCCCGCCGCATGGCCGAGCTCGTCGTTGAGCGCCTTCAAGCCGTTCGCGTCGAGGATCGCGACGGCGAGTGGCTGGCCGTCCTGCCGCACCAGCTCGGCCGCCAGCCGCTCGAAGAAGCTCCGACGGTTGGGGAGCCCGGTGAGCGGGTCGGTGGCCGCGGCGGTCTTCGCGGCCTGGTGTAGCTTCGCGACGCGGACGGCCGCCGCGACCTGGTGCGACACGGCGGCGAGCAGGTCTTCGTCCTCGCGGCCGAAAGCCGCGACGCGCGGGCTTTCAACGCCGAGGACGCCGATGCGCTCGTCCCCGAGCTGGAGCGGCACACAGAGCACCGACCGGATCTCGGCCGGTCCGTAGAAGCGCGGGTCGATCTCGCCGTCCGGCACGTTCTGTAGCTCGCCGTGCTCGACCACCCACCAGCTGATGCCCTGACCGCGGGGGAGACGCTGTCCGACGTACGAGCCGGATGGCCCGACGGCCGCGCGAATCACAAGATGGTCCGCGGACGAATCGAGCGTCAGCAGGAACCCGTTCTCGTACCCCATCGCGTCGCACACGATCCGCAAGAGGCGCCCGGCGAGCTCATCGATGTCGAGCACCGCGCTGATCTCCGACGCGAGCCGTTGCAGGATCGCCAGCTGGCGCCCGTGGGTCTGCGCGCTCGCCGCGAATTGCTCGAGGAGAACGCCGGGTCCAGGCACGTCCTCGATGTCCTCGTGAAGGATGCCGGCGATCCGTCGCAGCTGGGCCGCGCCCTGCGCGCGATCGCGCTCGATGAGCCGCAGGAACGCGTCGACCACAGCGGGATGGAACTGCGTGCCGCGACACCGGAGGAGCTCCGCGCACGCGAACTCGACCGTCTGCGCAGGCTTGTATGAACGGCGGCTCACGATGACCTCGAACGCGTCGGCCGCCGCGACGACGTAGGCCTCGATCGGCACGAGGTCGCCTCCGAGCTCGTCGGGGTAGCCGTCGCCGTCGTAGCGCTCGTGATGGGCGCGGACGATCGGCACCAGGTCGCGCAGCGGCTCGACCGCGTTCACGATCGAGGCGCCGAGAATCGAATGGGTGCGCATGATGATCCACTCGTCATCGGTGAGCGCGCCGGGCTTGTTCAAGATCGCGTCGGGCACGCCGATCTTGCCGATGTCGTGGAGGAGCGCGCCGAGCTGCACCCGACGGACTTGATCGGTGCTGAGCTCCATCTCTTCGCCGATGCTCCGCGCAAGGGCAGAGACGCGCGCCGAATGGCTTCGGGTATACGGGTCACGCGCGTCGACAGCGGCCGCGAGCGCGCGCACCGATGCCAGGTAGAGCTCACGCATCCGCCCGAGCGCCTCGGCATTCTCGAACGCGGTCGCGACGAGGTTCGCGAGCGTCTGGAGAACCGCCACGTCCTCGTCGTCCAAGGCGTTCGCCTGAGCCGAGCCCGCGGTGAGGACGCCGACAAGCCGGCCGCGGCTCTTCATCGGCACATGAACCTCGGTCGCGGTCCGGCGCTGCTCGCCGCTCAAGACCACCTGGCTCGGCGCATCCATGCCGAGCGCGACGCGCTCCTCACCAGGGCCCGCCTCATCGGCGCGCGCGAAAAGAACGAAGTCGAGCTCCTGCGCCTTCTCGTCGTACCGTGCGATGGCGAACGAGTCACGCTGAACGAGGGTCCCCGCGGCTTCGAAGGCGAGCTTCGCGATCGTGAACGGCTCGTGGACCGCCGCGAGCTGCCAGGCGAGGACGTTGAGCGCCGATAGGCGTCCGATGCGACGCTCGCGTTCGCTGCGCTCATTCGCGGCGCGGAGAGCGGTACCGGCGAGCTCGGCGAAGGCTGTGAGGCCCTGGCGCTCGATCACGTCGAATGTCCGGTAGGCGTCGGTCGTCGCCACAGACAGCGCGGCCCGGACCTCACCCTCGATGACGATCGGCGCGACCATCGTCGCGTGGATCCCGGCCGTGTGCGCGAGGGTCGTGATCGGGCGCCCCTGTTCGGGCGGACGCTCGGTCGCGTAATCGCGCAGAACCACGAGCTCACGGCTCGCGACCGCCTCACGGAGGAGCGGCCCCATTGGCGCCCAGCTGAGGCCGCGCAGGGGAGCGGCGGCTCCCAGTGCGGCGAGTGGGCGCGCCTCGCCGTCCCTCATCTCGGCGACGAAGACCCATTCGAGGTCGAACGCCGCTTTGGCCTCTTGAGCGATGCGCTCGATGACGTCCTCCGGCATGGCCCCGCTCACCTGACGCGAGAGCGCCTCGAGACGCCGGCCTTGCTCGATGATCCGCGCGTTCCGCAGCGCGATCGCCGCGTGGGCGGCGAGCCCTTCGAGCGTGCTCCGGTCATCGAGGTCGAATGGACGCCGGTCCAGGCGGCCGACGGTGATGGTCGCGGCAAATTCACCGTGGAGGAAGATGGGCACCCCGACGAGTGCGTGTATGCCGACGTCGAGCATCGCCGGCACGGCGGTCGGCTCGTCGGCGTAGTCGTCGACGGTCACCGTTGCGCGGCTGCGCAAGACCGCGCCGACGATGCCCACCTGCGCGGGTGCGTGGACGCCGACGACACGCTCGCCCGTACCCGCGCCGGCCGCGACGTAGAACTCCTCGCCACGCCGGACGTTGATCGTCGCGTGATGCGCGTCGGCGAGCAGCAGGGCGCTTCGCGCGATCGAGCGGAAGAGGGCCATCGGCTCGGTCTCGGACGCGATTTCTGTGGCGACGCGCTCGAGGCTTCGCCCGAGGCGCAGCGCGCGCGCGGCACGCGCCTGCTCCGCCCGGTAACTGTCGACGGTGGCCGAGACGATGAGCACGGCGAGACCGACGACGATCACCTCCGCCACGAGCTGCGGCACCGGTGTCGATTCGCCCATCGAAACCCGAATGGCTTCCATGCCCACCCGGGCCGCGAGGTACGTCACCATCGTGGCGAGGAGACCGGCACGGCCGAGGCGATACATGGCGAACGCGCCGATCGCGAGCACGATCACGAACGCGATGCTCCGGGGATTCGTCGAGCTGCCGACCATCCACACACCTACGGTGACGAGATCGGCGAGAACGACATACGGGGGCACCTCGTTGAGGGCGAGCGCATGTCCGCGCCTACGGTCGAGCCGCCACACGGCGATCGAGGTGGCGACCAAGAGCGCCAATGCCGCGGCGGCGACCGGCAGGATCCCCTGACCGCCAAGCACGAGCCACGCGACCGCTCCCACGCACGCACCGAGACGTCCAATGAGCAGCGGGTCGCGGGGAAAAACGCCCCACATCCCGCGGCGAGGATAGGTAGCTTGCTTGCTGCATGAGTATCAGATGCGTGAGGAGCACCGCGCGACACCGCCACTCGCAACCGCGCTGTCTGGTTTGGTCCTCGGCGTCATCGCCGTTCCGCTCCTCGTCAGAGCCGGACCGTTCGCCGTCGTCCCATTCGCGGCGCTCGTCGCGCTCGTGACCCTGCGCCGCGATCCATCAGGGAGTCGAGCGGTGCGATGCGTTCAACAGGGATCGCCTGGTTAGACGCGCTTAGAGGCGACGTCCGTCTGGAGTCTTCGGCAGATCCGTCCGCGGGGGAGCGAAGACTTCCACGACCTGTGTCGCCTCCTCGAACACGCGCGCGCCATGCGCGGTCCCGGCGGGAACGCGGAAGCTATCGCCGGGCATGAGGATCCGTTGCTCGCCGGCGATGACCATGGCGAGTGAGCCCTTCACGACGACGCCGAACTGCTCCACGTCGTGCTTATGGGTCTCCACGATCGTCTTGGGTGCGTAGTCGTAGACGACCAGGGTCGCGTGATCCGCGTGGACGACGCGCCCTTTCACACCGGGATGCGGCTCGATCAGCGGAAGGTCGCGCGGGCTCGCGTAATAGAGCTTAGGCACGGCCGCGCTAGGAAGCGGTGGCCTCGTCTCCCTCGAGTACCTGCTGCTCGTTCTTCGAGAGGAGGAGCGGCTTCATGCGGCCCTCGATCGACTCCGCCGTGACGACGACCTTGCGGACGTCGGTCCGGGAGGGGATCTCGTACATGACGTCGAGGAGGACCTCCTCGATGATCGTCCGCAGCCCGCGGGCACCCGTCTTGCGCTTGGCCGCGCCATTCGCGGCTGCCTGGAGCGCCTCGGTCGTGAGCTGAAGCTCGACCTTGTCCAGAGCGAGGAATTTCTGGTACTGCTTCACGATCGCGTTCTTCGGTTCCGTGAGGATGCGCATGAGGTCGGACTCGTCCAGCGCCTGCAGGGGCACGACGACCGGAAGGCGTCCGACGAACTCCGGGATGAGCCCGTACTTCAAGAGGTCGTCGGGCATGACCTGCTCGAGGATCGCGCTCGTCTCCTTGGTGTTGTCGCGGAGCGTGGCGCCGAAGCCCATGGTCTTCTTACCGACACGCGCCTCGACGATCTTCTCGAGACCCTCGAATGCGCCGCCGCAGATGAAGAGGATGTTCGTCGTGTCGATCTGAATGAAGTCCTGGTGGGGATGCTTGCGGCCGCCCTGCGGCGGGACGTTGGCGACGGTGCCCTCGAGGATCTTGAGGAGCGCCTGCTGGACGCCCTCGCCAGACACGTCGCGCGTGATCGAAGGGTTGTCGCCTTTGCGCGCGATCTTGTCGATCTCGTCGATGTAGATGATCCCGCGCTGCGCGCGGTTCAGGTCGAAGTCCGCGGCCTGGATCAGGCGCAGCAGGATGTTCTCGACGTCCTCGCCGACGTACCCCGCCTCGGTGAGGCTCGTCGCGTCGGCGATCGAGAAGGGCACGTCGAGGATCCGCGCGAGCGTCTGGGCGAGGAGCGTCTTGCCGCACCCGGTCGGACCGATGAGCAGGACGTTCGACTTGCCGAGCTCGACGTCGTCCACGCGGTGCCCCGCGCCGACCCGCTTGTAGTGGTTGTAGACGGCAACGGAGAGCACGCGCTTCGCCTTGTCCTGGCCGATGACGTACTGGTCGAGGATCTCGTTGATGCGTCGCGGGCTCGGGACCTTCGCGCCGAGGCTGCGCGCCTTCGGCGTCTCCATGAACTCTTCGTCGACGATCTCGCGGCAAAGCGTGATGCACTCGTCGCAGATGTAGACGCCTTGACCCGCGATGAGCTTGCGTACCTGATCCTGGCTCTTGCCGCAGAAGGAACAGCGGTACGGTTTGCCGCCTTTCGCGGTCGTTGTCATCGGCTAGCGGGCCGCGACCGGTTCGCGCGGCTCGCGCGACTCCTCGCGCTCCTTGGCGATCGAGATGAGCGACTCACTGCTCACGAAGATCTCGTCGATGAGCCCATAGGCCTTGGCCTCCTCGGCGCTCATGAAGCGGTCGCGTTCGCTGTCCCGGCGGATCTTGTCGGGTTCCTGCTTCGTGTGTTTTGAAAGGATCTTGTTGAGCTTGTCGACCAGGGTCTCGAGCTCCTTGACCTGGATGAGGACGTCCGGCGTGTTTCCGCGAAAGCCGCCCGAACCCTGGTGGATCATGATCCGCGAGTTCGGGAGTGCGTAACGCTTCCCCGCCCGGCCCGCCGCCAGAAGGACGGCCGCCATCGAGGCCGCCTGCCCGATGCAGATCGTGTTGATGGGGTGCTTCAGGTACTGCATCGTGTCATAGATCGCGAGCCCCGCCGTGACCACCCCGCCCGGCGAGTTGATGTACAGGAAGCTGTCGCGCTCGGGGTCCTCGGACTCGAGGAACAACAGCTGGGCGATGATCAGGTTCGCCATGTTGTCCTCGATCATGTCGCCGATGAAGATGATCCGTTCCTTGAGCAGGCGCGAGAAGATGTCATAGGCACGCTCGCCCCGACCGGACTGCTCGATGACCATTGGCACGTAGTTCCGTGTCGTCAAAAGTCACCCTCCTCGCACGCTCTGCCCGTTCAGAGAGTGTACGGCAGCCCTTCGAGCGCGCTGCGCAATTCTGTAACCAAATCGTGTAGCCGTTCGGGATCAGACGTCGAGGCCTCTTGGAATGCGCGCTCGAGATCCGATGCCAGACGCGATGCATCGAGATAGCCAAAGAAAGCGACCGCTCCGGCGAGCGTGTGGGCCTCGCGCCGTGCGCTCTCGCGATCGGCAGCTTCGAGCTTTCCTTCCCCGGCAAGGCTCGCGGCGCGCTCGAGCGCCCCGACCCGTGCGAACGTAGCCGCGCGATGTTGCTCCCAGATCGCCCTGAGCTCCGCGTGCTCGTCGGGCGGCTCGTCCGCAGGCATGTCCGGAAGAGAGGCTAGCCGGTACGATGTCGCGCCAAACCAGGAAGATGCGAGAGCTGCCACGCTCGCTGCGCTTTTACGTGGCGGCGTCAACTTTCTACGCCGCTCTCGTCTTCTTCGCCGTGCAATACATCTACACGATCCAGCTCGCCGAAAGCGGTCTGATCGTGGCACGGCGCGACACCGGAGACGTCCTCGCGTCCATCCAGCTCGTCTCGTTCGTCGTCTGGCTCGGCATCAGTCTCATCGCCGCTGTGTTCCTGCATCGCCTCGCGAGCGCCCTCGCCGGCGCGCGTTCCGCTGAAGAGCAGAAGCAGCAGGAGCTCGGATCGATCTTCGGCCTGTCGGCCGCGCTCGCCGGACCGCTCGATCTCGAAGAGATCGGCCGTCAGTTCCTCGCCGCCGTGCGGAACGCGCTCGATCCGTCGGTCACGGTCGTCCTCATCGTGTATGACGACGTGATCGAGGCCTTTCGTACGGTCGCCGCCGAGGGCCCTGAGGTCGAGAGGCTTCGCGGGCAGAACTACTCGGCCGCCGGGCTCGCGGCATCGATCCGGACCCGGGTGATCGATCACCGCCAACCCTTCTTGCTGCCCGACACCGCGGCCAACGCGGGGACCTGGACGAAGCTCGCGCAGGAGATGCCGCAGATCGCGAGCGCGCGCTCGTTTGCCGCGCTGCCGCTCGTATCGCGCGACCGCC
This sequence comes from Candidatus Limnocylindria bacterium, assembly GCA_036003765.1. Taxonomy (GTDB): domain Bacteria; phylum Chloroflexota; class Limnocylindria; order P2-11E; family P2-11E; genus 3-1-20CM-2-70-9. Next base: position 9,833 of record DASYSC010000047.1, read on the forward strand.
TCGTCGGCGCGTTGCTGCTCATCTCCGATCGCGCAGGGACGCTCATCGCCGACCGCGTGCAGATGCCGATGATCATGGGCCAGTACGTCGCGGGCTCGATCCACAGCGCGCTCTCGGTCTCCGAGGCCGAGGCGCGCGCCGAGCGCGAGGCGCTGGTGAACCGTGTGTCGCAGCGCGCCCGCGCCAGCCTCGATCCCGACGAGATCCTGCGAGGCACCGTGGACTCCCTTGGACGCGTGCTTGGCGTCTCTCGCGCGATCGTCGCGTCAGGCGAGTCCGAGGACGACCTGAACGTGTATTACGAGTGGGACGCACCGGGCGTGACCCCGGTCGGGCGCGGGGCGCGGAGCATCCCGGTCGCGCAATTCGCCGCACGCCTCGGACGGACCGTGATCGTCACCGACATCCGCGAAGATCGCCGCTTCACGGAACCCGCGGCGGATGACTTGAGACAGCGCGGCGTCGTCGCGGTCGCCGCAACGCCCATCCGTGTGGGCGGCCAGCTCAAGGGCGCGCTCGCCCTGTCACAGATCGACCGTCCGCGCGAGTGGAGCGCAAATGATGTGCGCCTCATCGAGGCCGTCGCCCACGAGCTGCGCGTCGCGCTCACCTCGGCCGAGGCGTTCGAGCAGCAGCGCCGCGCCGTCGCGGAACTCGAGCGGCTGAACCGCGCGAAGAGCGACTTCGTCTCGATCGTCAGCCATGAGTTCCGAACGCCGCTCACCGGCATCCAGGGGTTCTCAGAAATGATGACGAACGAAGACCTGACGCTCGCTGAGATGCGCGAGTACGCCGGCGACATCAACAAAGACGCGCAGCGGCTCAACCGAATGATCAATGAGATGCTGGACCTCGACAAAATGGAGTCAGGCCGCATGCAGCTGCACCGCGAGCCCGTCGACCTGAACGCGCTCGCCAGCGAGTCGGCCGACAGAGTGCGGCCGAACGCGCCCGGACATCCGGTGACGCTCCGGCTCGATCCCGTCCTCGGCACGATCATGGGCGATAGGGACAAGCTCACGCAGGTGTTGGCAAACCTACTGAACAACGCGGTGAAGTACTCGCCGAACGGTGGCGAGATAATCATCAGCACCCGCGTAGAGGGGAGCGCCGCGCATCTCGTGGTGCGCGATCACGGCATGGGGATCCCTAAGGAGGCCCTCCAGACGATCTTCGAGCGCTACGGGCGGGTCGAGTCGGGCGCCACCCGGCACATCCAGGGCACCGGGCTCGGTCTTCCCATCGTTCGCCAGATCGTGCAGCTGCACGGCGGCACGGTCTGGGCCGAGAGCACGGTCGGCGAAGGTTCGGTCTTCCACGTGAACCTGCCGCTCGCGGCGCATCCCGAACAGCTGGGGGACCGCGGGGACATAGCTCCCGCGACTCGCTCGTGAGCAAGGTCGTCTTCTGCGAGGACGATCCGATGATCCGCAAACTGGTGCAAGCGGCGCTGCGCGCCACGACTCACGAGGTGCACTTCGCCGAGAACGGCGCCGAAGGCTTGGCCTTGATTGAGCAGGTCCGTCCTGACGTAGTCTTCAGCGACGTGCTCATGCCTCAGATGGATGGTTTCGCGATGGCCGACGCGGTGCGTGCGAAGCCGGAGCTTGCGCACATCCCGATCGTCTTCATGAGCGCGTCGGTACAACGCGAGCAGATCGAAGAGTGCTTCCGCCATGGGGCCGCCGGGCATCTCGCGAAGCCGTTCACGATGACCGAGCTTCGCGCACGCGTCGCGCAGTTCGCCAAGAGCTAGTGGCCGGCGAGCGCGTCCTTTTCGTCGATGACGAGCAGCAGATCCGAAAGCTGCTCTCGACGTGGCTGACCCGGCACGGTTACGAGGTCATCGGGGCGGCCGACGGCTGGGAGGCGCTCAAGGCGATCCGCGCGAAATCGCCCGATCTGGTGATCACCGACGTGAACATGCCGAATATGAACGGCTACGAGCTGACGCGGCGCCTCCGCGCGGACCACCGCACCGCGCGCATCCCGATCGTGATGCTCTCCGCGCGCAAGCAGGCCGACGACGTGCTCACCGGCTACGCCGAAGGCGCGGACGAGTACATCCCGAAACCGGTCGAGATGGCGGTGCTCTCTGCGAAGATCGAGGTACTCATCAAGCGCTTCCGGGCGACGCAGGGCGCCGAAGGCGCCCCGAAGCGCGGCGGCAATGTCGTCCTCTTCATCCATGGGAAGGGCGGGGTCGGCTGCACCACGCTCGCGGTGAACTCCGCGGTCGCGCTCGCGGCGACGACGATCTACCGCGTCACCCTGCTCGACCTCAATCTCGAGTTCGGGAACGCGCCAATGCTCATGAACCTCGCCCCAGACCGGACGCTCGCAGACCTCGCGGAGGAGAATCACGAGGCGCTCGACGAAGCGACCTTCTCGCGCTACCTGATCCAAGACCGGAGCGGCGTCCGCGTTCTCGCGGGCTGCGATCTCCCGGAGCGCGCCGAGCTCGTCACGGTTCCGGCCGTGCAGCAATCCATCGACCGGCTGCGGCAGCAGTCCGATTACGTTGTGGTCGACGCGCCGGCGAGCTTCTCGCAGCAGGTGCTCGCGGCGCTCGATGTCGCCGACGCGGTGGTGATCGTCACCGCGGCGCACCTGCCGTCCCTCAAGGCGACGAAGGAGGGCCTCGAGGTGCTGGAGAAGCTCTCCTACCCGAAGGAGCGCACGGTTCTCGTCGTCAACCGCACGAGCGAGTCGGGGGTCGAGATGGACCAGATCTCGCGCTTCTTCAACCGCAAGGCCGATCTCATCGTCCCCTACACGCCGGCCTGCGACGACGCCGCGGACCGCGGCCGCCCGCTCACCGTGCTCTACCCCGACAGTGCCGCCGCGAAGGTCATGCGAGACCTTGCGGCGCAGATCGCCGTCGCGGCCCCGGCGGGCAGGTAACCATCATCGTCGATACGGTCTGAACCGCGCGCGCAGGCGGAACGTAGACCAGACGAAACTCGCAGGAGGACGACGGATGGAACAGCTGAACGAGACCCAGCGCTACTTCATCGAAGAGCACGTCGAGGACTTCCGAGACGGCCTCATCTCGCGCCGCGAGCTCATCCGGCGGGCCACGATCATCGCTGGCAGCGCCACCGCCGCGGCGGCGATCCTCGCGGCCTGCGATCAGACACCGCGTCCAGCGGCCGCGAGCGCGAGCGCCACCGCTACAGCCGCAGCGACGCCGGCGCCGAGCCCGTCGCCGTTCGCGACGCCGCCGGCCCAGGCCTCCACGACCGGCATCACCGTGCAGCCGACCGATCCCCGCATCAGCGTGTCGACCCCCGAGGTTAAGGGCTCGGATGGGGCGAACCTCATGGCGTACATGGCCCGTCCCGCCGGCACCGCGCGGGTCCCCGGCATCATCGTCATCCACGAGAACCGCGGCCAGCTCGAGCACATCAAGGACGTTGTCCGCCGGGTCGCGACCGCCGGGTTCGTCGGCGTCAACATCGATCTCGCCGCCCGCGCCGGTGGCGCGGTGAAGCTCACCGACAGCGCGTCTTATAACGCCGAGCTCGCGAAGCGCACTCTCGCGGACAAGCTCGGCGACCACAACGCGACGCTCGCCTTCCTCAAGTCGCAGTCGACCGGCGCGATCGGCGTCGTGGGCTTCTGCTTCGGCGGCGGCGAGGTCTGGAACCTCCTGGCCTCAGGCGCGGACCTCAAGGCGGCGGTCCCCTACTACGGCCCGCAGCCCATTAACTTCGCCGAGATCGCGAAGACCAAGACCGCGGTCTCAGCCGTGTACGCGGAGCAGGACACCCGCATCACCGGGACCGCTCCGGATATGGAGGCGCAGCTCAAGAAGGCAGCCGTCCCATACCAGATCGCTGTCTATCCCGGCGTGCAGCACGCCTTCAACAACGACACGAACGCGGACCGCTACAACGCCCCGGCCGCGCAGAAAGCATGGGTCGCGACGATCGAGTGGTTCCTGAAATACCTGGCGTAGCGCTCTGAGGCACGGCCGCACGGCACGGCCGTGCGGCTGTGACTCACTTCTTCTCGAGCAGCGCTCTGATCGCCTCGCGACCTTCGGTGGTCGCGTCTGTCTTTTCGGGCACGATGATCTCGGGCTTCTTCGGCTCTTCCACGACGTCTCCGCCGGCCTTCCTGATGGCCTCGCGTTCGGCGTCGGGCGAGTCGAGGCCGACGAGCTTGTCGACGGTCTTGCGGTTCCGGATCGAACGCGCGAGCGATGAGAGCACAGCGGGCGAGCGCAGAGCCTGCGGATCGACCTGCGCGAGAGGCGTCGCGGCCGCCGAAGCCGCGAGCTCCTCACCGGTCACGGTCACGCCTTCCTTGCGCGCGATCGCGTCGAGCACGAGGAGCGACTTCGCGCGCCGTTCGGCGATCGGCAGCCATTCCTTGCGCAGCTCCTCCTCTGTCTTGCGCGCTTGAAGCAGGAACTTCTCGTATGTGACGCCCTCCTCCTTCACACGTGCCTTGAGATCGGCGACCAGGTGGTCGAGCTCGTCCTGCACGAGCACCTCGGGGATCTCGACGGTCGACGTCGCGAGCGCGTGCTCGACAGCCTTTTCCGCGGCATCGTCGCGCGACTCGTGGAAGGCGGCGTGCGCGAGCTCGTTGCGCACCGCCTTGCGGAGGCCGGCGAGATCGGCGACGCCGACGGTCTTCGCAAACTCATCGTCGAGCGGTGGAAGGGCCTTTTCCGAGACCTGCGACGGCCGGATGCTGAATGTCCCGGTCTTGCCGGTGAGCTCGCCTTCGGTGGCGTCATCCGGGAACGTGAGGTCGACCTTCTTCTCCTCGCCGGCCTTCATGCCAACGAGCGCTTCGCCGAGACCGGTGATGCCGAGCTCCTTCCCCGCCTCGATGTGCGCGTTGCGGGCGAAGGGCGGCAGCGTCTTGCCGGGAAGGGACGCGTCGATGTCGACGGTCAGGATGTCGCCGCTCTGAGCGGGACGATCGACCGGCCGGAGCTGCGCGTGACTCTCGCGCATCGCGGCGATGGTCCGCTCGACCTCCTCTTCACCGGGCGGCTGGGGTTCGACCTTCGCGCCGTGCGCGAGGTAGTCCCCGAGCACCACCTCAGGCCGGACGACGACCGTCGCGGTGTAGCGGAGCGGCTTGCCTTCCTCAAGCTGGGTGACCTTCGCGTCGGGCCGGTCGATCGGCTCGATCCCCTCCGCGTCAACGATCTCGCGGTAGGTCTGGTCCATCAGGTCGTCGGCCGCGTCTTCCCACAGATGCTCTTTGCCATATGTGCGCTCGTACATCGCGCGCGGTGCCTTGCCCGGCCGGAAGCCGGGGATCTTCGCGTGCTGCACATGCTTGGCGAACGCGGCATCCGCGGCGCGCGCGAGACGCGCAGCCTCGACCTCCACTTCGAGCGTCACCCGCGACCCCGCCTCACGGCGGAGGGTGTGCTTGACGGACGTGGGGGCGGCCTTCGGGGAATCCTGCATGGAGATGCTCTGAGTTTAATGGGGTACGCTCGTCCGTCGCAGATGTTCTTCTACGAGATCCACGAAGGTGATGAGGAGCTCGGCGCCGCCGTGCTCCTCGCGCATGAGCACCGCTTCGAACCGCTCGAATTCTTCGCATTGGTGAAGAAGGCGCGCACGCTGCTCGTCGATTCCTTCGAGGAGGAGTCGCTCTCCGAGGCCATCGCGAACGAGCTCGCGCGCACACAGGGCTTCATCCACGTGACCGACGATCTCCTGGTCGCATCGGTGAATGTGGACCAGACAGAGGAAGGAACGTTCCTCGTGTCCGAAGAGGGCGGCGCCCGCAGCGTGTTCCTGTCGCGCGACGACGACATCCAGCGCAACTAGTCCGGTGATGGAACGCGTCGGGTTCGTCGGCACGGGGATCATGGGCGCCCCGATGGCCCGCAACGCGCTCAAGGCGGGCTTCGCGGTCACGGTGACGAATCGGACGATCGATCGGGCGAAGCCGCTCGTCGACGCGGGCGCCACCCTGGTGCGCACGCCGCGCGAGGTGGCCGAACGCAGCGACGTCGTCGTGACGATGGTTACGAACACGCCCGACGTCGAAGCGGTGATGTTCGGCCCCGACGGCGTTGCGAGCGGAGCGCACGAGGGATTGCTCGCGATCGACATGAGCACGATCAGCCCCGCGGCCACGCGCGACATCGCCAAGCGCGCGGCCGCGAACCGCCCGCCCTTCCGCACGCTGGACGCGCCCGTCTCGGGCGGCGAAGTCGGTGCGATCGAGGCACGGCTCGCGATCATGGTCGGCGGGGACGAGGGTGACGTGAAGCGCGCCATGCCGGTCTTCGAAGCCCTCGGGAAGATGATCGTCCACATCGGCGATCACGGAGCCGGCCAGGCCTGCAAACTCGCGAACCAGATCGCCGTCGCCATCAACAATCTCGGCGTCGCCGAGGCGCTCGTCTTCGCGAAGGCACAGGGCATCGACCTCGAGCGCACGCGCCAGGTCATCGCCGGCGGCGCGGGATCGTCCTGGGCGATGCAGAACTACGCGCCGAAGATGCTCGCCGGTGACTTCCGTCCGGGATTCATGGTCGATCTTCAGCAGAAGGACCTCCGCCTGGTCCTCGACAATGCGTTCGTCGATCACGTCTCGCTGCCGGGGACCGCGCTTGTTCATGCGCTCTACAACGCGCTGCAACAGGGTGGCGGTGGGCGCGAGGGGAACCACGCCCTCCTCAAAGTGATCGAGCGGCTATCCGGCGTGGAGGCCCGCCAGCGTTGATTTATTGACCCATTGACCGGCCGTTGACCCTGCGGACGCGCGAGCGACCGATAGTCCGAGTACGCCTCTCCTATTGCGACCCGAGCGCGCCAAGCCGACGCTCGTTACGTGTCGGGACACGTTCTCGTCGTCGAGGACGACGAAGCGACCCGCGGTGCGGTGCGGGCACTCCTCGAGGACGCGGGTTACGAGTGCAGCGAGGCGATCGACGGTGAGGCCGCGCTCGTTTCGGTGCGCACCGCTCACCCCGATCTCGTGCTGCTCGACCTCGGGCTGCCGGGAATGTCTGGAACGGATGTTCACCGCGCGCTGCGCCGCGATCCGCGTACGCGGTTTCTCCCGACGGTCTTCCTATCCGCCCACTCCGGCAGAGATGAACGGCTCGCCGAGCTCGAGGCCGGCGCCGACGACTACATCACGAAGCCATACGACGCGGATGAGCTCCTCGCGCGGGTGGGCGCGGCGGTCCGCAGATCGAGCGGCCTGCGCGCGGTCAACCCGCTCTCGGGCCTCCCGGGCAACACCACGATCACCGAGGAGATCGAGGCGCGGCTCGCGCGGCGCGAGCGATTCGCGCTCCTCTACGTCGACATCGACCGGTTCAAGGAGTTCAACGATCACTACGGGTTCGCTCGCGGCGACCTGATGATCTCGAGCGTCGCTCAGCTCCTCGCCGAGATCAGCTGGGGGATGGAAGGCGAGCGGTTCCTCGGCCACATCGGTGGCGATGACTTCGTCGTCCTCGCGCCTTCAGAGGGGGCGGAAAAGCTCGCGGCCTGCATCACGCGGCGGTTCGACGAGACCACACCAACGCTTTACGACGAAGAGGATCGGCGGCGTGGCTCGCTCGAGGCGCGCGACCGTAAAGGCGTCCTGCGGCGCATCCCGCTCGCGTCGCTCTCGATCGGGATCGTGAACGTCGCCCCGGGCCGCTTCGACGGTGCGGTCGCCGCGGCGCGCGCCGCGGCCGAGGTGAAAGAGGTCGCGAAGCGACAGCCGGGATCGAG
>DASYSC010000048.1:0-21872 GCA_036003765.1 Candidatus Limnocylindria bacterium
GATCCACCCCGACATCTCGAGAGCCATCGATGAGCTTGGTTTCATGGCGCCGACGCCGGTGCAGGTGCGCGCCATTCCCGTCTTGCAAGAAGGTCGTGACCTCTTCGCGCAGGCGCAGACCGGAACGGGAAAGACGGCCGCGTTCGCCATCCCCATCCTCGAGAAGGTCGACCCGGCGCTCAAACGACCGCAGGCGCTGATCGTCGTGCCCACTCGTGAGCTCGCGCTGCAAGTGACGCGCGAGTTCGGCGCGATCGGCAAGTATCGGCACGCGCACGAGGTCGCGATCTACGGCGGCGTGCCGTACGGTCCGCAGGAACGCGCCCTGGCGCGCGGCGCCGCGATCATCGTGGGAACCCCGGGACGCCTGCTCGATCACATCGAGCGGGGCAAGCTCGATCTCTCGGGCATCTTCGTGGTGATCCTCGACGAGGCCGATCGGCTGCTCGACATGGGCTTCGCGCCGGAGGTGCGCCGCCTTCTGCGTCGGTGTCCGGAGAAGCGCCAGACCGCCCTTTTCAGCGCCACGCTCATCGCGGAGGTGCGCGAGCTCGCGCAACGCTTCACTCACGACGCCGTGCAGGTCGCGATCGAGCCGGAACAGCAGAACGTCGACAGCGTCGAACAGATCTACGTCGAGGTTCTCGAGCGGGACAAGGTGCGTGCGCTCGAAGAGCTGCTGCGCCGGTACGAGACCGATCAGGTGCTCGTCTTCCGCCACACCAAGCGCGGCGTCGACGAACTCGAGGACAAGCTGCGCAGACGGAAGCACGACGTGGCCGCCATCCACGGGGACATGACGCAGCGCGAGCGCGAGCAGACCCTGCAGCGCTTCCGCGAGGGCGACCTGCATGTGCTGATCGCGACGAACGTCGCCGCACGCGGCCTGCACATCGAGGACATCAGCCACGTCGTGAACTACGACCTTCCCGAGGACGCCGACGTCTTCACGCATCGCGTGGGTCGCACGGGCCGAGCAGGGAAGACGGGGGTCGCGGTCACCTTTGTGGGGGAGTGGGACTTCGATCAGTTCGATCAACTCCGTGCCAAAGCCGGCGTCCCCTTCCGGCGGGAGATCCTCGAGCTCTACGACCGCCAGTAGGCTCTCGGCGTGGGAATGGGCCGAGTGGATCCCCGTGATGTCTACGCGGTCGTTCGCCTCGACTCGTTCCGCAACTTCACGCCGCGTCCGGAGAATGTGAGCATCAGGAAAGTGCATCAGAGCTTGTCGGACGCGGAGCTCGAAGTCCGGCAGCTCAACGGCACCGCGCCGACAGGCACCGTCTACTTCATCCAGCGGACGACCGTGGCTCCGGGAACCCCGCGCGCGCCGCAACCTCGTCCACAGCCGATCCAAGCTGCGGCACCAGCACTGGCGCCCGCGCCGAAATCGCGCCGCGCTCGTGCCGAAAAGAAGGCGCAGAACAAGAAAAAGAAGAAGGGCCGGCGTAGGTAGCGAGTACGGCATGGCAGCCCGCGAGGAGACGCTCGTCAAAGACCGCTGGTCGCGTGTAGGCGAGAAGGCCGTCCTGCCCAGCGTCCCGACCCGCAAGGGCTTGGCGATCTTCGTGGCGGGCGCGATCGCGATTCTTGCGGTGTCGATAGCCGACCGGCTGACACGTGAAGACTTGCGGTTCGGTTTCCTCTACCTCCTCCCCATAGCGGCGATGGCGTGGTGGGCCGGGAGGAAGCTCGCGCTTCTGGGTGCGGCCCTCGCCGGCTTTCTCCTGGTGGCCAACGACCTCGCGTTCGGTCCGCAAGGCAGCTGGACGACGCTCGCATTCAACGAATTCACGCGTATCACGACGTTCTTTGCCGTGGGACTGCTGCTGTCAGGACTGAAGCGCTCGCGCGAGCAGCTCCGCGAAGAGTCACAACGGGCGTTCCGTATCGCGATCACCGACGAGCTCACGGGTCTCTACAACCGTCACTTCCTGCGGGAGCAGCTCAACCTTGCCAACTCTCTCGCGCCAAGGCACGGCCGGCCATACTCCGTGTTGGCCTTCGACATCGATGGCCTAAAGAGCATCAACGACACATTCGGGCACGCCGCCGGGGACGCGGCGCTCGTGGCGTTCGCAAGTGAGCTACGCAAAGCGGTTCGTGCCGAGGACGTTGCCGTACGGCTCGGAGGTGACGAGTTCCTCGTGCTCCTTCCAGAGACATCCGCGGAAGAAGCAGCGTTGGTCGGCGAAAGGCTCCTTGAAGCTCTGCACTCCGAATCACGCGATGACCGCGTGCGCGGCGTCAGTGCGGGTGTGGTCGGATGGACGCCCGGCAGTGGGGCCGAGGACCTCATGCGTCGGGCCGACGCACTGGTCTACGAAAGCAAACGGCGCGGCGGCGGGCGTCTCACGCGAGAGAGCGGCCCGGCCCGCGACTAACTGAGCGCGAGCGAACCCACTATCTGTTCCAGCGTTCGCTCGGTTATTCCGCGTGGGTCCTCGGTCCCGGGGCCGGTCACGTAGCGAAGAATGAGCATCCGGTCCCCGCGCTCGATGTAGTACGCGTGCATCCGAAGCGATGGTGAGACCGACCAGGACGCGACATATGCGGGCGACCCCCCGATCGTCGTCTGGCCTGTCACACACGGGTTCGACCCGCATCCATCAGTTCGGGCCCAGTCCATCGCAAGGATGCCGCGCCGCTCGTGAACCTCGATGACAACATCCCACGGAACGATCAAGTTGGCACCGGACGCCGCCGTCCACTCGTTGGGCGTCAGGCCCGTGAATTCGACGCGGTCCAGCGCGCCGTCGGGCGGTGTGCGGCCGTGGAGCGGAGAAGGGAGCGCAGGCGCGATAACCCGCCAGTCTCCCGGTATCACGATCCCGTAGCCGAAGGCGTCGCTCCGGTAGACGTTGCAGCCTCCGCGCAGACACGTTGGGCGCGCGAGGTTCTGGAGCGGAGCGGTGGTGGCTCCGCGCCGGGTCGTCGCCGCGGCGTCGCCAGCTTCGCGAACGGTCACGACCGCGCCGAGGACAAGCAGGACCGTGGCGGCGATCACGACCGCGGTCAATGGGATCGAGCGGCCCGCGGTGGGCCGGTCGGGGATCCACAACCCTTCGGCCGGCAGAGGAAGCGAATCGATCTCTCGGCGGAAGATCCGTTCGATGCTGAGCTCAGGAAGCATTTCGCACCTCCGCGCGCATCCGCGCCTTCGCCTGGGCGAGCGTCGCGCTCACCGTCCCAGTCTTCACACCAAAGTGCCGCGCGATCTCGCGATGATCGAGACCGAGGTAGAACTGCGCGACCACCATCGCGCGCTGCCGTTCGCTGAGACCGGCGAGGAGGCGCCCCACTTCCATGCGGTCGAGCAGCGACTCAATCCCGTCGTCACCACTCCTGCCTCTGAGCCGCTCGAGCGGCAGTGACGGCAGTCGAAAGCCCCGCCGCGCGCTCCGGACCGCGACGACGAAGAGCCACCCGGCGAGGTCGGCGTCGCGCGCCGGCGGATGATGGAGTCCCGCGACGAAGGCGTCGTGCAGCGCGTCGAGCGCGCGGTCGCGATCGCGCAACACCGCGAGGAGCGCTCGGTAGACGCGCGGGAACTCCAGCCGGTAAAGCTCGGCCCATCGTTCTCTGGTGATCACGTCCCACCATGTAATGCCATTGGTGGGGCGATTTCGTTAGTCCGGTAGGCGCTCGGTCGCTAGGCGGGAATCGTCGTCTTGGCGAGCTCCTTCCGAACTACCTTGGTGGCCTCGACGACCGCGGTGCACTTCTCGACGCACTCCTCGACGGTGCGCGTCTTTAGCCCGCAATCGGGATGTGGCCAGAGCTTCTCGGGCGGCACGTAGCGCAATCCCTTGCGGATCCCCTCGGCGGCGACGTCGACGGTCTCGGTGTCGTGCGCGTGCACGTCCACGATCCCGATGGCGAGCTCCTTGGTGAAGGGGTTGCGGTCGAACAGGTCGAGCCAGCGGTAGCCGTAGTTGGCCATCGCGAGGTCGAGTTGATCGACGGGCAGGTCGAGCACCTGCGGGTAGATCGCGGCGAAGTCTCCGTAGCAGATGTGCGAGATCGTCTTGGCGGAGAGCCCGGCGGTGACGATGCCCATCGCCTCGATGGCGATCTCGATCTCCTCCGGCCGCGCGTGGATCGCGGGCTCGTCGATCTGGATGAATTTCGCGCCAGCGTGCTCGAGGTCGCGCGCCTCGTCGCGTACGACCTCGGCGAGCGCGAGCACCGCGTCGCGGCGGGTCGGATACGCCTCGTTGTACGACCAGTCGAGCAGCGTGTAGGGACCGGTGAGCATGCCCTTCACCGGCTTCGTGGTCAGTGACTGCGCGTATTCGAACCAGTCCACCGTCATCGGACGGCGGCGCTCCACGCGGCCCGCGATGACCGGCTTGTGGTAGTAGCGATTGCCGTACGAGCGAACGAGGCCGCCGAGCTTGAAGCCCTCGATGCGTTCGGCGAAGTACGCGACCATGTCCCCGCGATACATCTCGCCGTCGACCAGGACGTCGAGCCCGATGTCCTCCTGCCGGCGGATCCACTCGGCGGTCGCCTTGCGCTCGAGATCCTCGAGCTCGGTCGCGCCGAGCTTGCCGCGCGCGTGCTGTCCGCGCGCCTTGGTCAGGTAGTCGGGCTTGCCGAAGGACCCGACGGTGGTGGTGGGCAGGATGTTCTGGCTCATGCGGGCACCTTCTCTCCGGTGACGAGCCGCGCGCCCTCGACGAGCGCGCTGAGCTTCGCGCGGGCGACGTCGCGAGGCAGGTATTCGAGCGAAGTCGTAGGGGCCAGCCTCAGATGGTCCTCAGGGACGAGCTTGAGGGCTCGTTCCGCGTAGCCCGCGACCTCTGCCGCCGTCTCGAGCCGCGTGTTGCGAGCGTCGACGACGCCGAGGATCACGTACTTGGTCCGGAAGGCGTCGAGCCGCTCGAAGGCCGTCGTGTCGCGGCTGCGCACGTCGATCGCGATCGCCGCCACCGGGAACGAGGCCAGAGACTCGAGGACCGCGTCCGGCGGGAAGAAGTACGTCACGAGCGCGAGCGCGTGGGCTGCACCGGCGAGCCGGCTGTAGGCCTCGCGCGCGAGCTCGATGTGGCGCGAGGATGCCACCACTGCCGGATCCTCGATGTCGACCATGCGAGCGCCTGCGTCCCTTAGCCCACGGATCTCCCGCGCGGTCGCATCGGCGATCGCGAGGACGCGATCCTCGAGCGAGCCGAAGTGATCGTCCCGTGAGGCGAGCGTCGCGAACGTCAGCGGGCCGGGCACCGCCGCCTTGAGCTGGGCCTTGGCCACGCCGCGCGCGAAGGTGTAGTCGCGGATCAGCGATTTTCCGTCGGTGACGATCGGTCCGGTGATCACAGGTTGGCGGTAGTAGGTGTTGTTGTCGTAGAAGCGCTCGAGCGGACCGGCCTCGACGCCCGACCAGGTCCGCGCAAACGGCGACAGCAGGTCGTCCCAGCGGATCTGCCCGTCGTTCACCACGTCGACGCCGGCGGCTTCGATCTCGCCAATCGTGGAGCGCGTCACATCGTCGTACACGCTGTCGAGCTCAGCGTCGCCGATCTCGCCGCGGTCGTGCCGATGGAGCGCCCGGCGCAGCTCCTGTGCGGGCAGGTCGTCGCCGATCCTCGGATACGCGCCGATCACCGTCGTTTTGATTCTCATACCGCCACCTTTGCTTGCGGCCGCGGCAGCAGTCCCGCCGCTTCGACGACGCGGGCCACCGCCTCCGGCCATTCGATCGCGTAGAGGTGAACGCCCCGGACGCCCGGAAGCGCTTTGAGCGCCTTCACCATCTCGACCGCAATTAGGATGCCTTCGGCCTCCGCGTCCGCCGCTTTCTTCATCCGCTCGATCACTTCCGGTCCGATCGCGAGGCCCGGCACCTTCGCCAGCCGTTCGGCCTGCTCGGTCGAGCGCAGCACCAGCACGCCCGCGATGATCGGGACCTCGCGCGCGCCGCCGCGGCGGACCTCGACGAGCCACTGGCTGAAGGTGGCGAGGTCGAACACCGGCTGCGTCTGGAGAAACTCCGCGCCCGCGCCGATCTTGTCGAAGGTCTTCGTGAGATCGGCCTCCATCGGTTTCGTGAACGGCGAGGCCGTCGCGCCGACGAGCATCTTCGGCGGCTGCTTGATCTCGTCGCCGGAAAGGAACCGCGCCTGATCGCGCATGCCGACCGCCATCTTCACGAGCCCGACGCCATCGAGGTCTTTCACGTTCACCGCGTCGGGGTGGCTGCCTTGCTTGGGATCGTCTCCGCTCATGAACACGAAGTTCTCGATGCCGATCGCCACCGCGCCGAGCACGTCGGCCTGCAGCGCGATCCGGTTCCGGTCGCGGCCGGTGATCTGAACGATCGGCTCCACCCCAGACGATCGCACGATCGTGGCGGCCGGGATCGCGGCCATGGCCACCATCGCGCGGTTGCTGTCGGTGACATTGACCGCGTCGACGACGCCCTTGAGCGCCTCGCCGCGCCGCCGCAGGACGTTTGCCGCAGCGCTCTTCGGCGGATTCAGCTCCGCCGTTACCACGAACTCGCCGGATTTCAGAAGGCTCGCGAATGCGCTCAACGAAAAAGACCTCTCCTTCTGCGAGAGGTCTTCCAGTTCGGTCGAGCCTCCCATCTTTCCCCTGGGGCCCTGCCCCTGGGGTCGGACTTGGCACCGCAGCGGGTCTCCGCCGGTTGCCGAGGCGTCATCGGGCCGTTCCCTCAGCCTCTCTGGATGAAAGGGGTCGCGTATGAAGTTTCGAACGATGCTAGCACGTACACTTCGGCCGCCTTTCCATGCCCGATCGGCTCATCGAACGGACGCTGCGCGCCTTCAGTGACGAGCTCTCCGCGGACACGCCGGTACCGGGCGGCGGGAGCGCGGCGGCGTATGCCGGTGCGATGGGTGCCGCGCTCGCGGCTATGGTCGCCCGGATCGCGAGCAAGAAAGAAGGCTCAGAACCAGCGCGCGCGTTCGCCGAAGAAATGGACGCGCTGCGGGCCCAGTTCCTCCGATTCGTGGACGAGGACAGTGCCTCCTACGCGCAAGTGGCCGCGGCGATGAAGCTGCCGCGCAAAACTGACGAGGAGAAGGCAGCGCGACAGGAACGTATGCAGACCGCGCTGCTCGTCGCGTCGCACGTGCCGCTCGAGGTCGCGAGGACGGCGAGGCGCCTGCTCGACGCCTGCGAGCGTGGGGTCGAACTCGCGAGTCCCATGACCGCCAGTGACGTCGGCGTAGGTGCGCTCATGGCCGAAGCGGCCCTCCGCGGTGCCGCGCTCAACGTGATGATCAACCTGGCGTCGGTCAAGGATCCGGCGCAGGTGAAGGCGCTGTCCGAGGATCTCGATCACACCCTGGAGGGCACCGACGAGCAGCGCCGCCGCATCACCGACTTCATCGAGTCGAGGATCGCTCGTTAGTGCGGCTCCTTCACGGCAAGCCGCTCGCGGAGGAACTGCATGCCCAGTCGCGCGCGCGGAGCGCCGCGTTACACGCCCGCGGGATCACTCCGCGCCTAGCGGCCGTCTCGGTCGGTGCCGACCCGGCCGCGAACACGTACGTGCAGCGGCTCGCGAGTCGCGGGAAGCGCCTGGATATCGCGGTGAACGACTTTTCACTCAAAGGCGAGACGACCGAGCGCGAGCTCGTCGCGACCTTGGAGCGTCTCGCCGCTGACCCTGGCGTCCACGGTGTCCTCTTGCTTACGCCGTTGCCCGGCGCGCTCGACGAGGGGCACGTCGTCGATCACATCGCCGCCCCGAAGGACGTTGAGGGAATGAATCCGTTCAACGTCGGGCTGCTAGCGGACGGCCGGCCGCGGTTCGTACCGTCGACCGCGGAGGCGGTCGTCGAGCTCCTGAAGTTCCATGGCATCAAACTTCGGGGTGCGCGTGCGGTCGTCATTGGACGCAGCACCGTGATTGGCCGGCCGGCCGCCTACCTTCTCTTGAAAGAGGACGCGACGGTGACGATCGCGCATAGCCACACCCAGGATCTTCGCGCGCTCACGAAGGCTGCCGACATCGTGGTCGTTGGCGTCGGTCGCGCCGGATTTCTGCGCGGCGGCATGCTCGCGGCGGGAGCGACGGTCGTGGACGCGGGCATCAACGTGACCCCGCGCGGAATCGTGGGAGACGTCGACGCCGAGAGCGTGTCGGCGGTCGCGGAGGCGCTGACCCCGGTGCCGGGCGGACTCGGAAGCGTGACCACGGAGTTGCTGCTGCGGAATGTCCTCACGGCAGCGGAGCGCCAGCAGCGCGACTAGCGCGGCAGGCTTGGCGAGTTTCGCACGGAGGCATCGGGCCTCGCCGCGCGCCGGGAGCGCCGCGGCGAAACTCATAAATATCCTGCCGAGGTATCCCGTTTTCGATCTGAGATCGGCCACAGACTTGCTCGAAGTTAGTGACGAGGCTGCGCGACTCGGGATTGAACGCTTGGAAGACTCTGGCGTTGTAAAGGAACTCACCAAGCGCAAGTGGGGGCGAACCTGGGAATCCGTTGGCCTATTCGCACTGCTTGACAGATTCGAGCGCAAGCTGGCTACCCCGACGAAGCCCGGCCCGCGACGGGCCGCGCCTCGCAACACCGCGCGACGACGTCGCGAGGAGTAGCTCGTTCTCGCCTGTCGTCGATCGACCTCTCCGCCCGGTCGACCGATTCGCAACGCGGCTTGACTAGCGACCTACACCCTCGACGTTTGCGCTCCCGGGTTTGCTCGCCGCGTACGCCTGCGTCGCGTAGCGCTCGGCGGCGCGCAGATCGCCGCGTTTCTTCGCGGCGTGGGAGAGCCGCATGAGCACGTCGCCGAGCTCGGCCTTCGCATCGAGCGCACGGTACGTAGCGGCGACCTCGCGCATCCGGCGCTCCGCGCGCGCCAGCTGCCCCTCGCGCAGATCGAGCTCAGCGAGGACCAGCGTCGCGGTCGCCACCGCGCGATCGGCATCGGCACCGCGCTCGTCGATCGCCGCGATGGCCGCTTCCGCGCTCGACCGGGCGAGCGCGGCGTCCTTCGCCTTGAGCGCGACCTCCGCACGCGTCGCGTAGCAATGCGCCAGGTACGCGGCCGGGCCGGACACCTTGGCGATCTCGATCGCGCGCGCGACGTGCTCATACGCGGCCTCGATGCGTCCGGCATCCGCCGCGAGCACGGCGAGGGCGTTCCGCATGATGAGCACCCCGACGAGATCCTTCCCGAGCTCGGCCGACGCGAGCGCCTTCTGGTAATGACCAGCTGCGGCATCCTGGTCGCCGAGCGCGCGATAGGCATTCCCGAGCCCCTGGTGGATGAAGGAGATGCGCGCGAGATCCCCGATCTCGTTCGACCATTCGAGCGCGCGCTGGTAATAAGAGGTCGCCGCCTGCGGCTCGCCGAGGTCCTGCGCGCACCCGCCGAGGGTGATGAGGATGCGTAGCCGCAGGAGCTGATCGGGCGGACGCGCGGTCTCGATCAGGCGAAGCAGCTCCTCGAGCATCTGTCTTGCGGTGCGCGGGTCGCCGGCGATCCGAGTGGCGACCGCGAGCTGGTAGTCGGCGGCGCGCGACAGGGGCTCGTCGCGCAGCTCGCCGGCGAGGCGCTGCGCCACGGCGAGCGCAGCCGTCGCGTCGCGACCGCGATGGAGGAGATTCAGCGCGGAACCCGCGTGCAGGCGCAGCCGGCAGGTCTCGCGAACGCTGAGATCCTCGGCATCGAGCAGGCGTTCGGCGCGACGCAGAGCTTCCGGTGCGCCCGCGAACGTCAGGAGGCCCCCGATGGATCCGATCTCGAGCTCGCGCTCCTTCCGCGAGCGCTCGGTCTCCGCATCGTCGAGGAAGTACGACGCCGGCTTGCCGAGCTTGCGCGCCATGTGCTCCAGCGAGCGCATCGCCGGCCGGATCTTGCCTAGCTCGATGGCGCTCACGTGTGCGCGCGTGAAGTACGGGGCCCCGAGCTGCGCCTGGGAGATGCCCGCGGCCAGGCGCGCCTCGCGCAGGCGGTCGCCCAGCTTCTTGAGCGCCGCGGACATCGGCGCCGGGCGGCGCCGGCGCGTGCGTACCTGGGGCACCGGCGCACGCTACGCGCGGAGGAGGGCCGCGTCAATCGCCAATCGACAGCGGCGGTTCAATAGACTGCGAGATCGTGCGTGGGGAGCACATCCGAGTTCTCGCAGTGGACGACCATCCGTCGGTCCGGGAGAACCTTCGCTACCTGGTGAACGCGGAGCCGGACATGGAATGCGTCGGCGTCGCGCGCGACGGGGTTGAATGCGTGAAGGCTTGCCAGGAGCTCCTCCCCGACGTCGTCGTACTCGACGACGAGATGCCGCGAGCGCGTGGGCTGCAGGTGCTCGAGTGGCTCGCGGGCGAGCTCCCGGACATCCGGGTCGTCATGTACACGCTGGATTCCGAGGTCTGCGAGCAGGCGCGTCATCTCGGCGCCGCCGGCTGCGTGCTGAAGGATGCGCAGTACGAGGTGCTGCTGCGCGCGATCCGCAATGCCTATGCCTCAGCGAGGAAGTCCGCGGAGACGTATTAGCTAGGTCAGCCGGATTATCGGCAGGCGCTCGATGTCCTCAAAGTGCGTGGTGTCGATGAAGCGCAGCTTTCCCATGAGCCGGTCGAGCAGGATCGAGTGGGTGCGCGCGCCGCGTGCGAAGAAGTGGACACCTTTCAGCACCTCGCCGTCGGTCACCCCGGTGGCGACGAAGCGGATGTCATTCCCGCTCGCGAGGTCCTCGGTGCTGTAGATCCGCTTCTCGTCCGCGATGCCCATCTTTTTCGCGCGAGCGCGCTCCTCGTCGCTGCGGAAGCGCAGCCGACCGAGGATCTCGGCGCCCATGCACCGGAGCGCGGCGGCGGCGAGCACGCCTTCCGGCGCGCCGCCGGTTCCCATGACCGCATGCACATCGGTCCCAGCGATCGGGACCGAGAGCGAGGCCATGAGATCGCCGTCCTCGATGAGCTTGATCCGCGCGCCGGCCGCGCGGACGTCGTTGATGAGCTTCTCATGTCGCGGACGATCAAGGATGACGATGGTGAGGTCATTGACATCGCGGTTCAACGACTGCGCGATGATCTTCAAATTTTCGGAGACGGGTCGGTCCAGGTCGACCTTCCCCTTGGCGGGCGCGCCGACGACGAGCTTCTCCATGTAGGTGTCGGGCGCATGCAGCAAGCCGCCTGGCTCGGAGATGGCCATCACCGCGACCGCGTTGGGCCGCCCCTTCGCCACGGGGTTGGTCCCCTCCAGCGGATCGACCGCGATATGCACCTCGGGACCGTCACCGCGACCGACGCGCTCGCCGATGAACAACATGGGCGCCTCGTCGCGCTCGCCCTCGCCGATCACGACGGTCCCGTTGAACCGGGCCTCCTCCATGCTCTTGCGCATCGCCTCGACCGCGGCCTGATCCGCCTCGCGGTTGTTTCCGTGGCCCATCCAGTGCGCGGCCGCGATCGCAGCCGCCTCGGTGATGCGCACCAGTTCGAGGCTTGCGGTGCGATCGCGCGGGATCCGTTCGAGCGGAGGAGTGCCGGCGACCGGTGCGGTCTGACGCATGGCGGGCTAACGCTAGTGCGTCGCGCCCACCCGCGCACGCACGACTCGTTCCGCCGCACGCTCTATGAGCGGGAGCGGGTCGCTCATCGCTTGAGCGAGTGGCACGCCGTCACTCGCAGCGACAATTCCGTCGAGGGCGAGTGTCTCGTGACCCTCGCCGAGCCCGCCCGCGACCGCCAGGACAGGGATGCCCGCTCGACGCGCAGCCGCGGTCACCGCGCCGGTCAGCTTTCCATACCCGCTCTGACGGTCGATGCGTCCCTCTCCGGTGATGACCAGATCCGCTCCACGGAGTCGGTCGGCGAACCCGACCGCGCGAAGCACCAGGTCCGCGCCCGAAATCAGCCGCGCGTCGAGGAACGCGAGCAGGCCTGCACCCAATCCTCCGGCCGCACCGGCACCCGGAACGTCGCGGATCGGACGCCCGACGAACGCCTCGACGACGTCGGCATAGCGCGCCAGCGCGGCGTCGAGCTCACGAACCACCTCCGGCGTCGCTCCCTTCTGCGGTCCGTATACGGCCGACGCACCTTCGGGGCCAAGCAGCGGATTGCGCACGTCGCAGGCGACCTCGATGGCGGGTCGGATCAGCCGCGGGTCGGTCTGCCCATCGATACGCGCAAGCCGCGCGAGCGCCGCGCCACCCTCAGGGAGCTCGGTTCCGTCGCGATCGAGAAAGCGATAACCGAACGCCCGCGCCATACCCGCGCCACCGTCGTTGGTCGCACTGCCGCCGATCCCGATGACGATGCGGTGCGCGCCGCTCGTCGCGGCGGCGAGAATGAGCTCGCCCGTACCGCGCGTGCTCGCTATGCGCGGATCGCGCTGCTTCACGTCAAGCAGTGGCAAGCCACTCGCGGCGGCCATCTCGACGACGGCGGTGACGCCGTCGCCCAGCACGCCCCACTCCGCATCGATCTCGCGACCCAGCGGGTCGTGCACGCGCGCGACGCGAAGCGAGCCCTTTGTCGCACGGACGAGCGCGCGCACGGTGCCCTCCCCGCCGTCCGCGAGCGGCATCTCCTCGACGAGCGCGTCGGGCAGCGCGCGCCGCACGCCGCGCGCGATCGCCGACGCGACGGCGACCGCGTCCGCGGAACCTTTGAACGATTGGGGAGCCACGATCACCCGCCGATGGGATTCGGGGGGCACGCCGGAATTCTATGCATCACCGTTGGCGTTCATAGGGCGTGGGCTCCCATAGACTCGGATGATCCTCACCACTTCTGACCCGAGCTGTATCGCGCGCGATCCGGCGTCGCTCGAGGCCGAATGGTCCGAGCTCGCCCGGCGTCGCGCAGAGCCGTCCATCTTTCTGACGCCCGAATGGCTCGCGGTCACGCGGGCCTATGACCGGCGTAGGCAGACCACGCTATCGATCGGCCCGGCAGGGGCAAGGGCCCCTGGGCGCGAAGCGACACGCGAAGCGAAGCGCGGAGCGACGGGCATTGCCGCGCTCGCGCACGAGGACGATGGGACGATCACGTTCGCGGGCGGCGAGTTCACCGACGAGCAGGACGTGATCGCCGCGCCGAGCGATGCGGCCGAGGTCGCCCAGGCGCTCGGCGGCTGGATCGCGGCGCAGCGCGCGCCGCGCGTCCGTCTCGAGTACGTGCCCGAGGACGTCCCGACCGCCGGTGCGATCGCGCGGGCGCTCGCGCCTCACGGGTATGACGTGCAGGTGGAGCGTCTGATCACCTCGCCGCGGCTGCACCTGCCGGCGGATTTCGCGGTCTACGTCCAGAGCCTCACGAAGAAGGAGCGACACGAGCTGCGGCGGAAGATCCGCCGGCTCGAGACCGGCCGCCGGGTCGCGTTCCGCATCGCACAGGAGCGGGAGCGCGCGGCGGTGCTCGATCGATTCGTCGCTCTGCATCGCCGGTCCCGCGGCGAGAAAGCGGAGTTCATGACGGCGGACCGAGAACGCTACTTCCGCGACGTGGCCGACGCTGTCGCCGCGCCCGGATGGCTGCGTCTCGGTGTCCTCGAGGTCGACGGCGAGGATGTCGCGGTGCTCTATGCGTTCGCGTACGAAGGAACGCTCTCGCTCTACAACGCGGCCTACGATCCAACGCTCGCGCCTCTCTCCGTCGGCATCGTGTGCCACGCTTACGCGATCCGCTCGGCGATCGCGGAAGGGATCCGCACGTACGACCTCCTCCGCGGCGACGAGCCGTACAAGTACGACCTCGGCGCGGTGGATCGCTGGCTCGTGCGGATCGAGGCCGCGCGCCCGTGAAGACGTCTCGCGTGGCGATGGTCTCGGTGCACGCGTGTCCGCTGGCGAAGCTTGGGGGTCGCGACTCCGGTGGCATGAACGTGTACGTGCGAGAGCTCGCGCGCGACCTCGGGAGGCGCGGCATCGAAGTCGATGTCTTCACGCGCTGGCGGGAGAAGGACGACCCGCGCATCCAGCAGATCGCGACGAACGCACGCGTCATCCACATCCCCTCGGGCCCGATCGGTTACTGGCCGAAGATGGCCGTGTACGAGCATCTCGATGAGTTCACCTCGCAGCTGCTCGAGTACGTCGAGGCAGAGCGCCGGAGCTACGACATCGTGCACGCGCACTACTGGCTCTCGGCGAAGGTGGCGCGGACGCTCGAGCAGCGCTGGAAGGCTCCGGTCGTCCAGATGTTCCACACCCTCGGCCTGGTGAAGCGCGAAGTGATGGATGAGGACGTCGACGGCGAGAGCGACATCCGCACCGAGATCGAGCGCGACGCCGTCCGGAGATCCGCCGCGATCGTCGCGGCGAGCGAGATCGAGCTCGGCGAGCTGCGCCGCCTGTATCGGGCGGACACCGCGCGCGTCGCCGTGATCCCGTGTGGCGTGGACCCGAAGGTGTTCCATCCGGTGCGCCAGGCCGATGCGCGCGAGGCGCTCGGTCGAGACCAATGCGAGCGGCTGATCCTCTTCGTCGGTCGCATCGAGCAGATCAAGGGCATCGATGTGCTGCTCCGCGCGATGGCCTTCCTGTTCCAGCGATACCCCGACCTGCGCAGCGATGTCTGCCTTCTGGTCGTCGGCGGCGCGCTCGATCCAGGCGACGACACGCCCGAGACGGAGAAGATCCTCGAGCTGCGGCGGCTCGTGCACGAGCACCGGATGGAGTCCAACGTCGCGTTCGTGGGGTCGCGCGGGCAGGAAGAGCTCGCGCTCTACTACGCCGCCGCGGACGTCTGCGCGGTGCCGTCGCTTACCGAGTCGTTCGGACTGGTCGCCCTCGAAGCCATGGCCTGCGGGACGCCCGTCGTCGGCACACGGGTGGGCGGCCTCCAGACGGTCATCGAGAACGGCGAATCGGGCCTGCTCGTGCCCGCCGGCGACTACCGCGCGCTCGCCGAGGCGATCGCCCAGCTGCTGATGGACGCGCGGCTACATATGCACCTGGCTCACGGGGCGCGCGACCGCGCCGAGCACTTCACCTGGGAGCGGGTTGGCGACCGCATCGTGGATCTTTACGACCGCGTGCTCGCGGGGCGCGAGGAGAAGGTCGCGCTCTAGTGGCCGACACGTTCCTGATCCCGAGGCGGGCGATGGCGATCTTCGCCCACCCGGACGACGTCGACTTCGGATGCTCCGGGACGCTCGCCTCCTGGATCGCGACCTCCGGTACACACGTCACCTACTGCGCGATCACGAGCGGGCAGAAAGGCACGCACGATCCGAAGAGGACGCCTGAACAGATGGCCGAGACGCGCCAGCGCGAGCAGCGCGCCGCGGGGGAGGCGATCGGGGTCAAGGACTTCGTCTTCCTCGGACACCAGGACGGCGAGCTAGAGCGGACCATGGATCTGCGCGGCGAGATCTGCCGCGTCATTCGCGAGCATCGTCCCGATGTCGTCTTCGCGAACGACCCCTGGAGCCACTACCAGGTGCATCCCGACCACCGCGTGGCGGGGTGGAGCGCGCTCGATGGCGTGATCGCCGCTCGCGATCATCTCTTCTTCCCGGAGCAGCTGGGGAGCGGCCTCCGGCACCACCGTGTCTCGCGCGTCCTGCTCTTCGGCTCGCGCGATCCGAACATCTGGTTCGACATCAGCTCGTCGATCGATAAGAAGATCGCGGCGCTGCGTGCGCACAAAAGCCAGGTGGGCGGCCGCCGCGGCTTCGCCGAGCGCATGCGCTGGTGGGCGAAGAGCACCGGATCGACCTGGAAGCTGCCGGCCGCGGAGGCCTTCCGCTACATCGAGCTCGCCTAGAGTCGGCGCCATGAAGGAAGAGCCCTTCATCGGCGGGAACATGAACGACGCGACGCGCGTCGGCGATACGGTGAGGCGACGCGCGGGCCCATGGACTCCGGCGGTCCACGCGCTTCTTCGATTCCTCGAGAAGGCCGGATTCGAAGCGCCGCGCGTCCGCGGCATGGACGAGAAGGGCCGCGAAATACTCGATTACATCGCGGGCGATGTTCATCCGGGCTGGCCCGATCCGGCCCCGGACTGGGTCACGGACGACGATCGTCTCGCCGCCGGTGCGCGCCTCCTTCGTCGCTACCACGATCTCGTCGTGGATTTCGAGCCGCCCGCAGGGGCGCAATGGCGGCTGGTCGCGCCGACAGCCCACGAGATCATCTGCCATAACGACTGGGCACCCTGGAACGCGCTCTTTCGCGAGCGTCGCCTCGCCGTGATGCTCGACTGGGATATGGCCGGGCCGGGGACTCGCCTCTGGGACGTCGCGAACAGCGCGTACTCGTGGGTCCCGCTCTTCTCAGGCCGTCGTCAGCTCGGGATCGAAGAGCAGGCGAGGCGCCTTCGGCTGTTCTGTGATGCGTATGGATTATGGGATCGCGCGGGGCTCTTGGATGTGCTCAAGGAACGCACGCTTTTCGTGGGCGAGTTCATCGAAGAGCGGGCGCGTCTCGGGGACAAGGGCGCGATGAAGCTCGCCGATTGGGGCGTCCCAGCGCGGATGAAGCGCGAGGCGGCCTACCAAGACAAGCACCGTGCGGTGCTGGAGCGCGCGCTCGACTAGTGCTTGAAGTGACGGCGACCCGTGAAGAGCATCGCCATGTGGTTCTTGTTCGCCGTATCGATCATCATCGCGTCGCGCAGCGAGCCGCCCGGCTGGATGATCGCCGTAACGCCCGCGCGAGCGGCGACCTCGATGCCATCGGGGAACGGGAAGTAGGCGTCGGAGGCCATCACCGCGAGCCGCGCGTTCTCCCCCGCCTTGCGCACCGCGGTCTCGACCGCGACGACGCGTGACATCTGCCCCGGACCGACGCCGACCGTGGCGAGCCCTTTTGCGAGCACGATCGCGTTCGACGTCACGTGCTTGACGCAGCGCCACGCGAAAAGCAGGTCCGTCAATTCCTCGAGCGTCGGACTCCGTTCGGTCACGACCTTGAAGTTGCCTTCGTCGACCGCGGACTCGTCCGGTGTCTGAACGAGCATGCCGCCGGCGATGCGCTTGTAATCGAACGCACTGCTGTCCTTGCGGACCCCCCGTGCTTCGCCCCACATGAGGCGTCCGCCGACGATCGCGTGTCCCGGCACCGCGAGGATCTCGAGGTTCTTGCGCTGACGGAGGATCGGAAGGGCCTCGTCCTCATAGCCGGGGGCGATGATCGCCTCGTAGAACGTGCCCTCCATAGCCTCGGCGAGCTCGCGCGTGACGATGCGATTCGCGCCGACGATGCCTCCGAACGCGGACACGGAATCACACATGAACGCGCGGCGGTAGGCCTTGGTGATCTCGTTGTCCGACGCGACGCCGCAGGGGTTCTGGTGCTTGATGATCGCGACCGTCGGCTGCGCGAAGTCCGTGGCCACGCGCCATGCCGCGTTGACGTCGAGCATGTTGTTGAAGCTGGTGGCCTTCCCGTGCAGCTGCTGCATGGTGGTCATCGCGCCATCCTCGCCGCGCACCGCGTAGAAGGCCGCCTGCTGGTGCGGGTTCTCGCCGTACCGCAGGTCGCGGACCTTCCGCAGCGAGAGCGTCATCTCGTCCGGGAACTGGACGCCGGCCTCGGTCGCGAAGCGTGAGGCGATGGCCGCGTCGTACGCCGCGGTGTGCGAGAAGGCCTCGGCAGCGAGGACGCGGCGCGTCTCGAGCGAGACTTCACCGCGTTGCTTGAGCTCGTCGAGGACGGCCGTATAGCGCTCAGGTCGGGCGACGACGACCACGTGCTCGTAGTTCTTCGCCGCGGCCCGGAGGAGCGTGGCGCCACCGATATCGATCTGTTCGAGCAGCATCGCTCCGCTCTTGCCGGCGGTGGCGTGCTCCGCGAAGGGGTAGAGATTCACGGCGACGAGCTCGATCGGCTCGATCCCTTCGCGTTGAAGCTCCTCACGATGCGTGGGGTCGTCGCGCCGCGCGAGCAGCGCCGCGTGGATCTTGGGGTGCAACGTCTTCACGCGCCCGCCGAGAAGCGACGGAGATCCGGTGACGTCCTCGACGGAGCGTGAGGTGATGCCCTCGGCGGCGAGCGCGGCGCGTGTGCCATCGGTGGCGATCAATTCCCAACCGAGGTCTTGCAAACCGCGCGCGAACGCGTCGAGACCTGTGCGATCAGAGACAGAGAGGAGGGCTCGCAGCGCGGCTAGTATAGCCAGTCCATGCCCTTCGATCCCCAGCACTTCGTTGATCGATTCTTCCAACCATTCAACAGCGAATCCCGGTTCTACTGGCCCGCCCTGATCGCCATCGTGCTGGCCCTCGTCACGAACATCATCTGGTTCAACTGGCGCACCCGCACCACGCCTCCGCCCGAGCTCGGCGTGCGACCGTGGGCCTTTTACATAAACGTGATGTTCCTCATCTGGCTCGCCGTGCTCCTGAGAGCGACCGCGCCCTTCTGGGTCTTCGGAGTGTCGATCGCCACCAACATCGCGGTCCTCGCGTACCTCTATTGGTTCTACCTACCCCCGCGCGAAGCGGCGTGGGAGCGCGAGCAGAGGCGGCAGGCGTACTTCCCGAAGGCGGGCAGGCGCAAGAAGCGCCGCCGTTAGATTTCCCGGGGCGCGCTCCAGGTCATGTTGAAGCTGTCGTAGCGCGGCTTTCCCTCGAGATCCGTTCGCTCGACCTCGCTCACGCTCGCGCCGCGCGGCCCCTCGTTCAGCCAGGACTGCATCGCGGCCAGCGCGGGCTCGTCGCCCTCGGCGATGATCTCGACGGCGCCGTCGTCGCGGTTCCAGACCCGCCCGGTGACGCGGAGCCGGATCGCTTCGCGCACGGCGTTCGACCGGAAGTTCACGCCCTGCACCATCCCACGCACGACGAAACGGGCGCGCGGCATCAGCGCCGGGCCTTGCGCGCCATGAGCACCGCCTCGAGTCCTCTGGTGTTTACGATGGACGCCGCCGTCGCCCAACCGCGACGTGCGGTCCCGATGCCCTGATCCATCCACTCCAGCTCTTCGATGGCGTGCGCGTCGGAGTTCACCACGAGCGTCGCTCCGCGATCGATCGCTTTGCGGATCCACGTGTCCGGAAGATCGAGGCGCTCCGGCCCCCCGTTCACCTCGATCCACGTGCCGGTCTCGGTGGCGGTGTCGATCACCGCGTCGAGATCGACCGCGTACGGCTCGCGCTTCTCGAGGAGGCGGCCGGTCGGATGCGAGATCGCCGTGACGAGCGGATGGCGCATGGCGCCGGTGATACGCGCGGTCATGGCCTCGCGCGGCTGGGCGAACGAGGAGTGCACGGATGCGCTCACGACGTCGAACTCCGTGAGCACGTCGTCCGGGTAGTCGAGTTTCCCGTTCGCGCGGATGTCGACCTCCGTGCCGACGATCACCCGGAACGGCGCGAGCTCCTCGTTCAGCTTGGCGGCCTCCGCTATGCGCGCCTGGACCCGCTCGAGCGAAAGGCCGTTGGTCATGCCCAGGCCTGGTGAGTGATCGGTGATGGCGAGGTACGCGTAACCCTTCGCCCGCGCCCGTTTCGCCATCTCGGCGAGCGGGTCACGGCCATCGGTCCAGTTGGTGTGCGTATGAAGATCGCCGCGTACGTCCGCCAGCTCGACCAGGGTTGGTAGCGCGCCGCTCTGCGCGGCATCGATCTCGCCGCGGTCCTCGCGCAGCTCCGGCGGGATCCACGCCAGGCCAAGCGCCGCGTAGACCTCTTCCTCGGTCGCCGACGCGATCTCCTGCCCGCGCTCCTCCGCACCGACCCGGTAGAGCCCGTATTCGTTGAGGAGCAGCTTGCGGCGGAGCGCGAGCCCGCGCAGCCGCACGTTGTGCTCCTTCGAGCCCGTGAAGTAAAGCAGCGCCGCGCCGTAGGACGCGGGCGGCACCACGCGTAGATCGATCTGAAGCCCGCGACTCTCGACCACCGACGACTTCGTATCGCCGCGCGCGAGCACACGCTCGATGCTGGGCGCGCGCACGAAGGCCTCCATGATCGGAAGGGCATCGTCCGCGGCGACGACGATGTCGATGTCGCCGATCGTCTCCTTGTAGCGTCGCAGGCTGCCGGCAATCGCGATCCGTTCGACTCCAGCCTCGGCCCGCAGGTACTCGACCATCGACGTCGCCGCGGCCTTCGCCTCGTGCAGCAGCGATCGGCCCGTGCGTTGCTTGAGGGCGGCGATCGACCGCAGGATGTTCTCCTCGGTCTTGGCCTGGATCTTCGGGAGCTGTTGCAGCCGATGAGCCTTCGCCGCCTCCTCGAGCTCCTCGATCGTCGTGATCCGCAGGTGGTCGTAAATCGTGCGAGCGGTCGCCGGACCGACGCCTCCGACACGGAGAAGCGTAAGCAGCCCGGGCGGGACGGCCGCTTTGAGCTCCTCGTGCCGCGTCGAGCGTCCCGTGGCGATGATCTGCTCGATCGCTTCGCCGACCGACGAGCCGACCTTCGGGATCTCCTTGAGGCGTTTCTCTTGCGCGAGCTTCGCGAGTGGTTCTCGCAGGTCGCGGATCGAACGCGCCGCGGCGCGATAGGTGACGGCGCGGAAGACGTTCTCGCCTTTGAGCTCGAGGAGATCCGCGATCTCGTCCAGTACCTTCGCGATGGCGTCGTTGTCGAAGGTCAGCGCGTCTCGGGGCATGCGCCGATCCTAGGTCTTCGGCGCTCCCTGGCGAGCGAGCTCGAGCAGGTCGAACGCTTCGTCGACCTTCCCGCGCGCTCGCAGCTTGCGCGCGTACTCGACCGCGAACGCGGAGAGATCGGGGCTGTCGCCGGCGGCGGTCAGCAGCTCGATGGACTTCCGGTAAGCCTTGTCCGAACCCTCGTAGTCGGCGACGGCGTCATGCGCCGCGCCCACAACGCGCAGTGCATCGGCGCGCTGCACGGCGTCGCCGAGATCGGCGAGGGTCTTTTCAGCGCTCTCTGCGAGCCGCAGCGCCCCAGCCGCGTCGTTCGCAGCGAGCGCGATCCGCGCGAGGACGACCTCGGCGACCGCGGACATGCGCTTGTCGCCGACCGCTCTCGCCCGAGCCGCGCAGCGCTTCGCGAGCTCATCCGCCTGTTGCATGTCACCGTGCTCGACGTACACCGAAGCGAGCGAGTGCAGCACCGAGAGCTCGAACCCCGTGTCGGTGACCCGCTCGAAGAGCTCGAGCGCGCGCTGGTAGTTGGCGATCGCGCCGTCAAGCTCTCCCGAGTCATAGAGCGAGACGGCGATTCCCATGTAGCCCTGCGCGGCGAGCCGCAGCTCATCGACGCTCGACGCGAGAGAGAGCGCGCTCGCATAGGTCTGCGCGGCCTTCGTCGTGCGGCGCAGCCTGCGGTACGCGGTGCCCAGCGACACCAGGATTCGGGCGCGGAGCCGCGGATCGGCGAGCTCGTACTTTTCGACGACGTCGCGCGCGGCCTCGAGCGCTTCGCCCGCGGCGACGTAGTGGCTCTGCTGTCCATACGCGAGGCCGCGCAGATAGAGAAGGTGCGCGACCTCGATGGGATCGGCCGCGGCAGTGACCAGCGCAAGGCCGCGCGCGATGTTCTCGAAGGCGGCTTCGCGATCGCCGGAGGTGATCTCGGCCTGTGCGAGGAAGCGCAACAGCTTCGCGTGGTCGCGCGGCTGCGGGCGCTCGCCCAGTGCGCGCGCGACCTCGGCGCGCACCGTGTCCCAGTCACGGCGCTCGACCGCCGCCTCGGCGGCGAGGCGGTGGAACGTGAGGCGTTTCATGGCCGCAAGCGGCTCGTCCCCGAGGAAGTAGTCGAGGCTTCGGCCAAGCCGGTTGGCCATGATTTGCAGCGAGCGCACAGACGGCCTGACCAGACCGGCTTCCACCTGGCTGATGAAGCCCTTGGTCAACTCCCCGCCTGCGAGCTGCGCTTGGCTCATTCCGAGCTCTCTGCGCGCCGCTCGTACACGTTCTCCGAGTGTGCTCGGAGCCTGTACAGTCTCAGGAAGGCTCGCCACCGACGCTCCCCGCCTGTTATTGGAGACCGTTCTGAAAAGCTCGTATGTCCGGCCCCCGAGTAGAC
>DASYSC010000049.1:0-9409 GCA_036003765.1 Candidatus Limnocylindria bacterium
GCGCTGGGAGGGCACGATCGAGTACACGTTCATGGCGCCGGTACCGCGCCTCACGCACCTCGTTGGGATGTGCGGCGCGACGCTCGTGCGCGCGCTGGGCTTCAGCGTCGCCATCCTCGCCGCGGTCGCGCTCTTCGTGCCCGTCGATCTCTCGCACGCCAACGCCCTGTCCGCGCTCGTGTTACTCGCGACCGGTGCGGTCGCCTTCATCGGCCTCGCGATCGGGTCGGCGGTGTTCCCGTTGCTCTGGACGGAGAAGGGCCTGCAGATGGCGTACATCGTCCAGGCCGTCGTGCTGCTCGTCTCAGGCGTCTACTACGAGACGACCATCCTGCCTGCGTGGATGCAGGTGCTCTCGTTCGTCTCGCCCGCGACCTACGTGATCCGCGGCATGCGCGCGGCGCTGCTCGATGGCGCCGACCTCGCCGCGGTGTGGCCGAACCTCTGGCCGGCGCTGCTTGTGGGCGCGGTGTCGATCCCGCTGGGCCTCCGGATCTTCCTGTGGGCGGAACGGCACGCCAAACGGACCGGACGTCTCAAGAGGAGCGGGTGATGGGCGACACGACCACGGAGATCGAGCTCTCCTACCGTCCGGCGACGCCAACGGACGGTGCCTTCGCGGCCGACGTGGAGACGGCGCTGCGTCCGGATTCACCGCGCGACCCGGTCGTCTACAAGTACTGGTGGTCTCAGCCCGACGAGCGCCTCGAGATCGCCCGCTTCATCGCTCGTCGCCGTGGTCGCGATATCGGGTTCGCGACGACCGAGCACGCGCGGTGGGACATGCAGCCGGAGCGCTACGCAGGGATCGACGGCGACGTCCTGCCGGCCGAGCGCTCGAAGGCGACCCTCGATGCGATCCTCGCCGCGATGGAGGAGCGTGTCGTCGCCGACGGGGCGAAGATCCTGAGTACGTGGGCGTATGAAGGCGACCCGCTGCGGATCGAGACGATCCTTGCGCGCGGCTTCAAAGAAGACCGGCGCTCTCGCCGCTGGGAGCTCGATCTCCGGACCAACCGCGAGAAGCTCCTCGCCATGACCGAGGCCTCTCGCGCGCGCATGCGGAGCGACGGTGTCCGCATCCTCACCCTCGCCGAGGACCGCGATCCGCGCGTCATCGAGAAGGTCTGGCGGCTTTCAGAGGAAGCCGGCGACGATGTCCCGACGACGATGCCACGCGTGCCTGAAGCGATGGAGGCCTACGTCCGGTGGGTGAACGCTCCCGAGGTCCATCGCGATCGCTTCTGGATCGCGCGCGTCGGCGACGAGGTCGTCGGCGTATCGGTCCTCGCATACCCGCCGGTCCGCGGCATCGTCGGCACGAACTGGACCGCGACGGCGCGCTCGGTCCGTGGTCGCGGGGTCGCGCGGGCTCTCAAGTGCGAGACCGTCGCCCAGGCCATCGCGCTCGGTGTCGATCGCGTGCGTACGGGAAACGACGCGGCGAACGCGCCGATCCTTCACATCAACGAGACAATGGGCTACAAGATCGTGGGGATCGGGATCGCGTTTCTCAGGCCGGTCTGAGCGAAGGCGCCGCGTCGCGCCGGTCCAAGCTCCCTAGTCCCGCGGCGCGAGCCACGCGTTGAACGCACGCAGGTCAAAGGGCCGGCCGAGGAAGTCACGCACGAGGTCCGCCGCCGGCTTCGTTCCGCCGGGAGCGAGGATCCGTTCCCGGTAACGTCGCGCGACCGCGACGTCCATCAGGTCCGACCCGAACGCGGTGTGCAGGTCCTTCGCGATCGTCAGCGACCAGAGGTACGTGTAGTACGCCGCCGAATAGAAGTCCGTGTTCATGTGTTCCCAGCTGGCCGGGAATGCCGTGCCCGGGAGGCTCTCGAACAGCGAGTAGCGGGCCTCGAGGTCCTCCGAGACGCTTCGCGGATCGACGCCGGTCCGCGTTCCGTCGTGCAGCGCGAGCGAGAGGCGTGCCATGAGCAGCAGGCCCTCGTAGACGCGAATGCCCCGCCCGAAATCGCGCGCCGCGCGCAGCCGCTGGACGAGCTCGGCGGGGATCGCGGCTCCGGTGTCGATGTGCGTGGCGAAGCTCGACAGTACGGCGTGGTCGTAGATCCACTCCTCGAGGAACGTCGAGGGCGCCTCCATGAAGTCACCTTCGGTGCGCGAGAGGCGAACGTAAGGCACCTCGCCGCGCGCGAGACCGTGCACCAGATGCCCGAACTCGTGGAAATAGGTCACCACCTGCTGGTGCTCCATTAGCGCCGGACCAGCCGTGGCGCGCGGATCGGGAAAGTTGCAGCAGAGGACGCCGTGCGGTCGCTGCAAACCGCCGACCCCGAGCACGAGCGGCGCGTTGAAGAACCACTTGTTCTTGCCCTCGCGCGGATGCATGTCGAGCGAGATCCTGCCGCTCTCGCGTCCGTCGATCGTGACGTCGAAGCTCTCGACCGAGGGATGCCACAGCTCCTCGTGTACGACCGGGGCGAACGCCATACCGAACAGCTTGGCGTTGAGGTCGAGGATCGCCTGGCGGACGCGGCGGTACTCGAGGTACGGTCGCACCTCCTGCGCGTCGAAGCGGAAGCGTTTGGCTTTTACCCGGTTCGTGTAGTAGAGGCGCTCCCACGTTCCGACTGACGTCGCCTCCGGATGGTCGAGCCGCTTCTCCTCGAGGAGCTCCGCGAGCTCCGCCCGCGCCGAGGCCTGCGCGACCTCGGTGACCTCGTCGAGGAAGCGCACGAGGGCGTCGGGCGTCCCGACCATCTGCTGCTCGAGGTTGTAGTGCGCCCAGGCGGGGTACCCGAGCAGCGTCGCGAGCGCGTGGCGCGCCGTTGTCAGCAGTCGCAGCACCTCGACGTTCGCCGGAGCGCGGTCCTCGCTGGCCCGCTGCAGCTCCTTCCGGAGCCGCTCGCTTTGCGCGTAGGTCATCACCGGCGACATGTCCGGCGGGTTCGTGCTGATCCGGATCACGCCGTCCGGGCCGGCGGTGTGTGCCCTCACGTAGTCGGCCGGAAGCCCCTCCAGCTCGCGGTCGCTCTCGAGCTGCACATACCGGGTGTCGTCGCGAATGTTGCGGGCGTGGTCCTGTCCGAGCTTCGTCAGCTCGGCCCGCAACGTGCGTGCGCGATCGCGATCGGCCGGGCCGAGCAGCACGCCCGCGCGCTTCATGTCCGAGCGCTGGAGCTCGGCGAACCGCCGCTCGAGCGGTCCAAGGCCATCGCCGCGGGCGAGCGCCTCGTAGATCGGCGTGCTCTGAAACGCGGTCTGGCTGAATTCCGAGGCGTCGCGTTGAAGCCGCTCTGCCGTGTCGCGGACGTCCTTGTCGGGATGCATGGAGACCCAGATCCCGCACTCGCTCAACAGGTTTGAGATCTCGCGATGGAGCTCGTTGAGCGCAGGGATGATCCGCCGCGCATCCGCGCCGCCTTCTGTTTCGAGCCGTCGCAGCAGCGAACCGGCGCGTGCGAGGCGCTCGTGGTTGCGGTCTTCAAGTAGCTTCGCGCTTACCGGCGCGGGCGCGGTCTCGAGCACGCGCCGAGTTTATGCCGCGTACGCTCAAAGCCGTGATCGTACCTGCCGTGCCGTCTACACCGCGTGACGACATCATCGACACGCTGCACGGCGAGCGCATCGCCGATCCCTATCGCTGGCTCGAGGACGACGCGTCACCGCGGGTGCGCGACTGGACCGATGCGCAGAACGCGCGAACGCGCGCGGTGCTCGACGCACTCCCGCAGCGCGCCGTTTTCGCGCGGCGCTTGCGTGAGCTCCTCTCCGTCGGGCTGCTGTCGACGCCGCGTCCGGTCGCCGGCAAGATCTTCCACACTCGGCGCCAGGGCGAGCAGAGGCAGGCCGTGCTCTACGTGCGTGACGCGATCGATTCGCCCGATCGCGCGCTCGTCGATCCCAATGCCATCGATCCGTCGGGCCTCGTGACGCTCGACTGGTACTACCCGTCGCACGACGCTCGCTACGTCGCCTACGGCCTCTCGCACGGCGGCGATGAGCTCTCGACCCTGCGCGTCATCGAAACGGCGACTGGCACGGATCTCGGCGACCGCATCCCACACACGCAGCGCTCCACAGTGGCGTGGGTACATGCCGGCTTCTACTACACGGTCCATCCGGCGCCAGGTTCCGTGCCACCCGGCGACGAGAACTACTTCCGGCGGGTTCGGTTCCACCGTCTCGGCGACGATCCGAGCAAAGACGTGCTCGTGTTCGGCGAGGGCCGTCCGAAGGAGGACATCCTTCTCGCCGCGACCTCCCCGAACGGCCGCTGGGTCCTCTTCACCGCGATGAAAGGATGGGCGCGCAGCGACCTGTACGTGATGGACCGCGAGCATCCCGGTCGTGGCCTCTTGATCGCGATGGAGGCGCAGGACGCGATCGCGGAAGGCGCGCCCTACGACGACGGACGCCTGTGGCTGCGCACGAATCTCGACGCGCCGAACTACCGGATCGTGGACGTGTCGTGCGAGGATCCTGGCGCGTCTCGCTGGCGGACGGTGATCCCGGAGGGCGAGGACGCGATCCAGGGCTTCGATCGGACGCGCGACCGCCTCGCAGTGCTGCGCCTCGAGCGTGCGACCTCGCGGCTCGCGACATACGACCTTGTGGGCGGCGGCGGGCGCGAGATCGCGCTGCCCTCGCTTGGCACCATTGAGTTCGTCCAGGCCGAGGCCGCCGGTGATCGCATCGGCTATACGTTCCAGTCGTTCACGCAGCCGCCGGTCGCGTTCGTCGCCGACGCTCGGACGGGCGAGGCGGGGGAGTTCGTGCGCCTGCGCACGCCGGAGGGGCACGATCCGTCGCGCATCGCTGTCGAGCAGACGACCTACGGCTCGCGCGATGGGACGGAGATCTCGATGTTCCTCGTGCACCGCACGGACGTGAAGCCGAACGGGGACGTGCCGACGCTGCTGACCGGGTACGGCGGGTTCAACGTCTCTCGCACGCCGGCGTACTTCCCCGGCGCCGCGGCGTGGGTGGAGAGGGGCGGACTCTTCGCGCTGCCGAATCTGCGCGGCGGTGGTGAGTACGGCGAGCGCTGGCATCGCGCGGGCATGCTGGCGAACAAGCAGAACGTCTTCGACGACTTCCATGCGGCCGCGGAGGCGCTCGTGTCGCGTGGATGGACAAGCCCCGCTCGTCTCGCGGTCTCGGGTGGCTCGAACGGAGGGCTGCTGGTGGGCGCGGCGCTGACGCAGCGCCCCGAGCTTTTCACGGCGGTGTGCTGTGCGGTGCCGCTGCTCGACATGCTCCGCTATCAGAACTTCCGGATCGCGCGGTTCTGGATCGCGGAGTACGGCTCGGCGGAAGGTCCCGATCAGATCGGGTGGCTGCGCGGGTATTCGCCGTACCACAACGTGCGCGCGGGAGTCCGTTACCCGCCCGTCCTCTTCACCACGGCCGAGGGCGATAGCCGTGTCGACCCCATGCATGCGCGGAAGATGGCGGCGCTCCTGCAGGCGCAGACCGAGGATCCCGGATCGATCGTGCTCCTGCGCGTCGACCGCGATGCCGGGCATGGCATCGGGAAGCCGCTCGACAAGCAGGTCGACGACCTTGCCGACCAGTACGCATTCATCGCCTGGCGAACACGCCTCGAAATGGACGGAACGGCTATGCTCGGCCGAGGGTGAACATCCTCAGGTTCCTCCGCGAGCAGGCGAAGGACTACAACTGCAGCGTCTGCGGGGCGAATCACTCCCGCTCCGACATCCGCGTGCTCGGCAAGCTCGAGTCGGCCTGGATCGTCCGGGTCACCTGCGCGAAGTGCGAGACCGCGTTCAAGCTCCTCGTCGTCATCGACGAGCAGCGCGCGGCGATCAGCCCGGTCAAAGAAGAGCCCGAGCGGCCACGGCGCCCGGCGGTCAGCGCCGACGAGGTCATTGACGCGCACGAATTCCTCGAGGGCTATCGCGGCGACGTCCGCAGTCTTTTTGGCCGGAGCGACAAGGTAAAGACCGAGCCCGACCGGGCCTAGATGGCGAAGAACGCGGTCATCACCGGTTGGGGTTTCTATGCGCCTTCGCGCGTCCTGACCAACGCCGACCTGGAGCGCATCGTCGACACCTCAGACGAGTGGATCAGGAGCCGCACGGGGATCAGGGAGCGGCGCATCGCGTCGGATGGCGAGACGACCTCCACGATGTCCGTCCGCGCCGCACGTCAGGCGCTCGAGAAGGCCCACCTGCGCGGTCAGGATGTGCAGCTGGTCATCGTTGGGACCGCCTCGCCCGATTACCTCTTCCCGGCGACGGCGTGCTTGGTCCAGGCAGAGATCGGCGCGACGCGCGCCGGGGCGTTCGACGTAGAGGCGGCGTGCACCAGCTTCATCTCGGCGCTCGCGATCGCGCGCGGGATGATCGTCTCCGGGGCGATCGAGAACGCGCTGGTCATCGGCGCGGAGACTTTGTCGCGGCTGCTCAATTGGAAGGACCGCACGACGTGCGTCCTCTTCGGCGACGGGGCCGGTGCGGTGGTGGTCGAAGCGACGAACGCGTCGGTGGGCATCGAGTCCACGGTGCTGCACGGCGACGGTTCGAAGGGCGAGATGCTGATGGTCCCCGCGGGCGGCTCGAAGATGCCGGCCACGAGAGAAACCCTCGAACGCGGCCTGCACTTCATCACGATGGCCGGCGGCGAGGTCTTCAAGCTCGCGGTGAAGTCCATGGCCGACGCGGCGGAAGAGGCGATCGCCGAAGCGGGGCTCACGCTCGACGACATCGACATCCTGATACCGCATCAGGCGAACGTCCGTATCATCGACGGAGTCGCGAAGCGCCTTCGCTTCCCGTCGGAGAAGGTGTTCGTGAACATCCAGCGCTACGGCAACACGTCGGCCGCCTCGATCCCGATCGCGATCTGCGAGGCCGAAGCGACCGGACGGCTCCGCCGCGGCGACAAGGTGCTGCTCGTCGCTTTCGGCGGCGGCTTCACCTGGGGTGCCTCGGTCCTCGAGTGGTTCGGTGCCCACGACGGCGTCCGTCCCCTCTCTCGTCTCGAACGCGCCAGCCGGGCCCTGGAAGACGTCGTGGATCGGGTGCGCCCCGTCTAGGCGAACAGCGCGTCGCGGGTCCTGTCCCGGGGTCGGGGTCGCGCGCTCGCCTACCGGTCCGCTGCGAGTGCGCGGCGAGCAGGCCGCTGGCGGGCGCGGCCGGTCAACGGCTCGCGCGCAACCCTCTCCCCCGTGCCACCCGCGACCGACTCGCCGGCACTCGCACCCGAACCCCTATCTCTTCTCGCCTTAGGTATTGACAGGGGCCCGCTGGGGTGTAAATTGCCCGCCGCGTGGTGAGTAGTGGGGGACGGTGGGGAACCGTCTCCCGGATACGGAAGGGCAGCTGGAGAGCTATTTCGCTGGCGAATTCGCCCACTCGCTGGACGAGAAGGGTCGGCTCGCCATCCCGGCCAAGTTCCGAAGCCGCTTCAAAGAAGGAGCGGTCGTGACGCGTTGGATAGGCGAATGCCTTGCCGTCTTCCCCGCACCAGAGTGGGACACGCTCAACGCGGAGATCACCAAGCGTCCCAGGACCGACCCGGCCGTCGCCCGGTTCCGGCACTTCGTGCTGGCCGGCGCACACGCGGCTGACCCTGATGGCCAAGGGCGGGTCACGATCCCGGCGCACCTCCGCGAGTACGCGTCGCTCCAGAACGAGGCGGTCGTCATCGGTAACTCCGACCACCTCGAAGTCTGGGAGCCCGGACGCTGGCGCGCCCGTCTCGCGGGAGTCCAGACCGACATCGAACGCGATCTCAGGGATCTCGGGATCTAGCGGTGGCAGGGTTCATGAGCCGGTTCTCCTGGCCGAGGTGCTCGCCCAGCTCGATCCCCACGAAGGTGGCCGTTATGTCGACGGGACGGTCGGCGCCGGAGGCCACGCCGCGGCCGTCCTCGACCGAAGCGGGGCGAGCGGAAAGCTCCTCGGGATCGACCGCGATCCCGAGGCGCTTGCCGCCGCAGCGCGAGAGCTCGCGCGCTTCGGCGATCGCGCGCTCCTCATCCGAGCGAACTTCGCGGTTCTCGACGACGTGGCCCGCTCGCACAGCTTCGCACCGGTCGACGGCGTCCTCCTGGATCTCGGGCTCAGCTCGCTCCAGCTCGCCGACGACAAGCGGGGCTTCAGCTTTCGCGCGCGAGGCCCGCTGGACATGCGTGCCGACCCGGACCTTCGCCTCACAGCGGCCGACATCGTGAACAGCTGGTCGGGAAGCGAGCTGCGCCGCGTGTTCGCCGAGTACGGCGAAGAGCCCGAAGCCGCTCGGATCGCGGCCGCGATCGTGCGCCGCCGCTCGAAGGCGAGGTTCGAGACCGCGGACGAGTTCGGACGCTTCGTCGCGGGCGTGAAGACGCGACGCCCGCGCAGCACCGACCCGGCTACGCGCGTGTTCCAGGCGCTGCGCATCGCGGTGAATGACGAGCTCGCGAACCTGTCCGCGGCGCTCGCCGCCGCGATAAGCATCCTCCGCCCCGGAGGCCGGCTCGCGGTCATCGCCTTCCACTCGCTCGAGGACCGGATCGTCAAACAGTTCTTCGCGCGCGAATCGCGCGACTGCATTTGTCCTCCCCACCTCCCCACCTGCGTCTGCGGGCATCGCGCGGGCTTGCGTGTCGTTACCCGGCGGCCGCTTCGTGCGGCCTCGGCGGAGGTCGACCGCAACCCGCGCGCCCGCAGCGCGGCCCTGCGCGTCGCCGAGCGCATACCTTGACGTTCGCGCAGGCCGTGCGCGCGCCGCATGTGCGGCGCGTGCAACGCCGTCCCCTGCGGCAGGCCGTCCATCGCCGCGCCGCCGATCGCCGTGCGGATCCGGTCGCCAGCTGGGAAGTCCGGTCATTCCTCGTCGTGAGCGGGATCATCGTCGCGGGCTTCCTGCTCGTCCTTCTCTATCTCGGGCAAGCGATCGCGGTGTCCGCGGCCGGCTACGAGGCGCAGCGCCTCGCGGCGCAGCGCGACGAGCTCCGCCGGCAGAACGCGCTTCTCGAGATCGAAAGCGCGAGGCTGGACTCGCCAGCGCGGATCGAGGCCGCCGCGCAGCGGCTCGGTCTGGTCCGAGCGGCCACCATCCGGGTCTTCCCGGCTGCGGAGATCGCCGCCAAGCGCTGACCGCCCGCCAGCACGGGTGTCGGCGGGGAGCGGGCACCCACGTAGCGCCTCGGAGGTGAAGTGTGACGGCGACGATCTCGCACGCGCGACTTCGTGTGCTGTTCGCGTTCTTCGCCGTCGCGTCGCTCCTGCTATCAGCTCGACTCGCGTACTGGCAGACGATCGGGCGAAGCGAGCTCCTCGGCCAGGCCACCGATCAGGTCCGAAGCGATCTCCTGCTCGCGGCGCACCGGGGCGTCATCCGTGATCGGACCGGCGCGATCCTCGCCACGACCGTCGAGCTGCGCTCGCTTTACGCGATCCCCGGGCGCATCGCCGATCGCGGCGCGACCGCGGCC
>DASYSC010000050.1:0-15921 GCA_036003765.1 Candidatus Limnocylindria bacterium
GACTCTCGTGTGTCCCGAGCTCGAAGCGCCTCGGGCTTCCGCGGCGGCTCCGGATCTCACCCGTGCGACGTGGGGCGAGACCGACGACCCGTACGCGCTGATCGCGCGGCTCGTGAACGGCGAGGGTGCCATCGCGGTGGCCGACCAGATGTGGGCCGCGTTCGTCCTTCGGCTCGAGGCGGCGCTCCCCAAGCGCGCGTTCCGCGTCGCCTCGGAGATCACGCGCGATCTGAGGATGCTCAAGGACGCGGGCGAGCGTGAGGCGCTTCGTGTCGTGGCGGAGTCCGCGGACCGCGCGTATGTGCGGATGCTCTCCCGTCCATTCGCGGGGCGCACCGAGCGCGAGGTCGGCGCGGAGCTCGCGGGCCTGCTGCGTGACGAGGGTCACGAGGAAGTTGGCTTCACGATCGTCGCATCGGGGCCGAACGGCGCATCGCCGCACCACGAGACCGGCGATCGGCGCATCGCGGCCGGCGACACGGTCGTCCTCGATTTCGGCGGCGCTCGCCGGGGCTATCGCTCCGACATCACCCGGACGGTTCACGTCGGCAAGGCGATCGATGGCGAACAGCAGCGCGTGCACGACATCGTTCGCCGGTCACAGGAGGCCGGCTACGCCGCGGCGCGCACGGGTGCCTCGGCCGAATCGGTCGATGCCGCATCGCGCGCGGTGATCGACGACGCCGGCTACGGTGCGTACTTCATCCACCGGACCGGGCATGGGATCGGTCTTGACGGCCACGAGCATCCGTACCTCGTGCAGGGGAACCGCGAGCCGCTCGAAGCCGGGATGGCATTCTCGATCGAGCCGGGGATCTACCTGCCAGGCCGCTTCGGGGTGCGCATCGAGGACATCGCGGTGATCGACGACGACGGATCGGTCCGACCGCTCAATCGCGCGGACCACGCTTTCGCCACAGTGGCCTGAGCGTGCGCTTCGCGCTCGCCTTTGGAGGCGCGAGCGTCGTCCAGCTATTCCCCTACTTGGTTCCGAGCTTCACGACGATCGGTGCGACCCTGTTCGTACTGTTCGCCGCCTTCGGCGCGGGATTCTTCGCCGGCCGCAGTGGTTGGCTCGCGGGCGCGCTCTCGGTGTTGCTCGGCGCCGCACTCTATGGGGTCGTGACGCTCCTCGGGCCGAACGCGGCCGGTGAAACGGTCTTGGACAAACTGCAGAGCGAGACCGCGCTCGTCCTCGCGGTCGCGCCGTACGCGATCGGCGGCGCGCTCACCGGCGCGGCCGGTGCATGGCTTCGCTTCCAGATGCTGGCCCGCCCTTGAGCTGGCCGCGCCTCTTCGCGGCGATCCTTGCGAGCGCGATCGGGCTCGCATTCTGGTGGGCTCTCACTGAGCCACTGCCCGTCCCGCCCGTGATCCTGCTCGGGGTCGCGGGTGCGATCCTCTTCTGCGCGGGCGTCGTCGCCGGCCGCGGCGGCGCGATCGCCGCCCCTGCGGCCCTCCTCTTCTCGCTCTTCCTCGGAAGCATCCTCGCAACGCAGCTGCATCAAGCCTTCCGCCCGCAGTCGCCCCCTATCGAAGAGTTCAACGGGCTCATCTCGCTGCATTTTCCGGAGATGCTCGCGCCACTCGGAGTCGCCGTCCTCATCGGCGCGGGCGCAGGCTGGATCGGCGAGCGCCTTCTCCCCAGCCGTGCGGCGCGCTAGCGCGGCCGCGTAGCGATCAGCGAACGAGCGGGAGCGCGGCCGCCATCGCCCAGTCGTAGAGTGAGCCCGGAACGATCCCGAAGAGAACCACGGCGAACGACGCGAGGCCGAGGCTGACCGAGAGCGTGCGCGGGCTGACGAGTCGTGGGACCTTCTCTTCGGGCTGGTACATGTACATGTGGACGACGACGCGCAGGTAATAGAAGGCGGCGAGCACCGCATTCAGCGCGATGACCACGGCGAGCCAGACGAGCCCCGCATCCAGCACCGGCAGGATCACGAAGACCTTCGCGACGAAGCCGACTGTCGGTGGGATCCCGGTGAGCGAGACGAGAAAGATCGCAAATGCGAGAGCGCCGAGCGGCTGTCGCTGCCAGAAACCGTTGAACTCTTCGATCGTCGCCCCGCGGGTTCCCTCGACGTCGAAGTACAGGAGGCACGCGAACGCGCCGAGGTTCATGAGACCGTACGCGAAGACGTAGAAGAGGACTCCCGCGCTGGCGCTCGCGCCCGCCTTCGACGCGGCGACCGCTGCGAGGATGTAGCCGGTGTGCGCGATGCTCGAGTACGCCAGCATCCGCTTCGTATTCGATTGCGCGAGCGCGACGATATTGCCGCCGGTCATCGTCACCGCGGCCAGCACCGCGAAAACCGCGCTCCAGTCGACGCCGAGCGGTCCAAGCGCGCCGTCGACGACGCGCAGGATCGCCGCGAACGCGGCGGCCTTCGGGCCGACCGACATGAATGCCGTCGCCGGAGTCGGCGCTCCGTCGTATGCATCGGGCGTCCACTGGTGGAATGGGATGATCGCGGCCTTGAAGCCGAGACCGACGGTGATGAGGGCGAGCGCGACAATGGTGGGGCCGCTCGCGATCCCCTGGGTCGTCAGCACCTTCGCGATCGCGACGAAATCCGTCGCGTGCGCGACCCCGTAGAGCCATGCGAAGCCATACAGAAGCAGCGCCGAGCTGAAGGCACCGAGGAGGAAGTACTTCAGGGCGGCCTCGTTGGCGAAGCGGTCGGAGCGCTGGATCCCCGCGAGGACGTAGATCGGGATGGTCATCGTCTCCAGGCCGATGAAGAGCGTGATGAGATCCGCGGACAGCGCGACGGTCATCGCGCCGACCGTCGAGAAGCAGATGATCGCGTAATACTCCCCGGGCGGGACCGTCCGTCGCGCGAGGTAGGCGGGAGAGACCGCAGCGGCGAAGATCGCGAGCAGGATGAAGACCGCTCGGAAGAACGTGGTGAAGGCGTCGACGGTCACGAAGCCGCGGAAGTACTGGCCGGCCGGCACGTCATTGAAGACCGAAGCCAGTGCGACCACGAGCCCGGCGATCGTGATGATCGGCAGCGCCGGCGAGGCGCGGCGACGATCGAGGATGGCGTCGGCGACGAGCACGATCATCGCGACCGCCGTGACGATGATCTCCGGATAGACGGCGGTGACGTCGGTCATCTGGAAGCCAACACCGTGAACGCGGGATCGGTAGCGAGGCGGACCACCCGGTCGAGCGATGGCTCGATGTAGGCGATGAAGGGCTGCGGGAGGACGCCGAGAAGCACCGTCAGCAGCAGCAGTGGGAGGGCGCACGCGATCTCGAGTCGCGACAGGTCAGGCAGCGCGCGATACGCCTCGCGCACCGGCCCGTACATCACGCGCTGGAACATCCAGAGCAGGTAGACGGCCGCGAGGATCACGCCGATGGCCGCGAGTGGTCCCCAGAAAAGTCCGCCGAGCGGAACGCCCGGGAACTTGAACGTCCCGAGCAGAACGAGGAACTCGCCGACGAAGCCGTTGAGACCGGGCAGTCCCAGCGAGGCAAGGACGAAGACACCGAAGAACGTCGTGAAGAGGGGCCACATGTTCGCGAGACCGCCGAGGTCCGCGATCATCCGCCGGTGGGTCTTCTCGTATTGGATGCCGACCAAGAGGAAGAGTGCACCGGTCACGAAGCCGTGGTTGAGCATCTGCAGCACCGCGCCCACGCCGCCCTGCGGGTTCAGGACGAAGATGCCGAGTGTGACGAAGCCCATGTGCGCGACCGATGAGTAGGCCACGAGCTTCTTCAGGTCCTTCTGGACCGCGGAGACGATCGCGCCATAGAGGATGGCGACGACCGACAGCAAGATGAGGAGCGGCAACCACGCCTGGACGCCGAACGGGAAGAGCGGGAGCCCGAATCGGAGGAAACCGTACCCGCCTGCCTTCAGCAGGACGCCGGCGAGCACGATCGATCCCGCCGTCGGCGCCTCGACGTGCGCGTCCGGGAGCCAGGTATGGAACGGGATCATCGGCAACTTGATC
Organism: Candidatus Limnocylindria bacterium; assembly: GCA_036003765.1. GTDB lineage: Bacteria > Chloroflexota > Limnocylindria > P2-11E > P2-11E > 3-1-20CM-2-70-9. The sequence continues at coordinate 3,973 of DASYSC010000050.1, forward strand.
GCGAACGCGAGCGCGAAGGCCAGGAAGACCCAGAACTGGAAGTCCGCAGAGAACCGGCCCCGGAGCTCGATGAGGTCCGGTAGAGAAAGCGTGCGCGAGCCGGATGCGTCGGCAGAGGCGATGTACACGGCGACGATGCCCACGAGCATCACGAGCGAGCCGGCCAGCGTGAACAGTACGAATTTGAGCGTCGCGTAGATCCGACGTGGGCCGCCCCAGATGCCGATGATCAGGTACATCGGCACGAGCATCAGCTCGAAGAAGATGTAAAAGAGGAAGAGATCGAGCGCGACGAAGACGCCCACCATGCCCACCTCGAGGAGAAGGAAGGCGGTCATGTACTCGGTGATACGTGTCTTGATCGCGCCACCGCTCGAATAGAGCACTGAGATGAACGTCAGCAGCGTGGTCATCGGGACGAGCAGCACGGAGATGCCGTCGACGCCGACGAGGTAGCTGATCCCGAGGCTCGGTAACCAGTCGACGCGTTCGATCAGCTGGAAGCCCGGCTCCCCCACCTTGAACTGCGTCAGCATCCAGATGGAGACCGCGAGCTCTACCGCCGTCGTGGTGATCGCGACCTGCTTCGCCGCGGCATCGTCGCGGCGGAATATGAAGAGCGGAATGAGTCCCGCGACCGGGATCACTACGAGGAGCGAGAGGAGGTGCGTCATCTGCCGAAGATCCCGGCGGCGTAGCCGCCGTAGGCGACGAGCATCAGCAGCAGGCCGGCCATGATGGTGAGCGCGTAGTTCCCAACGACGCCGGTCTGGACCCGTCGAAGGCCCTGCCCGCCCATCGCGAGCGCCCATCCAAGGCGGTTCGCGAGCCCGTCGATGATGTGGATGTCGAACGCCCATGACGCGCCCGCGATGGCCCGCGCCGCCTCCACGATCCGATGGTCGTAGAGCTCGTCGATGTAGTACTTGTTGACGAACAACCGGTAGAGCGGGCCCGCGGCGCGCGCGACGGCGGCCGGGTCCGGACGATGCCGGACGTACATCAACACGCCGATCCCGATCCCAACGACGCCGGCGGCGACCGACACCACCGCGAGCAGGAGGATGGTCGCGAGCTCCGGCGCGTGCTCGGCGACACCGGCGGCTTCGACGACCGGGTCGAGGAAGCGGTGAATGAATCCCTGCTCCGGGGGGAAGCCGATCGCGATCCCCAGCACGGCGGTGCCGACGCCGAGCAGGACGAGCGGAAGCGTCATCACCGTCGGTGACTCGTGCGCGTGGTCGTAGAGGTGGTGGTCGCTCGGCTCTCCGTAGAAGGTCATCCATAGAGCGCGCGTGATGTAGAAGGCGGTGAGCGCCGCCGTGATGATCCCGATCGCGTAGAGGACGAAATGACCGTTGACGAACGCGGCGGCGACGATCTCATCCTTCGACCAGAACCCGGCGAGCGGCGGCAGCGCGGCGAGCGCGCCACCGGCGATCAGCATCGTCCAGAAGGTCACCGGCATCCTGCGGCGCAGGCCGCCCATCTTCCGCATGTCCTGCTCGCCGCTCAGGCCGTGGATCACGGATCCCGAGCCGAGGAAGAGGAGCGCCTTGAAGAAGGCATGCGTCGCGAGGTGGAAGATCGCGGCGGCCGGTGCGCCGACGCCGAGCGCGAGGAACATGTAGCCGAGCTGGCTCACGGTGGAGTAGGCCATGACGCGCTTGATGTCGAACTGCACGAGCGCGATGGTCGCCGCGAAGATCGCCGTCACGGCGCCGACGACGCCGACGACCTCGAGCGAGGGGCCGGCCGCGACAAAGAGCGGCATCGAACGCGCCACGAGGTACACGCCCGACGTGACCATCGTCGCCGCGTGGATGAGCGCGGATACCGGCGTCGGACCTTCCATGGCATCGGGGAGCCACGAGTAGAGCGGCAGCTGCGCTGACTTGCCGGTCGCGCCGAAGAACAGCGCGACGCAGATGATGGTCAGGACGCCTTGCGCCATGGAGCTCGTCGCGAGCCGGTTGAAGATGTCGAGGAAGTTCATCGAGTTGAAGACGAGGAAGATGGTGATGATCCCGATCGTGTATCCCCAGTCGCCGATCCGGTTCATCACGAATGCCTTCTTCGCGGCGAGATACGGCTCCGGTCGCTCGAACCAGAACCCGATCAGCAGGTAGCTGCAGAGGCCGACCCCCTCCCACCCCACGAACATGAGGAGATAGTTGTCGGCCATGACCAGGATGAGCATCGCGAAGACGAAGAGCGACATCCAGGTGAAGAACCGCCAAAGGCCGCGGTCCTCGGCCATGTACCCGTTCGAGTACACGAAGATGAGGAACGAGACAACGGTGACCACGAGCAGCATGACCGCGGAAAGCGGATCGATCAGCGCGGCGACGTTCACCGAGAAGTCGCCGACACCGATCCAGCGATAGAGCCCGACCACCGTCTGCTGCTTTCCGCCGAGGACCTCGAGGAAGACCCCTATAGAGAGGAGCGCTGAGAGCCCGACGGCGACCGAGGCGATCACCCCGGTCCAGTGGCCGAGCCACCGTCGCCCGAAGAGACCGTTGATCAGGAATGCGGCCAGTGGGAATGCCGGAATGAGCCAGACGAGCGAGATCAAGAGGTGCTCATCCCTTCATCTGATGGATCTCGTCGACATCGATGACCGGCCGGTTCCGATAGGCCGAGAGCACGATGGCGAGGCCGACGGCGACCTCCGCGGCGGCGATCACGAACACGAAGATGACGAATACGCTCCCGCGCTCGTCGACTGCGCCAAAGCGTCGCGAGAACGCGACGAGCGCGAGGTTCGCCGCGTTCAGCATGAGCTCGACGCACATCAGGATCACCACCGCGTTCCGGCGCGTCAGCACGCCGGCGCAGCCGATGAAGAAGAGCCCGGCCGAGACCGCGACGTAGAAGCTGAGCGGGACCGTCACCTGCGCCGCCTCGCCGCCTCTACGCGCTCATCGCGTTGGGTGAGGACGATCGCGCCGACCATCGCGGCGAGAAGCAGCACCGAGGCGACCTCGAACGCGAACGCGAAGTCCGTGAAGACGCTCGTCGCGAGTGGACGGATGTCGCCGCCTCCCGGCTGCGGGGCCGGAGCGTTGAACGAAAAAGCGAAGAGCACTACGGGGATTGCCACCGCCGCGACGAGGGCCGCAGCGATGGGGTACTGCTTCTGGAAGAACAGCGCGTACGACCGGTCGCCGCCCTGCTTCGTGAACTGGACGCCGAAGATGATGAGGACCGTGATCGCTCCGACGTAGATCAGAACCTGGAAGGCGGCGATCGTCTCGGCGCCGAGCAGCACGAACATCCCGGCCATACAGAGGAAGCTGAGCGCCATGAGGAGCGCCGAGGCCGTGATGCGATTGAGAAGCACGACCGCAGCGCCTGCGCCGATGACCCCGACGGCGAGCACGGCGAAGATCACGGGCTCGACGAAATCGAATCCCATGCGGGCGCCCTAGCTCGCCGCGCGGACGGCCGACGCCGAGGCGCGGGCGCGCAGCAGCGCGAGGCGCCGCCGCTGAACGAACGGGACGCCGGCGATGAACGCCAGGACGAGCAGCCAGCTCGCGATCGCGATGGGGATCTTCGTATCCGGGAAGGCGAGCGCCAGGACGGCCACCACCAGGATGTTGAGGAGGGCCATCGGGATGAGACCCAGCCAGCAGAAGCTCATGAGCTGGTCGATGCGCAAGCGCGGCAGGGTCGCGCGGATCCACATCATGACCACGATGACGCCATAGACCTTGAGCGTGAACCACAGGACCCCAAGAAGCGGGAGGGCGTCGACGCCGGGACCCTGCCAGCCACCGAACCAGAGCGTGGTCACGATGGAGGAAACGACGGTCACGTTCCCGTACTCGGAGAGCGCGAGCATCGTGCCCCAGCGCATCCCGGAGTACTCGGTCAGCCATCCCGCGACGAGCTCGGACTCCGCCTCGGGGAGATCGAAGGGCGTGCGGTTCGTCTCGGCGAGGGCGGCGATGAAGTAGATGAGGAAAGAGAACGGCAGCACCAGCACGTTCACGAGCGGGCCAGGCTGCGACCGAGTGATGTCGATCATCGAAAGCGATCCGACGACCAGAGCGACCGAGACGAGCGCCAGGATCTGCGGGATCTCGTACGAGATCAGCTGCCCGGCGGAGCGCAGGCCCCCCACGAGAGCGTATTTGTTGTTCGAGGCCCATCCGGCGATGACGATCCCGAGCACGGTCATCGAGCCGAGGGTCACAAGATAGAGGAGTCCGATGTTGAGGTCGGCGCCGACGATGTCCTTTGCGAACGGCAGCACGAGCCAGGAGGCGAGCATCGGGCAGAAGACGAGGGCCGGCGCGGCGACGAAGAACCAGCCATCGGTCGCGCGCGCGCGCACGTCCTCTTTGGCGATGAGCTTGATCGCGTCCGCGAACGTCTGGAGCAGTCCGAACGGGCCGACGTGATACGGCCCGAGGCGGTCCTGGATGATCGCCTGGATCTTCCGCTCCAGATAGATCTGCAGCAGCGCGCCGTTCAGCACGAGGAAGAGCGCCAGCGCGACGGCGATGACGAGGCGCAGCGGCGCCCAGACCAGCGGATCGAGACCGAAGGGCCCAACGGGCACCGTTACCCTCCGCGCGCGTCGCTACGCGGGGGGAGGAACGACTTGCGGAGCGGGTGTCCCGGGAAACTCTCCTCGAGGAAGATCCGCCGGAGATCAGGATGCCCGTCGAACTCGATGCCGAACATGTCGTAGGTCTCGCGCTCGCACCAGTTCGCCCCTTCCCATACGCCGACGAGCGATGGGATGTGCGGATCGAGCTCGGTACAGGTGGTTCGTAGCATCGCGAAGACCTTCGTGGCCGTCCCGCGGACGAACGTCACCGAGCGCAGCTCGGCGCCCGTGTCCACCCCGGCGTTCACCGAGTAGAGATCACAGCTTGTGCGCGGATCGTCGCGCAAGAAGGTCGCCACTTCCACGAGCCGGTCGCGATCGACGTCGATGACGAGCATGTCGTGGAGTGTCGAGACGCGGACCTTGTTTCCCAGTTGCGACGCGACCTGCTCGCGTATGGCGGCGAGGTCGGCTCGCGCCCGCGGCGCGCTCAGTACCAATTCAACGCGTCTTTCTTCCAGGCGTAGTACAAGCCAACCACCAGGATCCCGATGAAGACCACCACTTCGACGAGCCCGGCGACACCGAGCTGACGGAAGAGCACGGCCCACGGGAAGAGGAAGATCACCTCGACATCGAACACCACGAAAAGCAACGCGAACACATAGAAGTGCGTCGGATAGCGACTCCAGGCCTGCCCGATCGGCTCCTCGCCCGATTCGTACGTGCGCAGTTTTTCAGGAGTGGCCTTCTTCGGGGCGACGAGCCTTGCGACAGTCAGCAGGACCGTAACGAACAGGGCTCCGGCGACGAGGAACGCGAAGACGTAGAGGTACGAAAGGCTGTAGTCGGGCACCGAATGAAGCGTACGTAGGGGTACTCGCCCGAGCAAACCGAGCGCCGACACCAGATCTAGACCGATGCCTTGCTTGGTGCTACCCCGTTGTGCGGTTGACACATCCGTTGCCCCCGGGTTACGGTGCAGTCCTCCCAAAAGACAGTTAGTACGCAAGTAGTACAGTCCTGCCTTTGGGAGATCGACCAGAAGGGTCGACGTGGCTGAGCGAAGGGACGGTACTGACGCACATCGGCCAGATCGTGGCCGCATTTTGGTACAGGGAGGACCGCAAGGGTTGGGACAAGTCGCGCGTCGTTCACAGGCCACACCTAGCCCTAAGCGGAATCTCCAGCGTCGCCTTCGGCTCCTCGGTGGGCGTTCGCGGCATCTGACTTTCGTGTTCGCGGAGGGCGCGACGAGTTACCTCGCAGGTCTCGTCGGCGTGCGCGGGCTTCGGTTGGCGCTCAACACGTCGGTCGCCGTGCTCGTGCTGTCGCTTCCGTTCGCGGCGACCGCGGCTTCACGTGCGAGCACGACGGTCGGTACTCCGATCGTGGCGACAGCTGTGACCGCAACGGATTCCTCTCGGGCACAGCCGCTCGCTCGTGGCTCCATCGCGGCGAGCCGGAACCCGGTCACCGTCGCCGCAACAGGCGTCAATCCGATTCAAGAGGTCACGATCCATGAAGGCGACACGCTCGCGACGATGGCGAACTTCTACGACGTCTCCATCGAATCCATCGCGTTCGCCAACGGCATCACCGACGCGCACTCCATCCAGCTCGGCCAGAAGCTCATCATTCCGCCGGCCGAAGGGGCGCTCTACACGGTAAAAGACGAGGACACCGTCGAGACGGTCGCCGCGAGGTTCAAGGTCGACCCGTCGGTGATCATGTCCTACAACCGCGTCTACTTCGAGCCCGAGCACTTCGCGCCGGGTCAGCTCATCTTCGTGCGCGGCGCGGAGCTTCCCTCACTCCAGCCGGTACGCATCACCTCGGCTGTGCTTCGCGGGCCGAGCTTCGCGGGCGCGCCTGCCCGGACCAGTCGACTTGCCTGGCCCGTGGCGGGCGTCATCACGCAGTATTTCTGGGCCGGGCACACCGGTGTCGACATTGCCGCGCCCTACGGCACCGGCCTCGGCGCCGACGACGACGGCGTCGTCACGTCGACGGGTTGGGTGGCGGTCGGCGGTCTGCACGTATGCATCCAGCACGCCGGCAACCTCGAGAGCTGCTACTACCACACGAGCGCCGTCTACGTGGGCGTCGGCGACAAGGTTTCGCGCGGTCAGATCATCTCCGCGATCGGTCTCACCGGCGTCACCACGGGTCCTCACGTCCACTGGGAATGCAAGCAGGGTAATCAGCTCGTGAGCTGCCTCAGCCAGTAGAGGTCGCCTAGACCGCGCGATCACTCGACCTATCCTCGCCTCATGTTCAGCGCCGTCCACAGCGATCGTTCCGGCCGCATCGTCCTCGCCGCGGACTGGGGCGCGGCCATGTCCGACGGCGCGTTCGATAAGCCGCTCGCTCAAGCGATACCGCTCCCCCCCGGTTCGGAGGTCGTGGCGCTCACGGACCGGAGCGCCACAGGCCTCGACCGTTCAGGGCGGCCCCGCCCGCTCGGCGGTGGGCGCTGGGCGGTCGGCGCGATCCTTCCGCTCGGTCACCTCCGCATCGGCCTTCCGGCGTACGCGGAGGACCCCGGCGCGGCGGCGCTGCCTCCACGCGCCTACGCGGCCGTGGGCGCCGATGCGAACGGCGATCTCGTGGTCTCCGCAGCGGTCATCGAGGCAAACGCCGGCGCGGATACGCGGGGGGCGCCGGATCTGCAAGCGCGAGTGAACGCCTCGCTCCGCGAGCGTCCATCGAGCCGGCTCGTCCGCCAGCTCGCGCGCTGCGCGAGGGAGTACCGCTGCCGCGCCGCCGCGAACGCGTTCCTTCAGGTTCATGACTGCGCGCTGCCGGTGGCCGCGCCGGCCAACGAGCATCCGCCCGTGGTGATCGCGCTGCACGACGACGGCGACGCCTCGCCGAACGAGCCCGCGGCCTTTCGTCCGACGGCGCCCGAGATCGCGGATCTCGCGGTCGCGCACCTTGAAGGCGGTGGCCGGCTCGTCGCATTCGGCCGCGCCTGCGAGGGCGAACCGCTGCTCGACGCGCGGGTCGTCGAGGCCGCGATCGCGGCGATCCGCATGCGAACAGCGCGGGGCGCCGTGCATCTCGAGACGAATGGTTCACTTCCCGTCGCGCTCCGGCGTTCATGCGACGCCGGCCTCGATTCGGTGACGTTCCGCATCGCGTCGGCGCGGGCGGAGACCTACGAGGTGCTCCACCGGCCGGACGGATATCGCCTTACCGATGTGCGCGCCTCCATCGCGGAGGCGATCTCGCGCAAGATCGCCGTCGCGATCGCGCTGCTCGTGCTGCCGGGACTCACCGATCGCGAAGTGGAGCTCGACGCGATCGTCACGCTCGCCGGCGAGCTTCCCCCGGGGAGCGTGCTCCTTCTTCGCGGCCTCGCCGCCGATCCCCAGCGCGCCCTCCGCCTCGTGCGCACGGGTGATGCGCCCTTCGGAATGGAGCGCGCGCTCGAGCGCCTACGCGTGGACGCGTCGCATCTGCGCATCGCGGCGCTGCCCCATCCGCTCGTCCAGGTCTAGCGGTGTTCCTCGATCGCGCGCGGTTGGTCGTGAAGGGAGGCGACGGCGGCCGCGGTGTGATCTCCTTCCGCCGCGAGGCGCACGTGCCGCGCGGGGGCCCCGACGGAGGCGACGGTGGGAAGGGCGGCGACGTCGTGTTGCGCGTCGATCCGCAGCTCGGGACGCTCTCCGATTTCCGCTTCACGCACGACGTCAGCGCTGAGTCCGGACAGCCGGGTGCGGGGCGGAACAGCACCGGGCGCTCTGGTGCGGATCGGTTCCTCGCGGTGCCACCCGGCACGCTCGTGATCGACCGAGCGACGGGCCAGACCGTCGCCGATCTCGTCGCACCGGGAACGGAGCTGGTCGTCGCGCGCGGCGGGGCGGGCGGCAAAGGCAATGCGCGCTTCGCGACGAGCACGCGAAGGGCGCCGCGGATCGCGGAGGATGGCGGCAAAGGCGAGCGGCGCGAGATCGATCTCGAGCTCAAGCTCCTGGCCGACGTCGGACTCGCGGGGATGCCGAACGCGGGGAAGTCCACCCTCCTGGCAGCGCTCACCAGCGCCCGACCGAAGATCGCCGATTACCCGTTCACGACGCTCGTCCCGAACCTCGGGGTCGCGCGGTTCGACGATCGCGAGCTCGTGATCGCGGATATCCCCGGTCTGATCGAAGGTGCGAGCCGCGGCGCGGGGCTGGGTGAGGAATTCCTGCGTCACGTCGAGCGCACGCGGCTCCTTGTGCATGTCGTCGACGCGTCGCGGCCAGACCCGCTTGCGGATATCGAGACGATCGACACGGAGCTACGAAGCTACGGCCACGGACTGGATGAGCGGCCGCGCCTCGTCGCACTCAACAAGATCGATCTTCCCGAAGCGCGCGAGGCGGCTCCGCGGATCGCCTCGTCGCTGCGCGCGCGCGGTGTGGAGAGTCTCGCGCTCTCCGCCGCAGCGCGCGACGGCACCGACGCCCTGCTGCGGCGGATCTTCGAGCTCTGCCCGCCGCGTGAGGTCGCGGCGCTGTCAGCAGCTCCGCGCGAGCGCCGCATTGCGTTCGCCGGCGGCGCCCGGGACTGGCATGTGACGCGCGAGGGCGAGGCGTTCCGCGTCCAGGGCGATCGCGTCGAGCGGCTCGCCTCGGGAATCGACTGGGACAGTCCTGACGCCGCGGCCTATTTCCAGCGCCATCTGCTTCGAAGCGGCATCGAGCACGAGCTCCGCTCGCTCGGTGCGAAGGAGGGCGACACCGTTCGCATCGGCACGCTCGAAATGGAATGGCGCGAGAAGGGCGAGGACCGGTGACGCGTATCGGCGTCTTCGGCGGAACGTTCGATCCGGTACACGTCGGACATCTCGCGATCGCGAATGCCGCGCTCGAGGAGCTCAGGCTCGATCGGATCATCTTCGTTCCCGCGCGCCGCACGCCGTTGAAGCAGCAGGCACCCCTCGCTAGCGCGACCGATCGCCTCGCGATGCTCGAGGCCGCGACCCGGGACGAGCCCCGCTTCGGCGTCTCACGCATCGAGGTCGATCGCGAGGGACCGTCCTACACGGTCGACACGCTCGAGGCTCTGCGCGATCAGGGTGAGCTGTTCTTGATCGTCGGGAGCGACGCGTATGCGGATTTCGAACGATGGCGCGACCCCTCCCGCATTCGCACGCTCGCGACGGTGGTGGTCGCGGCGCGCCCTGGCGCACCGAATGCACCGGGGAACATCCCCGTGCTGGACACGCCGCTCATGGACATCAGCTCGCGCGAGCTTCGCGCGCGGGCCGCGCGCGGACGGTCGCTGCGCTACCTTGTCCCCGAGGCCGTACTGCGATACATCGAGGAGCACCGCCTGTACAAGTGAGCGAGCTCTCGCCGAAAGCGCTCGCGGACGTCGTCGTCGAGGCCGCGGGCGACAAGAAGGCCGAGGACATCCTCGTCCTCAACGTCTCTGAGCTGACCACCATCGCCGACCTCTTCGTGATCTGTACCGGCCGCGGGGAGCGGCAGGTGCAAGCGATCGCGGATGCGGTCGGCGAAAAGGCGGCCGAAGCGGGACGCCGCCCGTTGGGGGTCGAGGGCTACGCGGGAGGGCGCTGGGTGCTCATCGACCTTGGCGATGTCGTCGTGCATGCCTTCGTCCCCGAGGAGCGACACCTATACCGACTTGAACGCCTCTGGGGGGACGCACCCGTAGTCCTGCGCATCGCCTAGTCCTAGGCTCGCGCGAACGATGGCTCGCCCACCGATCGCATCGCGCGGCGGCGCAGCGATCGCGTCCGCGTCCATCGCCGGGCTCGCCGCCGCGTACTTCGTCGCCGGGAAGTTCGGGCTCAGCCTCGCCCTCGTCAACACGAGCACCACGGCCGTCTGGCCACCCACGGGAATCTCGCTCGCCGCGCTGCTCCTGCTCGGGAGTCGCGTCTGGCCCGGGGTGCTTCTGGGAGCGTTCCTGACCAACGTCACGACCACCGGCGATCCGGTCTCCTCCGTCGGTATCGCGATCGGGAACACCCTCGAGGCGCTCGTCGGGGCACGCCTGGTGACGAGCTTCGCGAATGGGGCGCGGGCCTTCGAGCGGCCCCAGGATGTGCTCAAGTTCGGCGTGCTCGCGGCGCTCGGAAGCACGGTCCTCAGCGCCACGATCGGGACGCTGACGCTCGCGATCGCCGGACTGGCCCGCTGGACCGAGCTCGGGCCGATCTGGACCACCTGGTGGCTCGGCGATGCGAGTGGCGCGCTCATCTTCGCGCCGGTCCTTCTGACCTGGTCAGGGCTCGAGGTCCGCCAGCTCGGGTGGCGGCCGCTCGAAAGGATCGCTCTGCTGGCCGCGGTCATCTCGACAGGGCTCTTGCTCTTCGGGGGTCTGCATGACATCTCTCTCCACAACGACCCGCTCGCCTTCCTCTGTTTCCCGGTATTGATCTGGGCCGCGTACCGGTTCGGACCGCCAGAGGCCACGGCCGCGGTGCTCGTCCTCGCCCTGATAGCGGACTGGGGGACCGTGCACGGCTTTGGTCCCTTCGCGCGGGTCGCTCCGAACGAGTCGCTTGTGTTCCTGCAGGCGTTCCTGGGTGTGACCGCGGTCACCTCGGGAACCCTGGCCGCCGCGGTGCTCGACCGCCAACGTGCCCAAGAGACGATCCATCGCACCGAACAGCGTCTGCGCCTCGTCGCCGAGGAGTCAGCACGTCTTCGCGAAGAGTTCATGTCTGTCGCAACGCACGAGCTCCGTACGCCGGTCGCCGCCCTGCGCGGCTATGTGCAGCTCGCCCAGCAATCGCTCGACCGCGGACAGGCGGACCGACTCCGCGGCACCCTCAAGACCGCGCTTCGGCAGACCGACCGTCTCGCCTCGCTGATCGCGCAGCTCCTCGATGCCTCGCAGATGGAGGCCGGCAGGCTGAAAGTCGAGCGAGTGTCCACGAACGTCTCCAGGGTCGCGGGAACGGCGGTCGATGCCGAGCGCCTCGCGACCGAGACGCGACGATGGGTCGTGCAGATCGAGCCGGGGCTTCACGCCAACGTTGATGCGCTGCGCTTCGAGCAGCTGCTTGTAAATCTTCTCGACAACGCCGTGAAGTTCAGCCCGGCCGGTGGGACCGTCACGGTACGACTCTTGTCCACGGGTGCCGACGTTCGGCTCGAGGTCAGCGATCAGGGCATAGGGATCTCCCCTGACCGCGTCGGACACATCTTCGAGCGCTTCTACCGCGCGCATGACGACCGCGGGATCGGTGGCCTCGGTCTCGGTCTGTACATCAGCAAGCAGATCGTCGAGCTGCACGATGGCCGGATCGAGGTCGCCTCTGAGCCCGGTCGTGGCACGACCTTTGTGGTCACCCTCCCGCGACTCGAGGCACCGGTGGGCGAGGCGGACGGGACCGCGCCGCAGCCCCAGGCGAGGACCGGCCG
>DASYSC010000051.1:0-3157 GCA_036003765.1 Candidatus Limnocylindria bacterium
GGACCCTCGGCCGAGAGCGGACCGCTCGGGTTCGACGCGTACCGGTTCGCGTTGAGCAACAGCGGGGTCCTGACCACCTTTCGCCACAGCGTCCTGCTCGCCACGGCGACCGTCTGCATCGCGCTTCCGCTCGGAGCGGGACTCGGACTCGCGCTCTCGCACGTCGCACGTCGAGCATGGCAGCCGGTGCGTGCATCGCTGCTGATCCTGGTCGCGCTGCCTCACACGGCACTCGCCGTCGCGGTTTTCTACTTGTTCGCCTTCGTCATCCGCGCGCACCTGGGGAGTGTCGCTCAATCCGTCGCACACGTCACCGTGGCGCTGCCGTTCGTTTCGCTCATCGTATGGACGCGCATCGTTCTACTCGACGCCTCCTACGAGGAGCAGGCTGCCGATCTCGGAGCGTCGCCGCTTTCGACGATCCGCCGGGTGCTGCTTCCACTGTGTACGCCGGCCTTGGTCGTCGCGGCGGCGGTCGCGTTCGCCATTTCGTTCAACGAAATCCCATTGAGCGACTACCTGTGCATCGGGAACGACTGCCGAACGATCCCGGTCATGCTCGCATTTTCACGCGGCGGAGACGTTCCCGCCACCGCCTTCGCGATCTCCGCGATGGCGACGATGTTGTCGCTGTCGACGCTGTTTGCCGGCGTCCTCGCCGTCCGCGTCGCCCGACGTCGTCGTCACGCAGACGGAGCAGAAGCCCGACGGACCGGTCGAACGGCTTCGGCGATGCTCGGCGCCGAGAAACCGCGGTGACCATCCTCGGGGCGTCATCAGCGCTTTCGCGGGTTGCGACGCCTCTTTCGGCCGAGTAGCGTCCACTCGTCTCGTACCCGACGAGGTGGCGAATGCGACGGAGGCGGACCGATGCGCTGCTCATGGTCGCCGGCATGGTCGTCCTATTCGCCAGCACCGTCCTCGCCCGACGCGGTGTTTATCGGTGGGAAGTCGTTACCTTCCAAGCGATCAACGACCTGCCCGGCGGCATCCGGCCGTTCCTCTGGGTCCTGAATCAGTACGGGACCGCAATCACCATCCCGGTGGCGAGCGCAATCGCTCTTCTCTTCCGAAGGTGGCTCCTGGCGCTGGCGCTCGCGATCAGCGGAGTGGCCGTCTACGTTCTCGCAAAAGTGATCAAGGAGTTCGTGGGTCGCGGTCGTCCGGCGGACTTCGTAGAGGAAGTGGTAGAACGAGAGACGTTCTCCCCAAGCAGCCTCGGCTATCCATCCGGGCACGCCGCAGTGGCGTGGGCGATCACCCTCATCCTACTGGTCTACGTCGGACGTCCGTGGCAGATCGCCGCGATCGTCCTGGCAATCGTCGTGCCGCTGGTCCGGATGTACGTGGCGGCCCACCTGCCGCTCGACCTCATCGGCGGCGCAGCGCTCGGAGTGACGGTCGCATCAGCGGTGAACCTGCTGCTCGGAGTCCCCATACACGGGCCCGCTGAGGACACCCGAGCCGGACCAGCTCGATCAGACCCTTTCAGTGGTTAGCGCTACGCAGTCGAGACACGTTCGCAGCCTGGACGCTGAGGGACCTTGACGCCTGCACTGACTGGCACACGCTACGTCGAAGGGATCGATGGAATCGTGTGGGCCGCGTCGCTCATTTCGTGGCTCGCGTGGAGCCGTTTGAGAGGGCGAAGTAGGTGGCCCGCTCGCGCTGCGCCGCCGCATCGGCGGGACGGCGCCAGTCCGACTTGACCCGCCAGATGACGTACGTCAATCCCCCGATCGGGATCTGGATCCCATAGGTGAGCGCGCGGAACAACAGAACCGCGGCCACGATCGCGGCCTTCTCCTCACCGCTGAACGCCGTGAGCCCTCCGATGTACCCGAGATCGATCAGGCCAACCCCACCGGGGGTGATCGGCACGGCCGAAAGCAGCCGCGAAAACGCGTACACCGCGAACGCCTCAGCGGTGGAGACCTCCTGCTCGGAGACCCCGAGGTGCCGCAACGACAGGAGCAGCACGAGGAACAACGCGACCTGACTGAGGACCGTCATCAGGCTCAGCCGGAGCCACCGATGTTCGACCAACACGATCGTGTCGCGGCGGAACCGTGCCGCCCCATCGCCCCACGTCGTGACCGGGGCTTTGTGCGCGAGGCGCCGGAACCTCGACACGACGCGACCCAGCCAGTTCCCGATCTGGATCGCGATCGCTTCGCTCCGGAAGACCAGAGCGAACAGACCGACGGCCACGCCCAAGACGATGATGCCGAAGATCGCAGCCAGGATGTAGGTCGTCGTCAGATGGCCGCTGAGCGCGAGGAACACGAGCGCCAACATCGGTAAGCCGAGCTTGGTGAAGATGTTCCAGATGCCGGTCACGCCCACGTACAGCGCCACGCTCGTGCCGCTGAATCCCCAGGAGTCCAGGATCTCATAGGTCAGCCCGACCGCGATCGCGCCACCCGCCGGGAGGGTGTTCGCGACCGAGGTCGTCGTCTGCGTGAGCACGGCAGCCTTGCCGATGCCGAGGCCGGGTAGGGCCGCCTGGTTCGCCCACCAATAGGTCACGAGGTTGAAGATCGTCGCGGCAACGAGCGACCATATCTCGATTGGCGTGAGCCTCTTGATCTCCGCCCATACGTCCCGGTAGTCCGCGAACTTCGGGATCGCCCAGACGAAAATGGCGACAACGATCGCGATCGAGATGACGTAGCCGACGATCCGCTTCCACCCGAGGGGTTTGCGGGTCCGCGTCGCCGCCTGGGCCGAGGCCATTGCCACAGCCTAGTACGGCCACAGGCGCGACGCGATACGTCTGGTTGTCCAACTGAGATGACGCCCTTCAACTATGCCCTACAGCCCCCAAGCCGGCGACACCCGCTCGCCATCCGGACGGATCGTGACGGTACCCACGGGCATCGTCGTGAGGATCACGGCCTCCTCGCCCTCGCGCGTATACGAAGCGTGAGTCACGCCGGTCGGCACGATCACCGTATCGCCCGGCTGGAGCGGCGTCTCTGCCCCCTCGATCGTCACGGTCCACCGGCCAGAGATAAGGTGGGACACCTCCTCGTGGTCGTGCGTGTGTGAAGGCACGTGCTGGCCTCCGGCAATATCGAGCCGATAGGTCATCGATTCGGTCGAACCCCGCGACGGCGAAGCGAGGCCGCGCACGCGGATCCCCGACAGATCGAAC
>DASYSC010000052.1:0-5640 GCA_036003765.1 Candidatus Limnocylindria bacterium
TCAGAGGTGGCGACCACGTTTCGTGCGCCCGTGCCGAACGAGTCGGTGCTCCGGCGCGGCGACTTCATCGCGCCGGTCATGCACGAGATCCACCGGGTGATCGTCGGGCAGGATTACCTCATCAATCGCCTGCTCATGGGCATCCTGTGCAGCGGGCACCTCCTCGTCGAAGGCGTTCCCGGTCTGGCGAAGTCGCTCGCGGTGAAGACGCTCGCCGACACCATCGACGCTTCGTTCAAACGGATCCAATTCACGCCGGATCTCCTGCCGGCGGACCTCAATGGGACGATGATCTATAACCCTTCCGACCAGACCTTCCGTCCGCGGCTGGGGCCGATCTTCACCGACCTGCTCCTCGCCGACGAGATCAACCGCGCGCCGCCGAAAGTGCAGAGCGCGCTCCTCGAGGCGATGCAGGAGCGGCAGGTGTCGATCGGGGGCGAGACGCATCCACTCTCCGACCTGTTCACGGTGCTCGCGACGCAGAACCCGATCGAGCACGAGGGCACCTACCGCCTACCCGAAGCCCAGGTCGACCGCTTCATGATGAAGGTCGTCATCGGCTATCCGACGCCCGATCAGGAGCGCGTGATCATGGACCGGAACACCATCGAGGAGCCGGCGGTGCCGCGCAAGCTCGCGAGCCCCGCCGCGATCGTCGACGCACGAGCCGCCGTGCGCCAGGTGCACATGGACGACGCGGTGAAGGATTACGTGGTGCGCGTCGTCGTCGCGACGCGCGACCCGCAGGGCCCAAAGCTCGCCGACCTCAAGCCGCTCATCGCGTATGGCGTCTCACCGCGCGCCACGATCTACGTGTCGCTCGCGGCTCGCGCGCACGCGTTCCTTAACGGACGCGACTACGTGCTGCCCGACGACGTGAAGGCCGTCGCCCTCGACGTCATGCGCCATCGGATCATCCTGACCTACGAGGCCGAGGCGGAGGAGATCACCCCGGAAGCCGTCATCAGCCGCGTCCTCGACAACGTCCCGGTCCCGTGATGTGACCCAGGTCGCCCAGCCGCGGACCGACCCCGTTCCGCCCGAGGTCCTGCGGGTCGTCAAACAGGTGGAGATCAAGGCGCGCATCCTCGCCGATGAAGCGCTGGTGGGGACATATCGCAGCGTGTTCCGTGGCTCGGGCCTCGATTTCGAAGAGGTGCGCGAATACGAGCCTGGGGACGACATTCGGAGCATCGACTGGAACGTGACCGCCCGGATGAACGCGCCCTACATCAAGAAGTACCGCGAAGAACGCGAGCTCAACATCTATCTCGCGGTGGATGTCTCCGCGAGCGGATGGTTCGGCACCGCGAAGGTGAACAAGCGCGAGCTGGCCGCGGATGTCGCCGCACTCCTCGCCGTGACGGCGCTCCACAACCACGATCGCGTCGGTCTGGTGCTCTTCGCCGATGGCGTGCGCGAGTTCCTGCCGCCGCGCGAAGGACGCCACCACCTCCTCCACCTTATCCGCGAGCTCCTCTTCGCCGAGCCCCGCCGCTCACGCACCGAAATCGCGAGCGTCACGGATTTCATCGCCAACGTCACGAAGAAGCGGAACGTCGTATTCGTCGTCTCCGATTTCCTGGACGTCGAGTTCGAGGCTCCCCTGCGCGCTCTCGGCCACAAGCACGACGTGATCGCGCTCATCCTGAACGACCCGCGCGAGCTGGAGCTTCCGACGGTCGGTATGGTCGCCCTCGAAGACGCCGAGACCGGGAGTGTCGGTTATGTGGACACCTCTGTAGCGGCGATCCGCGAGAGCTACGCCCGCGCGGCGCGCGACCGCAGGGCACAGCGCCTGCGGACCTTCAGCCGAATGGGGATCGATCGCGTGGAGATCTCGACGGATCGCCCGTATGTGCCGGCGCTACTCGCCCTCTTCAATGCGCGCTCGAGGCGGAACTGATGCGCGCTCTCGCCGTCGCCGCGGTCGTCTCCGTCGCGCTCGTCGCGTTCGGCTCGGTGGCGCTCGCCGCCGGGCCGGTCAGCGCTTCGGCCACTGTGGACAAGCGCGGCATCACGATCGGCGATCCCATCGCGCTCACGCTCGTGATCGAGGCCGACGCCGGCTACGTCGTCCGCGACAGCGGCGTGGGGCGGACGATTGGCGAGTTCGAGATCCTCGAGGCGGCGCCGCCGCAGCTCACGAAGATCCAAAACGGCCGGACCAGATACACGTTCCGCTACAAGGTCACGGCGTTCCGCGTCGGAGATCTGGTGTTCCCTGCGATCGCCGTGACCTATCAGGGCCCGAACGGCGAGATCGGCGTGGCACCGACCGCGGAGATCCCGATCATCATCACGACGGTCGTCCAGCAGGGCGAGTCCACGGATGACATCAAGCCCTGGAAGCCGCAGCTGCGCTTGCCGGGGGCCGCTCCGCAGATCCCGCCCATCGTCGTGCAGGCCGCCCTCGCTGTCGTCGTGCTGGCGATGCTCGCTCTGATCATCCGCCAGGCTCGCCGCGCCGCGGCGGGCCGTGCGGGCGAGGGCGAGGTCGCAGGCGACATCCAGCTGACGCCGGCACAGCGCGCGATGGCCGAGCTGAACCGGGTCGCCGCGCTCGGCCTTCCCGAGAAGGGACGGTACGCCGAGCACTACACACTCGTCTCGAAGGCCCTTCGCTCCTACGTGCGGGACCGGTTCGGGCTCTCGGCGACCGAGCGCACACCCCGAGAGCTCCGCGAGGACATGCTTCGCGCGGGCATCGACCGCACCGAGATCGCGACGATCTACGAGATCCTCCGCGAGGGAGAGGTCGCTCGCTTCCACCGTTCGATCTCGTATCCGGCCCGAGCGCACCATGCCGTCCGGAGCGCGCTCGAAGCCATGAAACGAGCGGCCGTCGCCGAGCAGTACGAGCTCTTGCGGGGGCAACCCTCGTGACCGAGGTCACAGCGCTTCACTTCCAAGACTCGTGGCTGCTGGCGCTCCTCGCGGTCGTTATCGCGGGGACCCTGCTGAGCGCCGTCCGCGCCCGTCGCCCGGGCTCGGGTCTGCTCTTTTCATCTCTCGGTCTGCTGCCCGTCTCGCGGCCGGGAGCGCGCATCCGGATGCGCTGGGTCCTCGTGGCCATCCGAGTCGCGGCACTCGTGCTCTTCACCGTCGCGCTCGCCCGTCCCCAGATCGTGCGTGCGTCGGTCGAGTCGGTCTCCGAGGGTATCGACGTCGTCCTAGTGATCGACACCTCGGGCTCGATGTCGGAGCGGGGTTTCGGCGGCTCATCGAAGATCGACGCGGTCAAGCGCGTCGTCAACGACTTCCTGGGTAGCCTCAAGAACGATCGGGTGGGGATCGTCGTGTTCAGCGGTGAGGCCATCGTCCTCGGTCCGCCGACGCTCGACTATGCGGCGTCGCAGAAGCTTGTCGCTCCGGTCGATACCGGCACGCTGGCCGGAGGGACGGCAATCGGGACCGGGCTGGCGACGGGGATCAACGTGCTTCGCGACTCCGACGCGAAGTCGAAGGTCGTGATCCTCCTCACGGACGGAGAGAACAACAGCGGCGACATCACGCCGCTCGATGCGGCGAACATGGCCCAGCTCCTCGGCGTGCGTGTCTACACCATCGGGGCGATCACCCTGCGGGCCGGCGCCGACAAGGACACTGCCTCGGACACCGTCGATGAGCAGCTCATGCGGAAGATCGCGGAGCAGACCGGCGGCCACTACTACAGCGTCTCCGACGAGAACTCGCTTGCCGAGGTCTACCGCGAGATCGAGTCGCTCGAGAAGTCGCACGTCGGCACTCGCGAGTTCACCGACTACCAGGAGGCTCACCTCTGGTTCCTCGGGCTGGGCGCGGTTCTCCTCTTCGTCGAGCTGGCGCTCGCCGCGACGCTCTTCCGGAGGTCGCCATGAATGTGGTGTTCGCCCACCCCGAGCTCGCCCCGCTGATGCTGGCGGCCCTGGCGGCCGCGGCCCTCTGCGTCGTGACGCTCGTTCGACGGCGCAGAGCGCTCGCCGCGTTCGGCGGGCCCGGAGCGAAGTTCGCCTCGGCGAGCCCCGCGCGTCAGGTCGCGAAAATCGCTCTCGTCGGGCTGGCATGCTTCGCGATCGCGGCAGCGCTCGCCGGCCCGGAGATCGGCGAGGTCCAGCGCCATGGCGCGACGGCGCAGGTCGACACGGTGATCGCGCTCGACGTATCGCAGAGCATGGCCGCCAAGGACGTAGCGCCGGATCGGCTGCACGTCGCGCAGCAGGCCGTCCAGACCCTGGGGCAGCAGCTCGCGGGCGGGAAGGTCGGGCTCACGCTCTTTGCCGGGACGAGCGTGCTGCGCTATCCGCTCACCGCCGACACGAAGATCGTGGGGCCCGCGCTCGACACCTCGGGCCGGGGGTTCAAGATCATGCCCGGCTCGTCGCTGCGCGCGGCGCTGCAGGGCGCGGCCGCACTCTTCCCGACGGACGCCGCGAGCCGCGCGCGCCCGAAAGCCGTCGTCGTGGTCTCGGACGGCGAGGATCTCACGCCCGATGTGCCTGCCCTCGAGCCGCTGCTCCAGCGGAACATCCGCGTCTACGCGCTTGGGATCGGTACGGCGGAGGGCGGCCCCGTCCCGCTCTACGACGCCAAGGGCCAGTTCCAGCAGATGCTCGTGAACGCGAACGGCACGCAGATCACCAGCCGCCTGGACGAAGCGCGCCTGCAGGCGCTGGCCGACCAGGGCGGCGGCCGCTACTGGCGCTACGACGGCGAGGCCGCGGCGCGCTCGCTGGTCGACGCGCTGCGCGCGATCGATGCCGGCGAGACGACGAGCGAAGGCGCGGTAAGTCCCGAGGATCGCTATCAGATCTTCCTGGGTATCGCGATCGCCGCGCTGATCCTGGATTGGCTCATTGACGAGCGCCGTCCGATGCCTCGCCCCCGCGTCAGGGGCGCTCGTCCATCACCCAGACGCCGGCTGCTCGGTCTCCTCGGTGCCGCGCTTCTCGGCCTCACCGCGTGCGCGCCGAGCGACCCACTCGCCGCGGACCTCGATGCGGCGAACGATCTCTTCCAACGCGATCCCGCGGCGGCGCTCGCGCGCTATCGCGGCCTTCAGGCTGCCCGCCCGGCGTCGCCCGAGATCGCGGTGGACCTCGCGAACACGCTCGCGAAGCTCAACGACCACGACCGCGCGCTCGCCGCGTACGGTCGCGCGCTGGACAACGCGAAAAGCGGGAGCACGCGCGAGATCGCCTTCTACGACCGCGGGAATTCGCTGTTCAGGCTCGGTCGGATCCTAGACGCGCGCGCCTCGTACGTCGAGGCGCTGCGTCTCGATCCGACCGACCGCGACGCGAAGTTCAACATCGAGCTGATCGACAAGATCCTCGCGCTGGTCAGGCCGCAGGCCCAGAACCCGCAGGGTCAGCCCGGGCAGTCGCCGCCGCCCGGGCCACAGCCGCCGGGGGGCAGCCCGGGGCCGAGCGGACCGAGCGGTCCGGGTGCTCCGGGCGGCAGCCCGCCGCCCGGCTCGACGGGGCCGGCGAGTCCATCCCAGCCGCCGTCGGTGCAAAGTGCGCTGACCGACTTCCGGCGCGACCTGACCGTGGATGAGGCGATCCGCCTGCTTGATGCGCTACGCGGCGAGCAACGTGGGCTCGCCGGCCTCCTCGAGGGCACGGGCTTCCGCCGCGGCGGCAACATCGACGTTCC
>DASYSC010000053.1:0-23560 GCA_036003765.1 Candidatus Limnocylindria bacterium
GGCGATGGCCCAGAGGACGAGCCCGCCGGCGATCCAGAACGTGTTCAGACGCAGGTCGCCGATGAACACCAGCATCAGGCCGGTGACCGCGAGGAGCACGTACGCGGGGTTCGCGAACCAGTCGTCGAGACGCTTGATGCCGCGCAGCACGAATGACTGCGTCGCCACGGGCTCGCGTGCGATCCGCGCGAGCCACACCCCGTACGTCGCATTGAATCCGACCGCGATGATCGCCAGCAGGACGTGTAGGAACTTGATGACAACGAAGACGGACACGGCGAGCGGCAGTCTAGTAGCGCTCCCGCGCCGGCCCGCCCCGGGGTGCCGCTCGTGCTCGCGGGGCCCCTGCACAGAGGTCGCGCTCGCGTCCTCGCGTGGCCGCCCCCCGCTCCGCCGAGCGACACCCCGTGTCGGCCGGCGTCAGGTACGCGCGAATACTGGGATCGCCGCTCCGCTCACTCCACTCGCTTCCTCCGAAGAGAGGAATACGACGACAGCGGCGATCTCGGCGCCGGTCGCCCAGCGAGTCGGGTCGGCCTTCGGCATCGCCGCGCGGTTCTCGGGCGTGTCGATGATCCGGGGCAGGACCGTATTCGCGGTGATCCCCTCACGTTTGGTCTCTTCAGCGAGCGATTCGGTCCACCGGACGAGCGCGGCATTGGCCATCGCGTAGCCGGCCGCACCCTTCTCTCCTGTCAGCGCAGCCATCGACGCCACGCTGACGACGCGACCATAGCCGCGGGCGCGCATGGGGCGGAGGCACACCGCGGTCGCGGTCACGGCCGTCGTCACCTTCTGATCCCACGAGGCGCGATAGGCCGCGAGGTCGCCATCCGCGGCCGTGCTCGCAGCGTAGCCGCCGACAAGGTTCGCAATGACGTCCAGCCGGCCCCAAGCGCGAAGCACTTGCTCGGCGAGCCGCTCCATCGCGGGCCGATCGCCGGGATCGGCCGCGATCACCAGCAACCGCCGATCGGCCGCGTCGGCCGAGAGACTACCGAGACTCGCGCGGACGGACTCTCCCTTCGCCACGTCACGGACCGCGATCGCGACGTGCGCGCCTAGCTCCAGATACGCGCGTAGCACTGCGGGACCGATGTTGCCGGTCGCGCCCGTAACTACTACGGCGCGCTTAGAGAGGTCGAACACCGCCGCTAGTATCGGCGCATGAGCGTGCTCGAACGCATCCAGCAGCCGCGCGACCTTCGGGTGCTCCATCGGGACGAGGTGCTGCAGCTCTGCGCCGAGATCCGCGACTTCACCGTCGACAGCGTCCAGAAGACCGGCGGGCACATCTCATCGAGCCTCGGCACCGTCGAGCTCACGGTCGCGCTGCACAGGGTCTTCGACTCGCCACGAGACAAGCTGGTGTGGGACACCGGTCATCAGGCATACGTGCACAAGATGCTCACGGGCCGGCGCGATCGGTTCGACACCCTCCGGCAGTTCGGCGGGATATCCGGCTTCCTTGCCCGCACCGAGTCTGAGCACGACCAGTTCGGCGCGGGCCACGCTGGGACATCGCTCTCCGCCGCGCAGGGTATGGCCGTCGCCCGCGATCTCAAGGGCGACGACAACCACGTTGTCGCGATCATCGGCGACGGAGCGCTGACCGCGGGCATGGCGTTCGAGGCGATGAACAACATCGGCCATATGCGGACGCGGGTCATCGTCGTGCTGAACGACAACGGCATGAGCATCGCGCCGAACGTGGGCGCGGTCTCGCGCATGCTCGAAGCGCTGCGGACGGCCCAGCCGTACCGCGGAGCCAAGCACGTCGCGCGACAGGTCATCGACCACATGCCCGGCAGCGAGCTCGCCGAAGAAGCGCGCCGTCGGATCTTCACGAGCCTGAAGGCGCTGTTCATCCCGAACTTGCTCTTCGAGCAGCTCGGCTTCACGTATTTCGGTCCCGTCGACGGTCACGATCTGTTCGCGGTGGAAAGCCTCCTCGAGAAGGCCCGCGACTTCCGCGATGGCCCGGTCTTCGTGCACGTGCAGACACAGAAGGGCCACGGATACGCGCCGGCCGAGGCCGACAACGTGAAGTGGCACGGAGTGTCCGCGACCGGCGCGGCGAAGCAGGTCGCGCCGCAGTACACCGCCGTGTTCGCGGACTCGGTCCGCGAGATCCTCAAGTCGGACGAGCGCGTGGTGGCGATCACCGCCGCCATGCCGGGAGGCACCGGCCTGCTGCCGCTCTTCAAGGAGTTCCCTAACCGCCTCTTTGATGTCGGGATCTGCGAGCAGCACGCCGTGACCTTCGCGGCAGGCCTCGCGACGCAGGGGATCGTCCCGATCGTCGCGGTCTATTCGACATTCCTTCAGCGGGGCTTCGACCAGGTCGTCCATGACGTCGCGGTCCAGAACCTACCGGTCGTGTTCGCGATGGATCGCGGCGGGATCGTGGGCGACGACGGGCGAACGCATCAGGGCCTCTACGACATCGCGTATCTGCGCATCCTTCCCGGTATGACGCTCATGGCCCCCAAGGACGAGGCCGAACTGCGCCAGATGATGTGGACCGCGTACCGGCACGCGGCGGCCGGACGCGGCCCGATCGGCGTCCGCTTCCCGCGCGGGGCGGGCGTCGGCGCCGCGCTCGACGCTCCGCTCGCGGAGCTCGAGATCGGTGTCTCGGAGACGCTGCGCGAGGGCGACGGCGTCGTGATCCTCGCGTACGGACATCCGGTCGCTGCCGCGCTCCAAGCGGCCGAGATCCTGGCGAAGGATGGACTCGAGGCGACGGTCGTGAACGTGCGCTTCGCGAAGCCGCTCGACGCGGACCGCATCCTCGCGCTCGCCGCCCGCATCCCGCGCTTCGTCAGCGTGGAAGAGCACGTCGTCGCCGGGGGCTTCGGCTCCGCCGTGGGCGAGCTGCTCGCCGAACGCGGCGTGCGTGTCGACCTCGAGATGCTCGGCATTCCCGACGAGCACGTCGACCACGGGGCACAGAAGCTCTGGCGCCATCACTACGGCATCGACGCGGCGGGCATCGCGGCCGCGATCCGGCGCCGCTGGCCGCGGCTTGCCCCGGTCCGCGAGCCCGAGGAGAGCGCGGGCTAGACTCCACCGCCGGTCGCCGGGAGGAGGCGGGATCGACGAAGGCTGGGTTGAGGGGTCGCGCCTAATTCAGTTCCAGGGGGGAAAGATGCGCGCGATCAGGATCCCCGCGGCCGTCGTCTCCGCGCTCGCCATCGTGCTTTCGGCGTTCCTGCAGCCGGCGGCGTCGATCGCCGCCGATCCGCTGCCGGACCTCATCGTGAACAGCGACCTTCTTCAGCATCAGTGGGTCGTCCGCGACGAGCTGCTGCCTGCGACTTTCTGCAGCGTCGTCGAGGGCGGGATCACACCGGGCGTACGGCGGATCCTCCGCTTCTCGGTGCAGACTCCGAACATCGGCAACGCCGACATCAACCTCGGCGATCCCAATGCCCACGTCGCGGCGAACGACGGTCTCTATGAATTCGCGACGTGCCACAACCATTTCCACTTCCGGCACTACACCATCGACGACCTCATCGACCCGGCGACCGGCACGGTCTGGAAGACCGCGAAACGCGGCTTCTGCATGATCGACACGAACCCGGCGCCGCCGTCCGTCGGCGGCAACCCGCCGGGGCCGCGCGTCTACAAGACGTGCGGGCGCGTCGGGATCGCTGGGAACCAGGGCATCAGCGTGGGCTGGGCCGACGAATACATCTTCCTTCTCGGCGGCCAGTACTTCGTGCTCGATGGTGGCGACAGCCAACCGGTGGTGCCGCCGGGCCTCTACAAGATCCGGGTCACGGTGAATCCGCCATTCGTCGCCGCTGCGGGCGAGGCCTGCCCACACAAAGACACCCACGGCTTGTGCCACCAGCTGCCCGAGTCGAACTACGACAACAACGTCGGCGAGGCGTTCGTCATGATCGCCGACCATCCCGGCCGCGGCGGCATCGGTCCCCTCGCGGGCACGCCGCACGCGAGCGACAAGAGCGATAGCGAGCCGCTCGACGGCGACTAGGTAGGAGAGGGACGGGCTCGCGCGAGCGGGCCCGTCCTGAGCCCGCGGCGCACGCCGGCAGAGCGCAGGGCTTTCTAAGCGGCCGCAGTCGCGAGCGCGAGCAGATCGCTCACCCGACGAGCGAGCGCGTCGCCGTCGAACGGCTTCGCCATCACGTCGTTGATGCCGCAGTGCGCGAACGCCTCCCGCGCGCGATCGGGCGCGCCGGTGACGAAGAGTACCGGCACCTCCCCACACCGCGCGCTGCCGCGGATGAGGTCGAAGACGTCGACCCCGTTCAATCCCGGGAGTGAGACGTCCAAGATGAGGAGATCGGAACGCGTCGCGGTGAGCTGGTCGAGGACGAGCGCTCCATTCGTGACGACGTCGGTGGTGACCGGGAGGCGATCCTCGAGGTTTAGCTTGAGGGCCGCCCCCGTGTCCGGGTCATCGAGAGCGATAAGGACTCGCTTCATGTGACCAGGAGCATGGCCAGGATGCGCAGGAAGATGCGCTCGTTCGTGCAGAGCTTGCAATGGCACATGCCAGGGCATGGATGCAACGACCGTGCCAGCGGTCGGGGGGCTCTGCTCCCCCGGCCCCCGCCGTTATCTCTTTGGCGTTGGCCGGGCGGTCGGGTTCGATCGCCTCTCGTCCCCGGTCGCGCCGCGGCCGCCGGTGCGTCCGGGGTCGCTCGTAGTGCGCTGCTCTTCCTTTTCAATGACCCGCTGCACGTCGGGCTGCGCGTTCTCGGGCAACTGCTCCTTGACAGCGTCGAGCACGGCCTTGTGCTTCTCTCGCGCGGCGTCCGCGACGGCCTGCGCGGCGTCGCGCCTCTCGCCGCTCTCGGCGTCGCGCAACCTGTCGACGGCATCGGCGAACTTGTCGACGGCGTCGGAGTACTCGGCCGTCGCGGTCGGCGCCGAGGCAGGACGCTCCTTCGCGATCTCGGCGAGCTCGGCGAGGCGCCGGTCCGCGAGATCGGAGAGGAGCTGCATGCGCGCGACATCGTCGAACGTGAGCGCGAGCTGCACGTCCTCGCTCGCACGCTTGACGGCGTAGAGCGGATCGCCCGGAAGGCTCGACGCGGCGGCGCTGGTTGCCCCAACTACGACGAAGACCGCCAGGACCGCGGCAGCGAGCGCCGGCCGGAGCCACGCCGCGGCGAAGAGCGACGGCTGCCGAGGACGCGATCCGAGCGCGACGACGGCCTCCGACATGAGTCGAGTGCGGAGCTGCTTGCGGAACTCGCGCCGCATCACCGGACGCTCAAGCACCGGCGTGCGCCGGCCGTTGTCGTTCATGCGAGCGCCTCGCGCGAGGGGATGAGCGTGCGCAGCGCTTCGAGCGCGCGGAACTGGATGCCGCGCACGGTCCCTTCGCGCTTACCCACGAACGCGGCGATCTCCTGCGTGCTGTAGCCCTCGACGAATCGCAGGACGATGACCTCCTGCTGCAGTGGCGTCAGGCGCGAAAGCGCCTCACGGACAGCTTCCTTGTCAGAGAGAGCGAGGAGCGCTGAGTCGGGCTCCACGACCTGGTCGACCCCGGGGTGCGCGAGAGCGTCTTCGAAGCTGATCTGGATCCGGGTGCGCCGGGCGCGGTCGATCACGGCGTTGCGGGCAATCCGGTAGAGCCAGGCGAGGAACGCCTGGCGAGGCTCGTACCGTGAGATGGCGCGAAGAGCCCGCATGAACACGTCGCTTGTCAGATCCTCCGCTTCCGCATCGTTCCTTACTCGGTAGTACACGTAGCGGTACACGGCCTCGACGTGGCGGTCGTAGAGCGCCCCGAAGGCGGCCGCGTCACCCTTTCCGGCGCGAATGGCGAGGCTGGCGTCCCCGTCGTCCGCTCTGTCCGGGCTAACGGCGGCCGTGACCGGGGTGTTAGGCACCGTTCATCTCAACGAGAGAAGGTAGGCGACCAGAGCGTCGAGGTCGGTAGGCGACAGGTCTCGGCCCAGTCCCCGCGGCATGGAGTCCTGGTACCCCGGTACCACGTACGCGCCGGGGTCGAGGATCGATTGGCGGATGTATTCCTCCGCGGTCATGCCCGGGATCCGGCTCCCCGCGACGGTGCCGATGTGGTCGAGGGGCGGGCCGAGCCGCTGCCCGAACAGGTTCGGTTCGTGACAGTTCGCACATCCAAGTGAACGGTAAAGCTGGCCTCCGCGTGACACCGGGTCGGTCGCCGGAGCCTCGGGGAAGCACGCAGCGATGAGCACAGCGAGCGCGGTGCACACGAGGGCGACGCGTCCCATCATGCGGAAGGTGGAGGCTACTGCATCCCTCCGCGGGGCAACGGTGATCCTCGACGATCGTCCCATCCTTCGCGATGTCACCGTCGAGCTCGGACCGGGACTCACGCTGGTCCGCGGACCGAACGGTGCGGGCAAGACGACGTTGCTCCGGGCGTTCGCCGGACTTGTTCCGCTCGCACGCGGGATTCGAAAGATGACCGGGGACGCGCTCTACATCGGGCACCGCCCGATGCTGCTTCGCGGCTTGACGGCCCGCGAAAATCTCTCCTTCTATATGCGCTTCCGCGGCCTTGCCGAGGATGGCGTCGCGCGCGCCCTCGGCGCCTGGGGACTCGGAGATGAGCTCGACCGCCCGGTCGAAAGGCTCTCGGCGGGGGAACGGCGGCGGGCGTCCCTTGCGCGGGTCGATACCGAGCACGTCCCGGTCCTCCTGCTCGACGAGCCGTTCGCTGATCTTGACGACCGGGGCGTGGCCCGGCTGCGCGACGCGATCGCACGTGCACGCCAGGATGGGCGCACCGTCGTGGTGGCCACGCACGCGCACTTCGAGCTCGACGATCTGGCCGCGTCGCACGTCGCGATCGACCGGGGGATCACGAACCTCGGATGAGGGAGCTCGACCGCATCGGCCTCGTGGCTATGCGCGAGCTGCGCGCGGAACGGCGGCAACCCGACGGGGTCGTGGCGGCGGTCACGTTCATCACTGTTCTCGTGCTCCTCGAGAGCCTCGTGGTCGGTCCCGCGGTGGCGCGCGACGCCGCCGTCGCCTCCGCGCTGTTCTGGCTGGCGCTTGCGTTTGCGACCATCCTCGCGACGATGCGCTCTTTCGATCGTGAACTCGAAGACGATGCGCTCGAGGGTCTCGTGGCGCTTCCGGGGGGACGGGACGCGCTTTTCGGCGGAAAGGTCCTCGCGCTATCGATCGTGCTCGCGCTCGTCGCCGCAGTCGGCGGCATCTTGTCGCTCGTGCTGCTCGACCTTCCGCTCGCGCTGCCGTTCCATCTCATCGTCGTGGTCGCGCTCGGCGTGATCGCGTTGCCGCCGGTGGTCGTGGTCGACGTCGTGCTCGCGCTCCGCCTCCGCGCGCGTGCCGCGCTGGTCCCGGTCCTCGCGCTGCCCGTGCTCGTGCCGCACCTGCTGGCCGCATCTCACGGCGCCGCGGCCGCACTCAGCGGGGACGCGACCGGGGCGTGGGCGTGGTCGGGACTCCTCGGGGCGATCGCGCTCGTCTATCTGGTGCTCGGGCTAAGCGTCGTTCCGGCCGCCTTGGACTGAACGGGCACGGGCGCCGCGCTCGTGCCCGTTCACGAGACCCCCTGGGCCACCCCTAGAGACTCTTCAGGAACTCAACCAGGTCCTTCTTCTCGGCATCGGTCAACCCGAGATGCTGGAAGCCGTCGTAATGGTTCACGACGTCGAGCAGCGTCGGGAAGCGCCCGTCGTGGAAGAAGCCGCCCTGCTGCGTCGCGCGGCGTCCGAGGCCGCCAAGTGGCGTCGTCCGATAGCGTCCATCGGGCGAGCGGTCCGACTGGAACGAGTCGATCCCGACCTCCGCTGGCGTGTGAAGGTTCCAACCGGGCTCCGTGTACAGCGGCGGGATGTGGCACGACGCGCACTGGGCCTTCCCCACGAAGAGCGCCCGCCCGCGCGCCGCGGCTGCGGCGTCGAACGAGCCCGCGGCGGGCTTCGGCGCGGCGAGCGCCAGCTGATAGAAGTGAAGCACCGCGAGCTTCGCGGTGATCTGGTCCTTCTCGAGCGACACCTGTGTGTGGCCGAGCCGGTTCCGTGCGGCCACCGGGAACTTCGACGCGTTGTCGAGCCGCGGGTCAAAGAAGTTACCGATGCCGTGCATCTCGAGATTGGCCACGAACGCGTTCCAGTAGGTCACCGATCCCCACCCGGTATAGGTGTGCAGGTTCACACCCGCGAGACCATACGCGGGCGGGATGAGCACCGCGGCGGTCTGTCCGTCGGGCCGGAACCCTTTCCCGTCGAGGAAAAGCTCGGCGTCGAACTTGCCCGGCCCCCACGCCGCGAGGACCTTCTTGACCGTAGCGACGTCGGTGCCGAGAGCATCGGCGACCGCTTTGATGTTCGGAGCGAGCGAGGCGATGGCCCCGACGTTGAGGTCGCGGTTTGGCCATCCGTCCTGCCGGTGACCGATGCCGGGCGCGAAGGAGTTGTCGACTGTCGAGTGGCACAGCGCGCACTGGATCCCCATCGAGCGCACCGAGCCGTCCGGGTTGGTGAACGCTTTGACGCCGACGACCGCGTTGAGCTTCAGGAGCGCGACGGTAGTCGCCGGATCGTCGAGGTCCACGGCGCCACGCGCGAGCGCGGAACGAAGCGAGTTCGGCAGCGCGTCGACGTCGACCTTGAGGCCGACCGCCAGAGCGGTCTTGGGGCTCACGCCCGGGCCGACGCCGCCGTTCTTCGCGCCGATGATGGCGCGATGCAGCTGCAGGGTGTCGCCCCAGAACGCCTCGTCGCCGAACGTGTCGAAACGGAAGATGTGCCGGCCCTGCCGGAGGAGGTCTTGGACCATACCCGCGCGAAGCGCGCGCGCCTCCTCCGAGTTCGCGACCTCGTCCTCGACCTGATCACAGGGTCGCCCGACGCGGCCGGCGACGGCGGCCTCGCTTTCCGGGTCGCGTTCGAGCTGCTGCCGGAAGATACGAACGACGTCGTCGGACGTACAGCCCGGGGCGGCGCTCAGACCGGCTGCGCCGGTGATCGATGAGGCGACCAAAAGGCTGGCCGCGATAACGGAAGCGCTGGAAAAGAGGCGCTGGAGTAAGCCTGTCGACATAGTCGTTCTCCCCGCTGCCACGCGGCGATGCGCCGCGTCACCTGCATTTCGCCAGCCGCGACTCGCGAAATCCTCGCCCGTGCTACCGCGCGGCGGGGCGCGTGTCAAGCCGCTCGACCCGGAGGAGCACGCAGCAGGCACCGCCGCGCGGCGCCGGATCGGGAACGGCGGCGACCCCCGTCGCACCGACCGACCGGATCAAGGCCTCGAGAAACGCGAGGTTCAGTGTGCAAACCTGGTCCGGAGCCTCGTCCGCGAGGGCGCGCCAGGGGCAGTTGCGGAGGCGGATCGAGGTCGCCTCGACCTTGGGTTCATATGCCAGCTCACCCAACGCTCGCACGAGCGCGGAGCGCCGGTTGCCCGAGCCGACACGGACCTCACGACCGATCTCGCGCCCGACCTCGCGCGCCGCGGACAAAAGCCGCGGATCGCGCGCGGACGACCGCCCTCGATCGGAGCGGCGCAGGATCCTGCCGAACAGGCCGTAGCCGCGCCGCGGCACGCTTAGCTCGAGCGCCGGTCGAGGGATCCGGTAGCGCTTGGTCGGCCGGCCTCGCGCTCGTGGCTCCGCGAGGCCGGGGGCGACCTCAAGGAGTCCCGCCGCCACGAGCTTTTCGAGGTGGAAGGTCGCGACCGGCCGGCCACTGTGGACCGCGGCGGCCGCTTCATCACGCCCGACCGGGTCGTCTCGCGAGAGGACGAACTCGTAGATGGCTCTGCGCAGTGGGGCCGCGAGAGCGGCAATCGCGCCAAGCGGATCCAAGCGATCGTGCGTGGGCTTCGGCACGTGCGCATTATTCCCGACCCGGCGCGTTGACAGCCGCACCGCTCGCGATTAAAACGAGCAACAGCTCGCGAAAAGCGTCCGCGCGGGCCAGCGAGCAGAGCCGCGGGGCCCTGCGATGATAGGGAGCGATGGCGAAGAACCCTCCGTCAGGTGCGAGCGTCCTCCAGCCGAGGTTCCCTGGGGTTCCCTGGGTGCGGATTCGCGGTTGGCTCGGCATCCTCGCCGCCGCGGCGGCGCTCCTCGCGACGTGGATGGCCCTCGTGTGGGCGCCGACAGACGCGGTGCAGGGAGACGTCTACCGGATCATGTATGTGCACGTCCCCTCGGCCTGGCTCGCGTACCTCGCGTTCGTGGTCGTCTTCCTCGCGTCGATCGGTTGGCTCTGGTCGAGGCGCCCCATCTTCGACGCGATCGCTGTGTCGTCCGCGGAGATCGGCGTGCTGTTCACCGGCCTCGCCCTCGTGGCGGGGTCGATCTGGGCGAAGCCGACCTGGGGAGTGTGGTGGACGTGGGAGCCCAGGCTCATCACCACGGCCGTGATGTTCGTGATGTACATCGGCTATCTGCTGCTGCGAGGGCTCTCGACCGACTTCGAGCGTCGCGCGACCCGCGCCGCCATCCTGGGCGCGGTGCTCGTTCTCGATGTCCCGATCGTCCATCTTTCGGTCCTCTGGGCGAACTCGCTGCATCAGCTGCCCACCGTGCTGCGCGCCGGGGGGTCTCCGGCGCTCGACGCGTCGATGCTGCTTACGCTGCTCGTCTCGGTCGCCGCATTCACGCTCATCTACGCGTACCTGATGGCGGCACGGGTCGCGATCGAGGTCGCACGCCGCGAGCGACTGTGGACACCAACGTAGCCTTCATCGTCGCCGCGTACGTCATCGTGTGGGGCGCGCTGCTCGCCTACCTGTGGTCCCTTCGCGCGCGCGGTGCTTGAGCGGATCGGAGCGCGCCGCGTTCTCCTGATCGCGGCCCTGGGGGTCGCCGTGCTCGTCGGCGCATTCGCGGCCACCAATCTCGCAAGCTCGACCGTGTACTACCTGACCCCTTCAGAGGCGATGGCGCGGACAATCTCGGCCGGTCAGACCGTCCGCCTCGGCGGACTGGTGAAGACCGGTTCGCTCTCGATGAAACCGATCTCATTCCATGGCCCGAACGAGTTCGAGTTCATCATCACGGATGGCAGCGTGGACGTCCGCGTGCTCGGGCGGGGCGCGATTCCCGGCCTGCTCCGTGAAGGAGCTGGCGCGGTCGTCGAGGGCTCGTTCGCGGCGGACGGGACGTTCATCGCGACACAGGTGATCGCGAAGCACGACGAGGTCTACACGGCACCGAGGGCTGGAGCGACGCCGTCGCATCGGACGTCGTTCCCATGAGCGCCGGCGACCTCGGCGGGGCCGCGCTCCGCGCCGCGCTGTTCCTCTCTTTGTGGGGCATCGGCGCGGCCGCGTACGCGGCATGGCGGCGCGACGCCCGCGCACTCATCTCGGCGCGGATCGCCGCCGGAGTCGGCTTCGGCCTGATCGTTGTCGCGGCGCTCTCGATGATGTTCGCTCTCGCGACCCACGACTTTTCGATCCTCTACGTCGCCCAGAACAACGCGCGCGAGACGCCGCCCTTCTACTCGATCATCGGCCTCTGGGCCGCGCTCGAGGGCTCGATCCTTCTGTGGACCGGGATTCTGGCGGGGGCGACGGCGTACGTCGCGTTTCGTGGCACGGCGGCGATCCCCCGGCTCGCCACCACGGCGCTCGCGGTCATGTTCGGGATGCTCACGTTCTTCCTCCTCCTAGTCACGACGCCCGCGGCCGACCCGTTCGTCCGCCTGGCCTTCGCCCCGGACAATGGGAACGGGCCCAACGCGCTGCTCCAGAACCATCCGCTCATGGCCCTTCATCCACCGCTCCTCTACCTCGGCTACGTGCTCACGTCCGTCCCGTTCGCCTACGCGTTGAGCTCCCTGATCCTCGGCGAGGGCGGCGATCGCTGGCTCGTGGCGACGCGACGCTTCGCGCTCGTGTCCTGGGCGCTCCTCGGCGTCGGGATCGTCGCCGGCGCGTGGTGGAGCTATGCGGTCCTCGGCTGGGGCGGTTACTGGGCCTGGGACCCGGTCGAGAACGCGGCGATCATGCCGTGGCTCACCGCCACGGCCTACCTGCATTCGGTGATGGTCGAGGAAAAGCGACGGCTCCTGCGTACCTGGAACATCGCGCTGGTCGTCGCGACGTTCGCGCTCACGATCCTCGGCACGTTCCTGACGCGAAGCGGTGTCGTGAACAGCGTGCACTCCTTCACCCAGTCGGCTATCGGCCCGCTCCTCCTCGGCTATCTCGTCGCGATCCTCGTCCTCTCCATCGGCCTGCTGCTCTGGCGCTCGGGCCGGCTCCGCGACGCGGGCGCGGTCGGGGCACCGCTTTCACGTGAAGCGATCTTTCTCTTCCAGAACGTCCTCTTCATGGCCGCGATGCTCACCGTGCTGCTCGGGACGCTCTACCCGCTCATCGCCGAGGCGATCTCGGGCGCGCAGCTCTCGATCGGCGGTCCGTACTTCGACCGCGTGGAGGTCCCGCTCGCGCTGGCCCTCCTCTTTCTCATGGGCGTCGGCCCTCAGCTCCCGTGGCACGGCGCGTCGCGCGCGACCCTCGAGCGGCAGTTCACCGCCCCGCTCGTGTCCGCGGCGGCCGGCGCGGTCGCGGCCCTCGCCACCGGAACGACCGGGATCGCCGCCGTCCTTACATACGCGCTCGCGGCGTTCGTCGCGGCCACGGTGATCCAGGAGTTCGCGCGCGGAGTCCGCGCGCGGCGCGCGCTTCATGCGGAAGGCGCGCCGACCGCGTTCGCGAACCTGTTCCGCCGGAACGGGCGGCGCTACGGGGGATACGTCGTGCACCTTGGCATCGTCCTGGTCGCGCTCGCGGTCGCGACGAGCCAGGCGCGCACCGTAGATGCGGAGAAGACGCTCGTGCCCGGTGAAACGCTTCAGGTCGCCGGATACACGGTCAGGCTCGACGCGCTGCGCACCGTCCGCGAGCCCCAGCGGGACTCGGTGGTCGCCGACCTCGATGTCAGTGGCAACGGCACGAGCGCTCAGCTCCACGCCGCGCTCGTGCAGTACCCGAACAACGCGTCGGCGATCGGCTCGCCGGGCATCGGCGCGGGAGTCCGCGACGACCTCTACGCGATCCTCGCGGCCTACGACCCGAAGACCCTGTCCTGGGCCACGATCCGGATGCGGGTCATCCCGCTGGTGTCGTGGCTCTGGCTGGGCGGAGCGGTGATCGGGATCGGCGCGGTGATCGCCGCCTTTCCCGCGCCGCGGCGGCGCGCCGCTCGTCACGTCCCGGTGGCGCAAGCACCGGCCCCCGCGAAGTGATCCTCTCCCGCGCCCTCCGGATCGCGATCGTCGTGGCCATGCTCGGTCTCGTCGTGACGCTCGCACTCGCGTTCCGGCGTGACCCGCACGACATCCGGACCGGGACGGTGGGCAAGCCCGCACCGGCGTTCACCGCGGATCGCCTCGACGGTGCGGGCAGGCTCTCGCTCTCCGACTACACCGGCAAAGTCGTCGTCATGAACTTCTTCGCCTCGTGGTGCCTGCCATGCACGCAGGAGAATCCAGCCCTCGTCCGTGTGTACGAGCGCTACCGCGGCAGCGACGTCGTGATGCTCGGCGTCGTCTATCAGGAGTCGCGCGACAGCGCGCTGTCGTACGTCAAGAGAATGGGCATCAGCTGGCCGGCGATCACCGACGACGACGGGCGGGTCGCGCTGTCGTACGGGGTGTTCGGCCCTCCGGAGACCTTCTTCATCGGACCCGACGGCGTGATCGCCGGACGCCACATCGGACCGATCGACGAGACCACGCTGATCACCGGCATCGAGGCGCTGCGCCGCGAGGCGACGCGATGAGGACGCGGGTCGTCATCGCGGCCGCGCTTCTCGCGATCGCCGCCGCGCTCGTTCTTGCGGCGCGGCCTCACGAGGCGACCGCGGAGGAACGCGTCGACCGGATCACGACCGAGCTGCGCTGCCCGGTCTGCCAGGGGCTGTCGGTGAAGGACTCACCCTCGGAAACCGCGCGGCAGATGCGCAACCTCGTCGCGGAGCGCGTCCGCGAGGGAAAGACCGACGCCGAGATCGAGGCCGAGTTCCGTGCCGCCTACGGAGACTGGGTGCTGCTCTCGCCGCCCGTTGCATCGTGGAGCGGGCTGGTCTGGCTCGCGCCGCTCGCGGTCATCGGCGCCGGCTTCATTCTCGCGACCGCGCGCGTCCGCGGCGGCACGCCCGCGCGCGCTGCCGAGCCGACCGCCGCGCAGGTCGCGGCCCTGCGCGAACGCGTCGCGCGCGATGAGGCGGCCGACGGATGAGCATCGTCCTCTTCGTCGCGTTGGTCGTCGCTGGGATGGCGGCGGTGATCGCGCCTCTCGCACGCCGGCCGATCGCCTGGCCCGCGGACCCGCCGGACGATCGCGACGATGTGGCGCGCGCCGTGAGCTCGCTCCGCGATCTCGAGTTCGCGCGCGCCGCCGGGACGATCGCCGCCTCGGACTACGCGCGCCTGCGCGCGACGCTCGAGCGCGACGCCTTCGCGCGGCGGTCCGACGAGCCGCGCTCGGCCGCGCCGGTCCGCACCTTGCTTGCGGCGGCGCTCATCGCAGGGGCCATCGCGGTGGTCGCCGCGGTTACGCTCCCGCGCTCGGCCGGCGACCGCGCGCCGGGCGAGACGATCACCGGCACAGTGCCGCGGACGAACGACCTCGCCTCACTCGAGGCGCGTGCCCGGTCGCTGCCCGATGACATCCCGACCCAGCTCGCGCTCGCGGAGGCGTACGTCCAGGCGAGCCGCCCGCAGGACGCGATCGCGCGCTATCGGGCGGTGCTGGCGCGCGACCCGAGCAACGTCTCGGCTCTGGACGGGCTCGCCCTGATCCTCGTGGCGTCCGGGAGCGACGACGGCGCGATCATGGCGGCGGATAGGGTCCTCGCGATGCGGCCACGTGACTCCGACGCGCTCTTCGTCAAGGGACTCGCGCTCTACAACAAGAAGGACTGGAACGGCGCAGTGGATGTGTGGACCGTGTATCTCGACGTCGGTCAGTTCCATTCGGCATCGGATATGGTCCGAGCGCTGTACGCGGATGCGAAGGCGAAGGCGGGACGCTAGCCACTTACAATCGATCGCACGCGGGTGACATCCGCGACTACGGCGGGGTTAGCCTATCGGTTAAGGCCCCAGATTGTGGATCTGGTCAGACGGGTTCGACTCCCGTACCCCGCCCCGAGACCCCTAGGTCCAGTTCGTCATCCGCTTCCCTCTCCACGCGAACGCGACTTCTCTGTCGGCGCCGGCTTCGCGCGGTCGCGCGTCACCGTCGCGGCTGGGATCGCACGCTGTCCAGTGGTCGCACCCACGTCACGTGACGTCGTTCGTGTCGGGGGTAACGGCGCTCGCTCTTTGGTCGGCCGCGCCGTCGACGACGCCGGCCGCTTGGGCGCGGACGAGAGCGTCGATGCTGCCGCAGGATCCGCTGGTTCGGTCGCTTTTCCACGCGATGCCTTCGACTGCTGACCAGCGGTGACACGCACCTCCGTGGTCGCGCCCGGATGCACCGGGTCGAGCGAGCTGTGGACGACGGTCCCCTCGCTCGTCGTCACGATCGCCACGGGACCATCAGGCTCGATTTCCACGTCGACGGCGAAGATCGTGCCGCGCACGGTGGCGGTCGAGCTCGGCGTACGCACCTCATACCGAGAGCCGCCGGTGATGAGCTTCGTGACCACGTGCCAGGTGCGACCGACGGCCTGCCACATCACGATGACCGTTCCACCGTCGGACGCGGTCGAAAGATTCTCGACCACGAGCTCGGTGTCCGCCTCGATGCGCACGCTCGAGCCTTCGAAGTATGTGATCTCGGCGAGGGCGTCCGACCCGGTACGGATCGCATCACCCACGACGATGACGTCGCCCTCGTTCGCGCGCGCCAGATCGCCGCTCGGGTGACGTACAAAGACATCCCCCTTCACGGCGCTGAGGGTGCTGATCGCCGCAAGCGCATCCGCCTCCGGCGCGAGCGCGGCGCTCGCGCCGAAAATCAGTGCGAAGCCCATTGCGAGCGCGAGCGAGGCGGCGAGGCGCGATCGTGAAGACCACAGCAACTTGGCCTCTCCCCAGCTCCACACCTCGGCCCCCACCGGCGGCTCTGCGTGTGATGCGCTGGCCTAACGCCGACGAGCCCTGGTACGTTCGGTCAGCCGGGTTTCAAGCAGCGCGGGGGCGTGATGACGAGGCGACATCCAGTTGCGCGCCGACTCATATGTTCGCTTCGACGATCTAGTCGCGCGGCGGCGAATATTCCGAGAGCGCGACGAGGAAGGGTCGTGTTCGCCCTGGTTGCACAGTCAGGGGCTCTCGCAATGTCGCTTTCGCGAACACCGGAACGCGAAGCCCGTGCAGGCGCTGTGTGGTTCGAGTCCACTCCGTACCACAGACCGGACAGACAAACAGGCCTTCGGCGAGACGTTCGCCGTGCGCGAGGAGGATCTTCGCGCAACAACGCTCGACGTTGGGCTCGTGGCCGTCGGCCGCGGCGAGATACGGGAACTCCGCCTGCGGTCCGGTGCGCGCGCGACGAACGAACGATCGTCCGTCAGCGCGGCGATACGAATCCTCGGCGGTCTTTCTCCATTCTGTCGCGCACTCGGGACAGCGGAACGGGCGGTCGACCTCGTAGAAGCCGCCCCATTCGATGATCCAGTCCTCGCAGCAGTCCGCGAGGATGGTGCGCTCGTGTGTCGCGTTCATCGTTTCCCTCCGAGCAGCCAGCAGAGCAGCGCCTTCTCCGTGTGCATGCGGTTCTCCGCCTGATCGAACACCGCACTCTGCGGTCCGTCGATGACCTCGTCGGTGATCTCTTCGCCCCGATGGGCCGGCAGGTCATGAAGAACGATCGCGTCGCGCTTCGCACGTGCGAGGAGCGTCGCGTTCAGTTGGAACCCTTGGAACGCACGCCGCCTGCGCTCGTATTCCTGCTCCTGACCCATGCTCGTCCACACGTCGGTGTAGACGACGTCAGCCTCCGCGACGGCCGCAGCCGGAGCGTTCCCGATCGTGATCCGCGCGCCCGTCCGCTTGGCGGCGGCCAGGGCGAGGTCACGGTAGCGCGGGAGCGGCTCATAGCCCGCCGGTGTCGCGATCCGCAGCGTGGTGCCGGTCTTCGCGGCGGCGAGCATGAGCGAATGCGCGACGTTGTTGCCATCTCCCACGTACGCGATCGCTACGCCACGTAGATCCGGGCCCTTCCGCTCGCGGATCGTGAAGATGTCCGCAAGACCCTGGCACGGATGCGACAGATCGGAGAGCCCGTTGATCACCGGCACGTCGCTGTAGCGGGCGAACTCCTCGATCGTCTCATGCGCGTTCACCCGCAGGACCACGGCGTCGGCCATGCGGCTCACGACGCGCGCGACGTCGGAGACGCTCTCGCGCCTGCCGAGGCCGACCTCGGCGGGCGAGAGGTACACGCAGTGGCCGCCGAGCTGGGCGATCCCGACGTCGAAGGAGAGGCGCGTGCGAAGGCTCGGTTTCTCGAAGACGAGAGCCACGGTCCGTCCACGCAGGTCCGACCGCGCGTCGCGGTCGGCCTTCAGCCGCGTGGACAGGTCGAGGAGCGTCGCGAGCTCGTTCTCGTCGAGGTCGGCGATCGAGACGAAGTGACGGACGCGCGATGCGACGGCGGTCACGAGAGAGCGCGGAGGCGCGGGCGGCGCTCCTCGACAAGCCGGATGAGCGCGGCGGCGACGCGCGCAGCGTCATGACGGATCGTGTCCTGCTTGAGCCAGAGGTCCCTGGGACCGCTCCACTTGTCGATGACTGCCGCCGTGACCGGACGCACGCCGAGCTCAGTGATCAGAGCCAGCTCCTCCGCCGTCGGCTCGAGGTACGGGAGACCACGCTCGGCGTAGTGCGCCCGCAGGTGATCGGGCGGCGGATCGTCATTGATCAACGCGACATCGAGGCCCGAGCCGCCGAGGTAATCCCGCACGACGCGCACGTGGTCGGCGATGCCGAAGCCGTCGGTCTGTCCGGGCTGCCTGGTCGTGTTCGCGACGTACACGACGAGACCCTTCGCGTCGGCGATCGCGTGCGCGATCTCCGGAACGAGGAGGCAGGCGCAGACCGTGGTGAAGAGGCTGCCCGGGCCGAGCGTGATCAGGTCGGCGGCGGCGATCGCTTCGACGCTCCCGTCGGTCGCCCGCACATCGTCATCCTTGAGATAGATCCGCTCGATGGCCGCCTTTCCCGCGGCCCGCACGTTCACCTCTTCCTCCACGACGGTGCCGTCCGCGAGCTTGGCACAAAGATGCGTGTTGTACAGGGTGACGGGAAGCACGCGGCCGCGGATCTTGAGCAGGCGCGACGCCTCCTCGACCGCACGCAGGAACGAACCCTCCTGCTGCGTAAGTGCTGCGAGGAAGAGGTTGCCGAATGCCATGCCGCTCAGCTCTTCGCTCTTGTCTGTGTCGAAGCGATGGGAGAAGAGCTTCACGAGCGCGGGGTCGCCCTCGGCGAGCACGGTCAGGGCGCTGCGGATGTCGCCGGGCGCGGGGACGTCGAGCGCGATCCGGACCTTTCCGGTCGAGCGACCCGAGTCGGTCACGGCGATCAGGCCGGTGATCTCATCGGTCTGCCGGCGAAGCCCGGCCATCACCGTGGGCGCTCCGAGCCCACCGCCGACGCACACAACCTTCAGCGCTGCCACGGGTCGAATGGTCGCAGATATGCGCTAGGCGCTCCGCCTATTCAATGGCGGCCCAGGGAGACTCGGCGAACCACCGCATAAGATCCGGCGCGGCCATCGGCGCGGCCACGAAGTATCCCTGCGCGAGATCGCAGCCCAGCACGGCAAGCCGCTCCCAGGTCTCCTTGTCCTCGACACCCTCCGCGACGGCCTTCATCCCGAGGCTATGCGCAAGGAGGACGGTCGAACCCACGATGGCCTGCGAGTTCGGATCACGTCTCAGGTTCTGCACGAAGGTGCGATCGATCTTGAGGTGGTGCGCGCGCATGCGCTGCAGCTGCAGGAGCGAGGAGTACCCGACGCCAAAATCGTCGATCGCGATGGTCACACCCATCTCGTGGAGCCGGCGAACGATCTCGAACGAGCGCTCGGCGTCCGCCATCACGGCGGTCTCGGTCACCTCGAGGATCAGCGCGGAGGGCGGAACGCTCCACATGGAGAGCGTGCTGGCAACGAGATCCGGAAGCTCACCCGCGCGCAAGTTGCGCGCCGACAGATTGACAGCGACGACGGGGGCCCTGCGGCTCTCGCGCCAGGTGCTGCGCCAGCGGACCGCATCGTTCAGGACCCAGAGCCCGAGACCCTTGATGAAGCCCGTCTCTTCGGCGATCGGGATGAAATCGGACGGCTCGAGCAGGCCGCGCTCGGGATGACGCCACCGGACGAGAGATTCGACCGCCACGCAAGACTTCGTACGCATGTCGATGATCGGCTGGAAGTGCAGCACGAGCTCGTCCCGCGCGATCGCGCCACGGAGGTCCCCGGCGAGCGTGAGCGCGCGCTCTGTGTGGCGATCGGCGTCCGGTCGGTAGATCGCGACCTCCGTGCGGGCGCGCTTGGCGTCGTACATCGCGACGTCCGCGTGGCGGAGGAGCTCGTCGGCCGTCTCGCCGTGCTCCGGGGCAAGCGCGATGCCGATGCTCGCCTCGACGTAGACAGGGACCGCGCCCACGGCGAATGGCGCAACGAGCGCTTGGCGAAGCCGTTTGGCGACCTGTTGCGCGTAGGCCGCGTCGGCCGCATCGGGGACCACGACGGCGAACTCATCTCCGCCGAGCCTGGCCACGGTATCGCCTTCGCGCACCGCCTCGC
This sequence comes from Candidatus Limnocylindria bacterium, assembly GCA_036003765.1. GTDB lineage: Bacteria > Chloroflexota > Limnocylindria > P2-11E > P2-11E > 3-1-20CM-2-70-9. The sequence continues at coordinate 19,732 of DASYSC010000053.1, forward strand.
GGAAACGGCGAGCGACCTCGCGCAGGAGATCATCGCCGACCGCGTGCCCATAGGTGTCGTTCACTTCCTTGAAGCGGTCCAGGTCGACGAGGAGCAGGCCGACGATGCCCAGCGAGCGCTTGAGCGCGAGGAGCGCTTGCTCGATGCGGTCTTGTAGGAGTGCCCGGTTCGGCAGGCCGGTGAGCAGGTCGTGCAGAGCCTGGTGCTCGAGCGCCTCTTCCGCCTCCTTGCGCTGGGTGATGTCGCGCGCGGCGGCCTGGACCTCGGTGATCGCGCCCGAAGCGTCCCGGATTTGGCGCGACACGGACTCGAGCCAGACGAAGCTGCCGTCCTTGCGGAGGCCGCGGAAGGTATCGACGTGGGCGCCGGGGGCTTCGGACCCCTCGAACTCGGCACGCTTTCGCTCGCGGTCCAGGGGATGGACGAAATCAGCCGCCGGACGGCCGATCAACTCTTCAGGCTCGTATCCCAGGATCGCCTTCGCCGCCGGTGAGACGTACGTGAACGTACCCTCGGGGGACCGCCTGACGATGACGTCACTCGAGTTCTCCGCGAGGAGTTGGAACCGTGCCTCGGTCTCGATGCGGTCGAGCTGCGCACGCCGCCGCTCGAGGAACTGCCCGATCTGACTACCGACGCCCTCGAGGACGAGCAGCACCTCGGGCTCAGGTGCTCGCTCGTCGCGGCTGAAGAACTCGATGACCGCGTTCCCCCGCTCTCCAGCGAGTATCGGGAAGCAAAGAGCGGTATGGAGCCCGGCGGCCGCCGCGGCCGCGGACCGCAGCATGCTTGGATCCTTGGTCATGTCGACGATCCAGGCCGATTTCCCCGTGTCCCAGACCTGCCCGGGAAGGCCGATCCCGCTCGCGAATACAAGCTGTTCGTTCGCCTCGCGCCATCCGGGGAGGCTCAGGCCGTCGCGGATCCACAGGTCACGCAGGTAGATGCCGCTCGGCTCCACCCTCCAGAAACCGGCGGCGTCCCAGCCCAGGCCCTCGCCGAGAACGCGAAGAACTTCCGCCCGCATTTCCTGCGCGCGCGACGCGCGGGCGAGCACGTCGGTGACCGCGTGGACCGTCGCGAGGCGACGCTCGGCCTTTCTTCGTTCGCTAATGTCGCGCACGAAGGCCGCGAACACCCGTGTTGTCCCGTACGGCAAAGGCAGCACGGCGAGCTCGACCGGGAACTCAACGCCGTTCCGCCGGCGAGCTTCGAGCTCGACGCGACGACCGATCACGGGACCGTACCCGGTCTCGAGGTAGCGCCGGAGTCCCTCGCGATGGGCGGACGCGTAGCGCTCCGGAATGATGAGCTCCGTGAGCGCGCGCCCCAGCGCCTCGGCCTTGCTCCACCCGAAGATCGCCTCGGCCTGCGAGTTCCATTCGCGGACGCAGCCATCGGCATCGATCATCACGACGCCGTCGATCGCGCTGTCGACGACCGCGCGCACGCGCTGCTCGCTGGCGGCGAGCGCCTCCTCGGCTCTGCGACGGTCGGTCACGTCCAGGAACGTCGTCACGGTACGCACGACCTGCCCGGCGCTATCGAGCACGGGAACGGCGGCGACAAGTGCCCAGCGCTCGCTCCCGTCCGGACGCACGATGCGGATGAGCTCCTCGTGCACCGCGTGTTTCTCGCGCGCCGCACGAAGCGACGGCACGTCGTCCGGTCGGATCTCCGTCCCGTCGGGGCGGTAGCGGCGGATGCCCTGTGCGAAGCGGCGGCCCGAGAGTTGGCCGCCGCCGAAGATGGTGAGCGCGGCTTCGTTGGCGTACTCGATGGTCCCCGTGGCGTCACGAACGATGAGACCGCAGGCGATCGCATCGAGGATGTCGTGCTCGCGGCTGGTGACGTTCCGAACGGCCATGCCCTCTATCCCGTGCGGACGATAGGGGCCGCTACCGCCTCGACACTTGTGCCTTTCGGCCTAGCCGCCGGTGCCGTTACTCAACGGTGCCGGATGTTGTCGTCCTCCGCGACCTCTATTCCATGTCGCTTCGCCGCCGCGAGGATCTTCGTGCGGGCCGCGTCTTTCGCTGTCTCCGATTCGAACTCGGTCTGGTTGAACCGCGCGATGGCGTTGCGCACGTGGGCTTCATCGTGGATAGGCAGATGCCCCTCGCCGGTCTTGTCGACGTAGGCGAACTGCCGCTTGTCGAGCTTCTCCCGGTCGGCGGCGTCTAGCTGGGCCATGACAACTCCTTTTTCTTTATCTGCCCCAGCCCCTGCACACGTCGTTCCGGCACCCGACAGACGTGAGGGGCGAGTCCAGGCCCGAGCACAATGACCCGGGGTAACTCGCCCGGAGGGAGGTCTATGAAGCAACGACCTACGAGATACGTTCCGTTCTGGGCGCTGCAATTCGTGATCGGCGCACTTGTGGTGCTGATCGCGATCGCAGTGGTCGCCGCGCTGATCGGGCCGGTCGTGCGCGGGCCGACGGCGTTCTTCGACGAGCTCGGCAAGACCGTCAGTCGGATCGCGCCTCAGCCGCAGGCCGATCTACGAAGTGACGATCAGGTGAAGAAAGTGATCCGGGCCATGCCCGAAGGGAAGCTGCGCGTCGGAGCGATCGTGGAGGAGCAGGACCGGGTCGTCTTCACCATCACGGCGGATCGCTCGGCGGTCCGCGCGGCGATCCGGCCGGGTGACGAGCTGCGCATCGGGCGAGATGGGAACGTCGAGATCGTCCCGACCGGCTTCCCCGGCGTCATCGATTCGTTACAGCGAGCCATCGAAGACTTGAAGCGGAAGTTCTTCGGGCCCTAAACAAGACGAAAGGGCCGCCCTTCGGCGGCCCATTTCGACCTATCTTGAAGTGGGCTAGCTCGCCTTGCGCGTCGCGACGAGCGCCCGCGTTCCGACGACCGTTCGGGCGACGAGCTCCGTGCGCCACGCCTTGCGGCGCTCGAGCGCCTCCGTGAAGCCTCGGTCGTACGCACCGATTGCGAGGAAGCCGACGATGATCATCCCAAGTGCGATTCCTGCCATGAGCCCGATCGCGAAGAGCACCACCGTTTTCCTCTTTCTTTCGCCGCGCGGCGAGGTCGTCTGCGAACGCTTGAGCAAACCTCGTGCCACGGCGCTTTGCTGCTCCCGCGCGTGGCACCATCACACGCGTGAGCCGCACCGCCGCCATCAAGGCGGTGGACGTTGGGAAACGAATCGGCAAAGGCGCAGGCCCTGCCGGTCTCTCCCTCTCCCACCTCGAGGCGAGATCTCGGACTGCTCAGCTCGAAGCTATCAGAAAAAGACGTGTACATCGAGTGCTTGTCGGGTTTAGCGCGAGCGCACCAAGTGCCTCGCGGCGATCGTTACCACCTGTTGATCTTCTGGACGCCGGCAAGGAGGCCGTCTCGGGCGGAATGCGAACGCATGTCACGCCAGCTGCCAAGCCGGTGACGGTCCTCCCCTTCTAAGTGGCCTGCTTCATCTGTCGGATCGTCTCAGGCGAGGCTCCCGCGAGCATTGTGCTCGAGGACCAGAGCACGATGGCGTTCGTTGACATCAGGCAACCCAACGAGGGCCACATCCTCGTCGTGCCGCGCGTGCATATCGAGACGATCGATCTCCTCGAAGGCACGATCGCCGCGGATCTGGCATGGGCGACCGTCAGAGTGGCTCGGGCCATCCGTCGTGCGTTCCGACCGCCGGGTATGAGCGTCTGGCAGGCGAACGGAGAAGCCGCCGGCCAAGACGCACCCCACATTCACTTCCACGTCCTCCCGAGGCACCACGGAGATGGCCTGCTACGTGAGTACCCAGATGCGAACCCGCGTACCTATGGCCCCGCGGACCCAGCGCTCGAGCGCATCGCCGAGCGCATTCG
>DASYSC010000054.1:0-5392 GCA_036003765.1 Candidatus Limnocylindria bacterium
GTCGCGGGCGTGGGGTACAAGGTGTTCGTTCCGCGTCATCCGTCGCGGGACGATGTCCTCCTGCACACGCATCAAGTGGTGCGCGAGGACGACCAGTCGCTCTACGGGTTCGAGACGCGCGAGGAGCTCGCGCTCTTCGAGATGCTCATCAGCGTTTCCGGCGTCGGGCCGAAGGCAGGTCTCGCGTTGCTCTCCGTCGCTCGTCCCGCGGAGATCGCCGGCGCGATCGCCTCCGGCGACGCCGAGGTGCTGGCGCGCGCGCCGGGCGTCGGAAAGAAGACCGCCGAGCGGCTGATCGTCGATCTGAAAGGCAAGATCGGCCGCGTCGCAGGAGCGCCGGTAACAGCGGGCGCGCTGACGGCCGATGACGACGCTCACGCCGCGCTTGTCGCACTTGGCTACACAGCGTCGGAAGCGGCCACGGCTCTTCGGGACGGGCCGCCAAGAGGCAGCGCTACGACCGAGGAACGTCTCGCGGCCGCGCTTCGTGTCACTGGACGGCCGGTGGTCGCAGGGAGGTGACGGAAAGTACCGCTGACCTAGCAGGCGAGCACGCCATTTGGGACCATTGCGGCGGCCGCCGCGCCGTGGAAGGGAGCGTGCATGGTCGAGTTTTTTAGGAACGATGAGGGGCAAGGACTAGTCGAATACGCACTCATCATCGCGGTCATCGCGATCGCAGTCATCGTCGCGATGGTTTTCTTCCGCGATCAACTCTCGAACTACTTTTCGAACATCGGCAATAACCTCACGTAGGAGCGGCGCGGCGGCCCGCCCGCTCCCGGACCCAGAGGTGTTTCCCACCATTTGATATAGTTATGCCTTGGCGCCCGGCCTGCCGGACGCCGCGTCGGGCACTGAAAGTGGGTCGACCCCACTTTTTTTGTCGCCTACGGCGGCAGCGACGGGTGCCGGGCGCTGAAGCGAATTGAATGAGAAGGGAGGTGCCGAATGAACCGAGAGCTCGTGACCGGTCTCGCGCAACTCTCTGCCGAGAAGGGCCTCCCCAAGGAGGTCGTCAGCGACATCATCGCCAGGGCCATCAAGCGCGCCTACGGCGACGAGGAGCACATCGACGTCAAGGTCGACGTGCAGACAGGCGCGTTCAGGGTCTTCCTGCTCAAGACGGTCGTCGAAAAGGTCGAGGATCCGAAGATCCAGGTCCAGCTCGACACCGCGAAGAAGATCAAGCCCGACGCCCAGCTCGGCGACGTGATCCCGTTCGAGGAGTCGGCCGCGGCGCTCGGGCGCATCGGCGCGCAGACGGCGAAGCAGGTCATCCAGCAGTCGCTGCGCGAGGCCGAGCGGGAGCAGGTCTTCGCCGAGTACGCCGACCGCGAGGGCGACATCATCAACGCGAAGATCAGCCACTTCGACGCGGGGTCCGCGATCATGGAGCTCGACCGCGGTGCGACGGCGATCCTGCCTCGATCGGAGCAGGCGCCGCACGAGCGCTACTTCGCCGGGCAGGCGCGCAAGGTCGTGGTGCTCGAGGTGCGTCGGACGCTCCGCGGACCGCAGATCATCGTCAGCCGCGCGCACAAGGCCCTGGTGAAGCGGCTCTTCGAGCTCGAGGTGCCGGAGATCTTCCACGGGCAGGTCGAGATCGTCGGCATCGCCCGCGAGCCGGGCTCCCGCACGAAGATCGCGGTCCGCGCCCGCCAGCCCGGCCTCGACGCGCGAGGCGCGTGCATCGGGCAACGGGGACTTCGCGTCCAAGCGATCGTGAACGAGCTCGGCGGCGAGAAGATCGACATCATCGAGTGGGCGGAGAGTCCCGAGCGCTACGTGGCGAACGCTCTGGAACCGGCGCACGTGGTGCGCGTCGACATCGTGCCCGAGGAGAAGACCGCCTACGTGGTCGTGCCGGACCGTCAGCTCTCCCTCGCGATCGGCAAGGAGGGCCAGAACGCGCGCCTCGCGGCCAAGCTCACCGGCTGGCGGATCGACATCAGAAGCGAGTCCGAGGTCCGCGCCGAGGTCGAGCCCGAACCCGAACCCGAGCCCGTCGTTGCTGCCGAGCCGGCGCCGGCGGAGGAGGAATCCGAGATCCGTCACGACCTCGTCGCGGAGGTCGAGGCCGAATCTGCCCAGGCGGACGAGGAGGACCTGGATGAAGAGGACCGTGCGCTCCTCGGCGGCAAGAAAAAGCGCGCCGAGCGCCGGTAAGGGCGGGGCCCGGGGACCGGCGGGCATCGAGAGAGCCCGCCGGCTGCCGCAGCGGACGTGCGTTGCCTGCCGGACCACCCGCGCAAAACGGGAGCTCGTGCGCGTCGTACGCTCCCCTCTGGGGGAGCTCTCGGTGGACCTCCGCGGCAAGGCGCCCGGCCGGGGCGCCTACCTCGATCCGGACCCGGGCTGCCTCGAGCGCGGCCTTGCGGAGGGCGCACTCGCGCGAGCGCTCGAAATATCGATAGACGAAGCCGCGGCCGCCAAGCTCCGAGAAGAGCTGGCCGCGGCCGCGAAAGAACGGAGAACTAGTGCCTAAAGCAAGACCGAGACGGATGCCGCCGCAGCGCGGGCCGCGCCCCAAGGGGCGCCGGCCGCAACGCCCGCAAGCGCCGCCACCACCGCCCGAGCCGGCGGCGCCTGTCGCCGTGGCCGAGACCGGGACCGTGGTCACGCTCCCGAAGACGATCGTCGTCGGCGACCTCGCCCGCGCGCTCGACGTGAGCGTCGTCGACGTCATCCGCGGTCTGGTGAACATGGGCGTGATGGTCTCGATCAATCAGTCCGTCGACTTCGAGACGGCGACCCTCGTTGCCAACGAGCTCGGGATCGAGACCCGTCCCGAGGAGGAAGCCGCACCGGTCGTCGAGGAGCAGCCCGAGGCCGAGGTCGTCGGGGCCAAGGAGATCCTGTGGCAGGACGAGGACCCGGCGAAGCTCAAGCCGCGGCCGCCGGTCATCACGGTGCTCGGACATGTCGACCACGGCAAGACGAGCCTCCTGGACGCCATCCGCGTGACCAACGTCACCGCGCGTGAGGCGGGCGGCATCACGCAACACATCGGCGCTTATCAGATCGAACACAACGGCCGGAAGGTCACGTTCCTCGACACGCCGGGGCACGAGGCATTCACCGCGATGCGCGCCCGCGGCGCGCAGGTGACCGATGTCGCCGTGCTCGTCGTCGCCGCGGACGACGGCGTGCAGCCGCAAACGATCGAGGCGATCTCGCACGTCAAGGCGGCGAAGGTCCCCATCGTCGTGGCCTTGAACAAGATCGATCGCCCGGACGCGAACATCGACCAAGTGAAGGCGCAGCTCGCCGAGCACGGCGTGACGATCGAGGAGTACGGCGGCGACACCCCGCTCGTTCCGGTCTCAGCGAAGACCAAGCAGGGCATCGAAGACCTCGTCGAAGTCGTCATGCTCGTCGCGGACGTCGCGGAGCTGCGGGCCGACCCCGATCGTCCCGCTATCGGCCGCGTGATCGAGGCGCACCTCGACAAAGGACGAGGCCCGGTCGCGACCGTCCTGGTGCAGACCGGGACGCTCGAGCGCGGCGACCTGGTCGTCGCAGGCACGACGTTCGGCAAGGTCCGCGCGATGGTTGACGACAAGGGCAAGAACATCGGGCGCGCCGAGCCCTCACGACCGGTGGAGATCCTCGGCCTGCCCGAGGTCCCCGAAGCGGGCGACGTGATCCGCGCGGTCCCCGACGAGAAGGCGGCGAAGGTTCTCGTGGCCCACAACGCGCGAGAGCGAGCCGGGGGGACGCGGGGGGCGGAGCCCCCTGCGACTCTCGATGAGATGTTCGCTCAGGTTAAGGAAGGCAAGGCGAAGGAGCTCAAGCTCGTGCTGAAGGCCGACGTCCAGGGGTCGCTTGAGGCGATCAAGGGCGCGCTCGCGAAGGTGCCGCAGGACGAGGTCGCCCTCTCGGTCATCCACGACGCCGTCGGTGACATCACCGAGTCGGACCTCACGCTGGCCGCCGCATCGGGCGCGGTCGTGATCGGCTTCAACACGAAGATGGAAGCTCCGGCGCGGCGTGTCGCGGATTCGACCAAGGTCGACGTCCGCCAGTACAAGGTCATCTACGAGCTGCTGGAGGACGTCCAGAAAGCGCTCACCGGGATGCTCGAGCCCGAGATGGTGGAGTCCACGATCGGCCATGCCGAAGTGCGCCAGATCTTCACCTCGGGCAAGACGACGATCGCCGGCTGCATGGTCGTGGACGGTGTCATCCGTCGTGGCGCGCAGGCTCGCCTGCTGCGCGGCGGAACGGCGGTCTATGACGGCAAGATCGCGACGCTCCGTCGCATGAAGGACGACGTGCGCGAGGTGAACGCCGGGCTCGAATGCGGCATCGTCCTCGAGAACAACAACGACGTGCAGGTCGGCGACGTCATCGACTGCTACGTCGTCCAGCCCAAGCCGCGCTGACATGGCGTACAAGCGCGCCGATCGGGTGAACGCGCTGCTCCAGCGCGAGCTCGGCACCCTGATCAGCGAAGAGCTCCGGGACCCGCGAATCTCGTTCCCCACGGTGACGCAGGTCGCGATCACGGACGATCTCCGCAGCGCGCGCGTGTTCGTGAGCGTGCTCGGCGACACCGAGGCGGCGAAGAAGACGATGGCCGCGCTCGAAGACGCCAAGCCATTCCTGCGGCACGAGCTCGGCTCTCGGACCGACCTCCGCTTCGTACCGGAGCTGACCTTCGTTCCGGACCAATCGGCCGAGCGGGCAGTGCGCATCGCGGGGCTCTTACGCCAAGCGCGCGAGCGCGAGGGACGATGAACGAAATCGGGGGCGCTACGCGCCAGGGGCCCCTGCCCCTGCGCCCCCCGGCCCCCGAGGATCCGGCCTCCGACGAGGTCGTCCGTTTGCTACGCGACGCGCGGCGGGTCGCGATCGTCAGCCATCGCGATCCCGATCCGGACACCATCGGCGCTGGGCTCGCGCTCGGGCTGGGACTCGAGGGGCTCGGCAAGAAAGTCTCCTGGCACTGCGCGGACCCCATCCCGGAGTCCGTGCGATTCCTTCGCGGCAGCGAGCGCTACCGGCAAGAGCCGCCGCCCGGCGACGTTGATCTGGTGGTCACCGTCGACTTCGGTTCGCTCGAGCGCGCGAAGTTCGCGCTCCCGAGCGGGCCGCGCCTCCTGAACATCGACCACCACGCTTCGAACGACAAGTTCGGCTCCGCCAACCTCGTTGATGCGACGAGCGCGGCGACGGCGGAGCTCGTCTCGAGGGTGATCGACGCGCTCGGCATCGCGTGGACGCCGGACATGGCGACCGCCGCGCTCGTCGGGATCATGACCGACACGGGCTCGTTCCAGTTCCCGAGCACCGACGCCCGCGCGCTCGAGCGCGCGGCCCGCCTGCGCGAGGCGGGCGCCGATCTTCAGGCGATCACGTACAACATCTACCGCAACAAACGCTTCGA
>DASYSC010000055.1:0-12324 GCA_036003765.1 Candidatus Limnocylindria bacterium
CGTCTACCACACGACGAGGTTCCTCTCGCCTGACCCGATCATCGCGCTCGAAGATGTCGAGGAGCTGGTCATCGTCGCGAGCTCGCTGGAGGAAGGGCGCATCCGCAAGGAGTCACGCGCCACTAAGGTCGTGAACATGAATGACTTCGGCGCGCAGGACCTCGCCGCACAGGGCCTGAGCGGTTCGGATTTCTTCGCGGAGATCATCAAACGTTTCCTCGCCGACCGCGGCGTGCGCCGAGTCGCGGTCCCGCCATACTTCCCGGTCGCCGAGGCCGACATCCTCCGCGCTGCGGGCATCGAGCTGGAGATCGCGAAAGACCTCCGCGAGCGCCGCAGGGTGAAGCGGCCCGATGAGATCGATGCGATCGAGGCGTCGCAGCGCGCGACCGAGGTGGCCTGGCGCGAAGGAGTGGACGCGATCCGGCGTGCCAGGGTCCGCCCGGACAAGACCCTCGAGCTCGATGGAGCGGTATTCACGGCGGAGCGCCTGCGGGCGATCGTCGAGACAGCGCTCCTCGAGCGCGGATGCGCTTCGGAGGGAGCGATCTGCGCGCCGGGACCGCAGGCCGCGGATCCGCACCAGATCGGGAGCGGTCCTCTGCACGCCGGCGAGCCGATCGTCATGGACATCTTCCCGCAGCACAAGACGACCCGGTACTGGGCAGACATGACGCGCACCGTCTCGAAGGGCGAGCCGCCGAAAGAGATCCGCAAGATGTACGAGGTCGTCATGCGCGCCCAGGACGCGGGCATCCGCGCGCTGCGCCCCGGCGTGACCGGACGCGAGGTGCACGAGCTCGTCGAGGACATCATCTGGAACGCCGGCTACGACACGCTCCGCCCAGGTCAGAAGCGCGATCCGAGCGACCAGACGCCGCGCGGCTTCATTCACGGGACCGGGCATGGCGTCGGGCTCGAGATCCACGAGGCACCGGTGATCTCGCGGTCGGGCACGAAGCCGCTTCTGCCAGGCGATGTCGTGACGATCGAGCCTGGCATCTACGACCCGGCCATCGGCGGTGTGCGCCTCGAGGACATGCTCGTCATCACCGCGGACGGCGCGCGCAACCTCACGCAAGCGCCTCGCGAGCTCGTCGTCTAAGCAGAAGCCGCTGGAAGCGCTCCTCTTCGGCGTGGGCGCGGCGGTCGTCTGGGGTTTCGCGGATTACGCGGCCGCGATCGCCGCGCGCCGTGCCGGCGCGGTGCGCACGGCCTTCGGGATGCAGACCACGGGACTCGTCTCGTACGCGATCGTCCTCGTCGCGTTGGGCCGCTGGCCGGCCTTCGAGTCGGGCGAGGTTCCGTACGCGATCGCGCTCGGCGTCCTGGGCGTGGCCTCGGTCGCGGCGCTCTACCGCGCGCTCGCGCTCGGGCCGGTCGCGGTCGTCGCGCCGGTCGTCGCGTCGTACGTCGCGGTGACCGTCGTCCTGGTCGTCGTCTTCCTGGGCGAGCGGCTCTCCCTCGCGCAGGTGATCGCCGCGGCGGTTGTGTTTGTCGGCGTCGTGACCACCTCGACGGATGTGCGCCAGCTTCGCAGCACGCTCGGTCGTCCGATCCCCGGCGTGCAGATCGGCCTGCTCGCGACGGTCGGGTTCGGTCTGTGGGGCGCGATCTTCGCGGCGGCGACGCGAGCCTACCCCTGGCCCGCGGTCATCCTTGCTTTACGCGTGTCGAGCGTTCTGGTCGTCAGCGCATTCGTGATCGTTCGCCGGATCGATCTCGGGGTGTTTCGCGATCGTCGCACGCTGGCGCTGGCGACGACCGTCGGAGTCCTCGATACCTTCGCGAACGCGCTCTTCGCCCTTGGGATCGGATCCGGCTACGCCTCGATCGCCGCGAGCGGCAGCGGCGCCTACCCGATCATTCCCGCGCTCCTCGGCGTCGTGGCCCTCCGCGAGCGGCTCGCTCCGAACCAGTACGTCGGGATCGCGATCCTGGTCTGCGGGCTTGTCGCGCTCGGCGCGGTGAGCTAGGCGGCGAGCAGCAGTTCGGGCACCCTGGTCGTGCGCGCGATCTTCGTCTTGAGGAACGCCACGGCTGCATCGAGCTGCGGATCGCCCTGCGCACCGGAGGGCTGATCGATGACCTGGTCGGGAACGATCCCGCGGCTCGGACCATTGAGCTCCGCGCCAGTCTTGGCGTCCTGAATCTTTGTAATGGTCACCAGAAGAAGCCCGCCGTCAGGAAGATCGCGCGGCTGTCCGGTCCCGACGCAACCCGCCGTCTGCGTGCCCATCACGGTGCCAGCGTCGTTCGCGCGGATGCCGGCAGCGATGATCTCCGCGCCCGAGGCGGAGTTCTTGTTGACGAGCACGACCAACGGCTTCGGTTTTGGGAAGTAGAAGCGGCGGTTCACGTCGAGCGGGGTGCGGTTGCCGTCGCGGCCGGTCTGGTACACGAGTGTTCCCTGCCGCACGAAGATGCTCGCGATGTCGACGGCGGCCGACAGATCGCCTCCCGGGTCGCTTCGCAGGTCGAGGATGATCGCGTCGGCGCCGCTCGCGTCGAGGCGCTTGACGGCGGCGGAGACCTCGTCCGCGACCGCCCCAACGAGCTGCGGAACGACGATGCGCCCGATGTTCCCCTCGATCAGCGTGTCCGTCTCGAGCGGGACAACGAACCGCGCGCGATTCATCGTGAACGAATAGCTCGCCTGCCCGCGACGGACGCCGATCGTCACCGCCGTCCCCTCAGGTCCCCGGACCTTGTTGGCGACCTCTTCGGTTTGTAAGTTCGTGACGTCCTGTCCGTCAACGGTCATGATCTTGTCGCCCTCTTTGATCCCGGCGCGGTCGGCAGGGGTCCCCGCGTAGACGCGCACGACTTCGATCGGTGCGTCGACGGTAGGCTTGTTGATCTGCACGCCGATACCTGACACCGGGGGCTGCGGCTGGTTGAAGCTCTTCGCCCGCGTGGGATCGAGGTAATAGGTGTGGCATTCGTTCATCGACTTGGCCATCCCATCGACCGCCGCGCGCTCGATCTTGGTCTTGTCCGCGCTCGGCGTACCGGCGACGATCGCGTCCAGGCGGTCGGAGAACTTCGCGAAATCGGACCACGTGCTGCCGGTGAGGCTCAGCGGCGTTGACGGCAGCCCGCTGTCGGTCGCGCCCTGCTTCCTGGCCTCCGCGATCGCGCTGTCCAGAGCCCCGGCGAGCAGGGTTTTCGAAGAGGGTTTGTCGACATGCCGCTCGATCAGCACCTGATAGGCCGCTTCCGCGGTCTTGTACAGCGTGTTGGATGGCAAGAGCTCGCGCTGCAGCTCCGCTGGGACGAGCGAGCATGCGGCAGCGACGAATGCGATGAGGGGGAGCAACGTGCGGAGGCGCATCACTGTTTCTTTCAGCGAGTGTACGGGGGCGCCGGGGGGCAGACCCCCCGATCGTCCTAAGCGACCTCGGTCGTTAAGAGCTTTCTTAGGCGACCAAGCGCGCGGAACTGCAACGCACGGATCGCGCCTTCGTTCTTTCCCAACACCTGCGCGACCTGACGGCTCGACATGTTCTCGACGAAGCGCAGCACGATGACCTCCTGCTGCTCCGTGGTGAGGTGCTTCACGGCGCCGCGAAGCGCATCGACGGCTTCGCCGTGTACCGCACGCTCGTGTGCGGTCGGTCCATCCTCCGCGACGCCGAATGCGTTATCGAGGTCGACGGTCGGACGCTCACGGCGTCGCCGATCGGTGACCGCGTTGCGCGCGATCGTGTAGAGCCACGCGAGGAACGACTTGCCCTGCCAGCGGTAGCGGTGGATGTTCGCGAACGCGCGAGTGAAGACCTCGCTCGTGAGGTCTTCGGCGTCGGACGGCTCGCGGACGCGATACAGCAGATAGCGGTACACGGAATCGACGTGGCGGTCGTAGAGCTCCGCGAAAGCCATCCGATCGCCCGCGCGGGCGCGCGCGATGACGTCCGGGACCGGCCCGATGATCTCGAGCGAAAGTGCGGTGACCTTGGCGACGCCTTCGTTCAAGCGGTCGAGTCTTCCCTTCCTCACCGACGCGTTGCTCCGCGACCATATCGGCCTACGGGCGAGTCCGCCAATGACCCGCTGGTACCAAAACCGTCACGGGCCCCGAGATCCGGGCGCCCTGCGTACCTTAGGGACCAACGTACTAGAAGAAAAGAGCCCCTCGCAACCGGGCTGCCATACCGCTCGCTTGTTCGATTGGCGCTCTGCGACGTCAGGGCGGACGCGAGCCCGTCGCGATCTTGTCGAGCAGCAGTTTCGTCGCCGTGTCCACGGCCGATCGATCGTCCGCCGGGACGTCGGGCGGGACGCCGTTGTTGTTGTACTTCGTGCCGGTGATCGCCCCCGTGAACTCCTGCACGGTGACGGCGAGCTCCGAGTTGTCGGTCATGTGCGTCGGGACGGTCGCGCCAAGACAGCCGAGGCTGGTGCCACCGACGATCGTCGCGCGCTTGTTCTCCTTGAGCGACGCTGAGAAGACCTCGGGCCCCGATCCTCCGCGATCGTTCTGGATCACCGCGATCGGGAGCTGATACGCGGCCGGCAGGCGCAGGTCCTTGATCGCCGTCGCCGTTCCGCCGTTCCCGTTCTTCAAGACCACGCCAAGGGTCGGCTCGCCGTTCAGGAACCAGCTCGCCATCGCGTCGGCGCCGTTGCCGCCGATGTTGCCGCGCAGGTCGAAGAGCCAGGCCTTCGCACCCTGGGCTAGGGCCTTGTCCAGCATCGCCCTCACCGTATCGGTGATCTTGTACGTGCCGGTCACGAGGAACTCTTGGAAGGTGATGTACGCGATGCCGCCGGGAAGGATCTTCCCGGTCAGCCCGGCTTCGTCGGGCCCGCCGAGGCTCGCTCCCTGCGCGGGGATCACCGCTCCAGTCCCGGTGCGTTTCTTGTCGGATGAATTGACGCCCCTGCCGGAGTTGTCGACGTAATAGGTATGGCAGTCGGGGCTCGCTTTGATCATGCCCACGATCGCCGCGTCGGCGATGCGGTTTGCCGAGAGCTGCGGGTTTCGGGCGGCGAGCTGACTGACGGCGTCGGCGAACTTCTTGAAGTCCGCGAGCTGCGGTTCATCGGTGTCCTGGAACGCCGGCGTCGCGACGTCGTCCTTGCCGCCGGCGGCGCGGACCTCGGCCTTCACCGCCTCGAGGGCCGCCTCGAGCGCCTTCTTGCTCGTCACGTGGTGGACATCCTGGTCGACGAAGGCGCTGTACGCGATGTCGAGCTTGGAGCGCTTGATATCGACCGTCGCGGCCGGGCTGGGTGAGGAGGAGGCCGGCGTGCCCCCTGAGCACGACACCGCGAAAAGCCCGCAGAGGGCCAGAAGCAGGAGTGCGCGGCGCATCTCTTTCAGAGAATAGGGTGCGTTGGGGGGTATGAGGGGGCGAAGCCCCTCAGGCGCTTGTCGTCACCTTCGCCGGCGCGTGCTGGGTATTCCATTCGCTGGGCGAGGCGCAGAAGCCCTCGTAATCGATGTATTCGGTGATCGTCGGGTGCTCGCCGCAGACCGGACACTCGGGGTCGCGGCGGAGACGCACCTCGCGGAAGGATCCGTCGAGCGCGTCGTAGAGCAGGTACCGGCCGACGAGCGGCTCTCCGATGTCCAAGAGGACCTTGATGGCCTCCGTCGCCTGTAGCGCCCCGATGACGCCGGGCAGCACGCCGAGGACGCCGGCCTCCGCGCAGGACGGCGCGAGCTCGGGAGGCGGCGGCTCCGGGAAGAGGCACCGGTAGCACGGGCCTTCGAAGGGCTTGAACACGGTGACCTGTCCCTCGAAGCGGTAGATCGACCCATGCACGAGGGGCTTGCGCCACTTGATCGACGCGTCGTTCAGCAGGTAGCGCGTCGGGAAATTGTCCGCGCCGTCGATGACGACGTCGTAGTCCTTGATGATCCGGTCGATGTTGTCGCTGGTGAGCCGCTCTTGGTAGCCGACGATCTTCACGTCGGGGTTGAGCGCCTCGAGGGTCTGCTTCGCGGACTCGACCTTTGGCTCGCCGATGCGATCGGTCGAGTGGAGGATCTGCCGCTGCAGGTTCGTGAGGTCGACGACGTCGGAGTCCACGATGCCGAGCGTCCCGACGCCTGCGGAGGCGAGGTACAGCGCCGCGGGCGATCCGAGACCCCCCGCTCCGATGAGGAGCACCTTGCTGTGCAAGAGCTTCTGCTGTCCGGCCTCGCCCACCTCGGGGATGAGCAGATGGCGCGAGTACCGCTGCGCCTGCTCGGGGGTGAAGCTCGCGGGTTTCGTCCAGGGCTTGCCCGAGTCCTTCCAGCGGTTGAAGCCGCCGACCATCGAGATGACGTTCGTATAGCCGAGCTTCGCCAGCGTGTCGGCGGCCATCGCGGAGCGCACACCGCCCGCGCAGTAGAGGACGGTCGTTTTTTCTTTCTCGGGGAGACGGTCCTCGGCCCACTGCTCGAGGTAGCTCTTGGGGACATGGACAGCGCCTACGAGGTGGCCCTCGTCCCATTCGTTCTTCTCCCGCACATCGCCGAGCTGCACCTCGCCCGAGCGCAGGAGCTCTTGCACCTGCTCGGGGGTCGCTTCCTTGATGCGCTTCTTGATGTCGGCGAAGAAGTCGCGATACGTCGGCATTGGTTGCTCTCCCAGGCAAATGCTAAACGGAGCTGCGCGGTCGGAAATTCCCCGTATGCTCGGTCGGCGAGTGGAGACGCTGTACTTCGACCTTCTCCAGTTCCTGTACCACCTGGCGCTCGCGGTCCTGGTCGGAGGCACGCTCGTGCTCGGCACCGCGGTGGCGCCGGCGCTCTTCGGTCCGGGGGGCGCCGCCCCCCGAGAACCCCCCGCATCCACGATGCGGACCCAAGCCGGGACCCTCTTCGGCGCGGTGCTCGCCCGCTTTGACGGCTACGCGATCCTCGCCCTCGTCGTGCTCGTCGTGACGAGCGCGCTCAAGGCGAGCTTCGAGGTCACGGGGACGCCCGAGCCGAGGCTCGTCGCGCGCTGGATCGTCCTCGTTCTGCTCGCACTGGCCACGCTCTACTCGAGCGCATGGGCGAATCCGGTGGCGCGCTCGATCCGAGGAGCAACGGCCGGCTTCGATGACCTTCCGGCCGGTGCGCCCGCGAGGGTCGAGTTCGCCCGGATGCACGAGCGCTCGCGGCGGGCGATGTCAATTGCGGCGGTCTTCGGACTTCTCGCTCTGTTCCTCAGCTAGCGCGTCTTCGTCGCCGAGGCGACGTGCGATCTCCTTGAGCAGCCGCCGGTCACTGACCTCGACGAGCGCGGGATCGGCGTCGGCGAGCGCAGGCTCGGCGGCGCTCGCCTCATCCTCCGCGACGACCTCGTCGTCCGAGCCGCTGTCGTCGCGCAGCGCTTCTTCCTGGCACTTGCGGCACACAAGGTCCGTGGTGCCGACGATGTCGGCGGGGACGTACACCTCGTCGAACGACGCGCCTCGGACCCAGTTCGTCAGATTCGTCGCGTCGGCCGCTCCGCACTTCGGCTCCATGCCCGAACCCTGTTTGAGATGCACGAGTCGCGGTTGACCGATCACGGCGATACCTCCACGCTCGGACGCAATGGCAGCTGAGTATCGCCGACCGCGAGCGACGCGCGCGGAAGCCCCCGCGCGGGTGATCGAGCGCGCGCTCGAGCGGCACCGCGAGCGGATCGCCGCGCGCCACCAGGTGCGCACCGCCGACGCGCTCGTGCGCATGGTCGACGGTCTCGGCTTCTGCTTCGCGTTCACCCCGGAGGCCGCCTACCCGCTGCCGGCCGCGTTTGACCATCTCGACACGCGGAGCGACGGACGCAAATGGGAATGGATGTGGGGCTGGAAGGACGAGCTCGCCGAGGCGAAGCGCATCTACTACGGGAAGCTCCTCGTTCGGAAACCAACGTTCGTTTCGATGAAGATGCTGCCGACCTTCTACGCCACATTCGGCCGTGCGGGCGAGTCCGACGATCATCTCGACGACGTGCGTGCCGGACGCCTGTCGGAGATCGCGCGGCGGATCATCGACTTCTTGGCGCAGAACGGCGAAACCCAGACCAAGCGGATGCGCTCCGCGCTCGGCGTCAGCTCGCAGGAGGGGAAGCTCCAGTACGCGAAGGCGATCGAGGAGCTACAGCGGCTGATGTACGTCGCGCGCGTCCGCGCGGTCGGCGAAGGGCGCGAGGACTACAACTACACATACGACCTCTTCGTGCGCCGGTACCCGGAGACCGTGCGCGCCGCGGAGCGGTACACGTCCGCCGAGGCGATGACGGCCCTGCTCTCCAGACTCGTCGAACTCGCGGGCGGCGTGACCGAACGTCAGGTCGCCAAGCTGTTCGACTGGAGCGATGATCGCGTCGCGCGTCTCGGTGCACGACTCGAAGCGAAGAGAACGATCGTCCGGGCCAACGGCTTGCTCGTTCTTCCGCGGCTAGGATAGGCCGGCCGCGTGGATATCCATCAGCTGCGCTCGTGGATCTTCGAGCTCTACGAGCCGCTCGAGAATGAGCGTCAGTACATCGTCTACGACGAGCAGCGCGGGAACCTCCTGATCGACGCGCCCCCCTTCAGCGAGCGCGCGCTCCGCCTCGTGCGCGGGGCCGGTCCGGCGTCGCTCCTCGTCGCGACGAACGCCGCCCGTGCGGCCGACGCCGACAAGTACCGGCAGGCGCTCGGAGTACAGGTCGCGGTCCACCGCGACGACGCGGAGGGGATTCGGGGAGGACCGGATCTGGTGCTCGGCGACGAGGAGCTCGTCCGCCCTGACGCGCGAACGCTGCGCGTACGGGGCAACGGCAATGGCGCGACCGTCGTGCTGCTGCGCAAAGCCGGCGGGGTCTTGGTCTGTGGCGATCTCGATCTCGCGAGCGATGCCGCCCGGGCTCTGGTGGGGCTCGAGTTCTCGGCGGTGCTCTCGGCGCGGCGCGCTCCGGTGTGGAACGCGGGAAAGGACGATCTGCTGCAGCTTCAGAACCAGCTGCCGAAACCGCGGAAGCAGTTCGGCATCCTCCTGCAGGCGCCGTGGGATCGGGAGTATCGCGGCCGCCTCGACGACAAGCTCACGCCGAACGATCCGATCGTTCCGCGCGAAGTGACCGCGCCACGCGAAGCGGGGATGGGTCCGGCGACTCTCGTGGTGGCCACCGCCGCGCGCGAGCTGGTCGAACGGCCGCGACGGCCCGTCGGTGTTGAACGTGTGCCGACCGCCGGAGAGAGCGAGGGGGCGCGGGGGCCAGCCACCTCAGAGCAGCGTGGGGGCTTGCCCCCACACCCCCTCAGGGACGCCAGCGACAGGCCCACAGTCAAAAGACCGAAGAGTTTCGCGGAGGATTGGAGCGCGGCCGCGACCGCGCGACCGCCGACGACGATCGCCAACCCCGAGACCGACATCCGGCCGCCCGCGGCGGTCATCCAGCCGAGCTCGATCGGTGAGCGCTACCGCCGCCTCACCGCCGAGGAGCTCGCGGGCGTCCCCTACGTCGACTGGGTGTGGGGCGGCATCGATCTCTCACCCGATGGCGGCGAGGTCGCGTTCTCGTGGAATCGCACCGGCACGTTCGAGGTGTACAGCGTGCCGCTCGAAGGCGAGCGCATCTTCCAGCTCACCGACGCGAAGGAACGATCCGTCTGGCCGCGCTGGTCGCCCGATGCGCGGATGATCGCGTTCCTGCGCGACGCCGGCGGGAACGAACGCTTCGACATCTGGCTCGTCGATCGCAACGGCGAGCACGAGCGCAACCTTACGAACGATCCCGCCGTCACGCACCGCGATATCGCGTGGTCGCCGGATGGCACCAAGCTCGCGTACACCGCCAACGGCGCCAGCACGGAGAAAGGCTTCGCGGTCCACATCGTCGACGTCACGACCGGCGTCAAGCGCAGGCTCACCGACGGCGCGCGGGACGATTCACAGCCGCGGTGGTCCCCCGATGGCACGCTGCTCCTGTTCTGGTCGCGCCGCGAGACCACGCGCACGAACGCCGATCTCTTCCTGGTACCCGCGTCGGGCGGCGAGGTGCAGCGCCTCGAGACGCGCGGTCGCGTCGATGGTGAGTCCATCGATGGTCGCTGGTCGCCGGACGGCTCGCGCATCTCATTCACAACGGACACGCGAGGGCGTCAGGAGATCGCGAACGCGGCGTATCAGAGCGGAGTCCTCGGACGGATCGAGCGCATGACTGAGAACATCCACGACGAGTACGGCGCGGTCTGGCGCCCGGACGGGCGCGCGTTGGATTACCTTCACGATGAGGACGCCGCAGTCTCGCTGCGCCGTGTGTTCACGGTCTCACATGCGGACCACGCGGTGGCCGACCTTCCGGGAACGCACGCATCGCCCGCGATCGGCCCGGACAGCGATCGGACGGCGTTCCTCTTCTCGAGTCCCACGCGGCCGTGGGATGTGTTCGTCACCTCTGAGCGTGCGACCGAGACACGCGCGCTCACCCGGTCTCTGCCGGCGGCCATCGATCCAGCGACCCTGGTCGAGCCCATGCACGTCCGCTACCCGGGCGCGGACGGCGAGGATGTTCCTGCGCTCCTCTTCCTCCCGTACGCCGAAGCGACGCGTGGCGAGGGCGTGCCGCCGGCGATCATCAACATCCACGGGGGGCCGACCTTCCAGCACCACCGCGAGTGGAACGTGGCGACCCAGCTCTTCGTCAACGCGGGGTACGTCGTGCTTGCGCCGAATGTGCGCGGCTCGACGGGATACGGGAAGAAGTGGCGCGAGGCGAACCGTCACGACTGGGGTGGGAAGGATCTCGAGGACATCGCGCGCGGCGTCGCATGGCTGGGCGACGCGAAGATCGCCGATCCCGAGCGGGTCGGCGCGTACGGGGCGAGCTACGGGGGCTACCTCACGCTAATGTCGCTCGCGCTCCGCCCCGATCGCTTCGCCGCGGGAGTATCGGTCGTGGGTGTCGTCTCGTGGAAGACGATGTACGAGACGACGCGCGGCGATCTGCGCGATTACCTCGTTCGCGAGCTCGGCGATCCAGTGAAGGACGCGGAGCTCTACCGCGAGCGGTCGCCGCTCGCCCACGCATCCAAGATCCGCGCGCCTCTCCTCATCCTGCAGGGGGCGAACGACCCCCGCGTCCCGCAGAGCGAGGCCGAGCAGGTGGTGAAGGCCCTGCGCGACGGCGGTAAGAAGCACGAGTACCACGTGTACGCGGGCGAGGGCCACGGGTTCCGCGTCACCGAGAACCGCATCGACTCGCTGCGCCGCGCCCTCGACTGGTTCGACATACATCTTCGCCGCGGCTAGTTTGACGGCGCCGTTCTAGCTCGTTACCTTTACTTCGATATGGCAGCCGTAAAGGTTACGCGCAGGCGGCGAGGTGTTACGCGGGTCAGCTCCAAGAACCAGGTCACGATCCCGGTAGCCGCTCTGCGTGGAGCCGGACTTCGTCCTGGGGTGGAGCTTGACGTTCGAGCCGAAGGTCCGGGGAGGATTGTGCTCGAGCGAACTGATGATCCCGTGAAGCGACTGGCTGGGATGTTCAGCTATCCGAAAGGCTATCTAAAGAAGCTGCGTAGCGAGTGGCGTTACTAGTCCTCGACGCAAGCGTCGTCATCGCACTTCTCGATCTACGCGATGCGAACCACGCGCGCGCATTCGCATGGTTCGAGAGCAGCCGGGGAGGCGACATGGTGATCCCCGCCAGCGCGTTCGCGGAAGTTCTCGTGGTGCCGCACCGCGCGGGCGGCCACGCAGTCGATGAGTTCGAGCGAAATCTTGCCGATGTGCCCGTTCGCGTTGAGCCCGTGACCGCAGACATCGCGCGCCGGGCGGCAGCCTTGCGCGCCCGTCACTCAGCACTGCGGTTGGGGGACGCGCTCGTTCTCGCGACTGCCGAGTTGCTCGGGGCCACAGTCCTCACCGCAGACCGGGCCTGGCCAAAATATTCCACGCGTGTCCGCATCCTGTGAGTGCCTGACGCCGTTGTCATCGGCTCGGGGCCGAATGGTCTGGCTGCCGCCATCGAGCTCGCTCGAAACGGCCGATCCGTGGCCATCTATGAGGCGAATGACACGATCGGCGGTGGCTGCCGTTCCGCGGAGCTGACCCTTCCCGGGTTCATCCACGATCTCTGCTCGGCATTCCATCCCATGGGCGCGGCCTCGCCGTTCTTCCGGGCGCTCGATCTGGCAAAGGAAGGCCTCGAATGGATCCAGCCGCCGGTCGCCATGGCTCATCCGCTCGATGACGGCACGGCCGTGCTGCTCGAGCGATCGCTCGATGCGACCGCGGCAGGGCTCGGCCCTGACGGCCGCGCGTATCGGCGGCTCGTCGAGCCCCTGGTCGGCGAGTGGGATGACCTGGCGGCGGATGCGCTCGGCCCGCTGCTGCGCGTCCCCCGACATCCCTTCGTCCTGGCACGG
>DASYSC010000056.1:0-40696 GCA_036003765.1 Candidatus Limnocylindria bacterium
CGTGAACGTCGCCCCGGGCCGCTTCGACGGTGCGGTCGCCGCGGCGCGCGCCGCGGCCGAGGTGAAAGAGGTCGCGAAGCGACAGCCGGGATCGAGTTGGGCCGTCGATCGCCGCAAGAAGTAACGCCGCCGCTACGCTAGCTGCGGGCGAGTGGCGGAATCGGAAGACGCGTTAGCTTTAGGAGCTAATGCTCGAAAGAGCGTGAGGGTTCGAGTCCCTCCTCGCCCACTCTCTCACTGCTTTCGCTTCGCCAGCGTCTTCGCGATCGAGCGCACCGTGAGAAGCGCGACGATGGCGACGAGCTGGCCCATGAAGATCACGCGGTTGAGGTCGAGCGCCGGGCGCCATTGCGCCTCCCCATCCTTGATGACCCAGGCGCCGGCCGGACGTGCGGCCATACCGAACCCGCCTCCGCCGTTGCCCTCCGTGTCCCCGCCGCCGCCACCTCCGCCCATCACGTTCGCGGCAGGGATGATCGTCACGCCGTCCTGCTGGTACGGTTCGCCGTAGACGCGGCGAACGGTGATCGCGTCCTTCGTCTGGTTGAGAACCTCGAGCGCGTTCATGCGTACACCTCCCCGACACGCAGTATCGGACTCGCCCGCACTCCGAGCCCTCTCTAGATCGTGAGCTCCATGCCCTCCCGGGCGACCAGGACCTCTATGCCTCTCGCGCGCTCGTTCGTCTGCTTCTGCGCCTCGACGGCGATCCTGTCGAGCGCGTCATCGCTCCGATCGGGATCGTGGTGGTACAGGACGAGGCGCTTGACCTGCGCTTTCACCGCGACGTCGATCGCGCTGTCGATCGTGGAGTGGCCCCAGCTCGGCTTGAAGTCGGTCTCGGTGAACTGCGCGTCGTGGATGAGCGTGTCCGCCCCCATCGAAAGGGTGATGACCGGGTTCGGCTTCCC
The DNA here is from genome assembly GCA_036003765.1 of Candidatus Limnocylindria bacterium. GTDB lineage: Bacteria > Chloroflexota > Limnocylindria > P2-11E > P2-11E > 3-1-20CM-2-70-9. Next base: position 912 of record DASYSC010000056.1, read on the forward strand.
GGAGAAGGGATCCTCCGTGTCGGTCGCGTAGACCAAGGCGCTGTCGTCGGCTTCGAGACGGAACGCGAGCGCCGGCGCGGGGTGGAAGATGCTCGCGGCCTTGACGAGGAAGTGACCGATGCGCTCCTCGCTGCCGTCGTGCAGCTCCCCGACCTCGAGCCGCGCGGGCAAGTCGTCCAGGTCCACCGGAAAGAACGGATCGTCCATGCCGAGGCCGAGGAGCTCGCGCAGAGCGCGCGACTGCTTGGGCCCGCGGATGCGCAGCGACGTCTTCGGGTCGAAGGCCGGCCGGAAGAACGGGATGCCCTGGATGTGATCCCAGTGCAGGTGCGATAGCAGCAGATCCACCGAGAACGGCCGCGGGCCGCCTCCGTTCATCAGCGCGAGCCCGAGCTCGCGCAGCCCCGTGCCGGCATCGAGTACGAGGAGCGAGCCGGAGCTGTCGCGGACCTCGACGCACGCGGTGTTGCCGCCGTAGCGCACGGTTGATGGGCCCGGCGTCGGGATCGAGCCGCGCGTGCCCCAGAAACGGACCCTCATGGGTCGAGGGGGCCCCGCTCCCCCGTCCCCCAGGCCGATTGCTGGTCGCGCTCCGAGAGGCCGCCGGGGGGCTCCTGGGTGCGGCCTGCGTTCTCGTCACCGGGCTTGGGCCAGGTGTGCTTGAGCGATTCGAGCGTCCACTCGAGATCGTGGAGGCTCTTGCGCACGGCCGCGATCACGTCCGGATCGAGGTGATCGCCGGCCATCGTATCCATCATCTCGAGGGTCTTGTCGAGTGTGTACGCGGGCTTGTAGTAGCGGGGCGCGGTCAGCGCGTCGAAGACGTCCGCGGCGGCGACGATCCGCGCACCGAGCACGATGCGTTCGGCGGGCAACCCCCGCGGATAGCCCTTGCCGTCCATTCGTTCGTGGTGCTGCGCCGCCATGATCGGCACCTCGCGCATATCGTGCGGGAATTCGAGGTGCGCAAGGAACTCGCCGGTCTTTTCGGCGTGCGCCTTCATGTAGGCGAACTCGGCCTCGTCGAGCTTGCCCGGCTTCGTCAGAAACTCGTCGCGCACGGCAATCTTCCCGTAGTCGTGGAGCAGGGCGGCCGCTCGGAGCTTTTCGAGCTCGACCCCGACGAGTCCCATCGCGCGTCCGATGACCTCGGCGTAACGAGTGACTCGCTGGCTGTGCCCTGCCGTCTGCTGGTCGCGAGCGTCAATCGTCACGGCGAGGGTCTCGATCAAAGTCTCCCAGAGACGCTTCTGGCTCGCGAGCAGATGTGCGTTCTCCACGGCGACGGCGGCCGAGGCCCCGAGCGAACTCAGTGTCTCCTCGTCGTCCGCCGTGAAATGCTCCCGGCCCTTCTTGTTCACGACCTGGAAGACCCCGATGACGCGACCGTGCTGACCGGTCATCGGGAATGTGAGCAGGCTCTTGGTGCGGTAGCCGCTGCGCTTGTCCGGCTCGGGATTGAACCGCGGATCGGCGTAGGCGTCGGGGATGTTGATCGTCTCGCCCGTCGCCGCGACGGTGCCCGCGATGCCGACGCCCATCGCCAGGCGGATCTCGCCAACACCCGCGCCGAGCGCGACGCGCGACCAGAGCTCGTTCTTCTCCCGGTCAACGATGAAGATCGTCGCGCGGTCGGCGTCGAGGAGCGTCGTCGTCGCCTGAGCCATGTCGCGCAGGAGCGCGTCAAGGTCGGTGATCGACATGAGCCGACGCGTGACATCCAAGATGAGGTCAAGCTTCGACCCCGTCGTCACCTTGCGATCGACCTTGCGGCGGGCCTGCGTCCGCCGCTCGCGTTTGCGTCGCTCGTCCGGCATCAGCCCTCGATGGGGATGTGTTCGAGCACGGGACCCACCGTCTCCGCGATCTGCTCGAGCAGCATCTGGTCGCGCCGCTCGAACGCTCCGTTGCGCTTGTTCAGCGCCTGGATCACGCCAACGACGGTCCCTCCGTCACTTCCCCAGACCGGTACGACGAGCATGTTCAGCGTTCGGAAGCCGGTGCGCAGGTCGACATTTCGGTCGAATCGCGCGTCCGCGTACGCGTCCGGCACGTTGATCGTCTCGCCGGTCATCGCCGCCTGACCGGCAAGGCCCTGCCCCATCGGCAGCCGTATCTCGGTAGCGGTGCGCTGCGCGACCCGCGCCCAGAGCTCCTTCTTCTTGTGGTTGACGATGTACACGGTGCAGCGCTCCGCGTCGACCGCCTGCGAGCAGAGATCGACAAGCCCCCGCAGGTACGCCTCGCGGTCCTTCTGCACCGCCAGGTGTCCGAGCTTGACGAGAACGAGCGCGACCTTGTCGTCCAGCACTAGTGATACCCCGCGACGGCCGCGCGGCCGATGGGCCCTTCGGGAGCGGGCGCCGGCCTGGGCGACCGCACGGCGCCGAGACGGTTGATCTGCCAGCAGGGCACGGGTTCCGCACGCCCCTTCACCCGGATCGCGCCCAGGTCCACCGCCTCGACGTCGTCGCCAAGCTCGCGGAGCGTCTCGCCCGAGCAGGCGACCTGGTCGCGACGAGCGATGTCGCTCGAGGTGAGGCGCGACGCGACGTTCGCCGCGTCGCCGATGACGGTGTATTCCATGCGTCCTTTGGCGCCCAGGAATCCCGCGACCACCCTCCCGGTGTTGATGCCGAAGCCGAACGAGACGTCGGGCCCGTCGCGTTCCCGTTCGGACACGATCCAGCTCTGCATCTCGAGAGCACACTCGACGGCCTTCCTAGCCTGGTCCTTCACCTCGAGCGGCGCGCCCCAAAGCACCATGATGTTGTCGCCGTTGTACTTGTTCACGGTGCCCTCGTAACGGTTCACGATGTCCACCATACCGTCGAAGTAGCGATTGAGATGGTGGAGGAGCTCCGAAGGCGCCATCCCCTCAGATAGCGTGGTGAACCCACGGATGTCACCGAAGAGCACGGTGACCCGCTTCTCTTCGCCGCCGAGTGCGAGCTTTCCCGCTTCTTCACGGTCCATGATCGTGCGGGCGACCGAGGGGGTCACGAAGCGGCCGAAGGTGACGCGCGCGCGGGCGACCGCGAATTGCTCTTCGAGGAGCAGATAGCCGAGCAAGATGACCCACCAGAACACGGCAGGGAGGACGTAGGCGATCGATGGGACCTCCACCGGGCCGCTTCCGACGAGGCCCTGCGTCTGGAGACCGAAGAGCACGTACGCGCCGAGGACGTATCCGACGAGCAGCCCGAGCGCGCCGATGAAGCCGAAGAGTCGCCAGCGAAGCACGAGCAACAGACCCACGAGCGTGACGATGAGGAGCTGCGCCAATGTCGTGACGTCGTTCTGCCTGAGGACGGGGTAACGGTTGGTGAAGATCGTCTGTGCCGCGTTGGCCCAGATCTCCACGCCGTACATCTTGTGCCCGCTCGAGTTCGGTACGGGATAGTCGTCGGGTTCGGCAGACAGGGAATGCGCACCCACGAGGACCAGCCGCCCGACGATGAGATCCTTGGGCACCGTGCCATTCACGATGTCCTTGAGCGAGACGACGCAGAACTCCAGCGGGTTCTTGCAGGGATATGACGAGTTGTCGAAGGTCGGAGGAGCCGGGGGCGCCGCGTAATACACGGACATCCCACCGCGAAGGTCGATTGGCATGATCCGATCGCCCAGCGGAGCTGGAACGATCAAGCGATCCCCGTCGCGACGCGCCTGCGAGAGGTCCGCGCGTAGCTTCTTCGCCGCGCTCACCAATGGGAGCGAGTAGTAGGTCTGGCCATCGGGTCCCTGGATCACGAGCTGCGCGTCGCGCACACGCCCATCCGGATCCGCGAAGACGTTGACGGCGCCGACGCCCGCGGCGGCGTCGCGGAGGACCGGGACCGGAAGGCGTAAGGCGGGGAACCGCTCGATGTGATCGCCGAGGTTTGCGTCGCCCGCGCCTTGCATGGCGAGCAGAACATTCCCCGAGTCACGGATCGCGGCCGCGAAGGAGCGATCCTCCTCGGGGTTGCTGGCCGCGTCGTAGAAAGCGACGTCGAAGGCGACGACACTCGGCCCCAGCGGCTTCAGCTTGTTCAGGAGCTCCGTGTATGCCCGATGCGGGAGCGGGTACGCCCCGTAGTAGCTGATGCTCGGATCGTCGATCGCGATGATCGTGATCTGGTTGCGCACCTGCGCGGGGGAAACGTCGATCGCCTTGTCATAGAAGGCCGACTGAAGTGACGTGTCCAGAGCGGCGATCGACAGCAAGCCGGCGCCGAGGAGGACCGCCACGAGCGTCAAAATGGCTACGACGGCACGCTGGCGCGTGTGGCGCTTCGTCAGCAAGCTACCGCGCCTCCTTCTGCCGCGTATGGGCAGGGTTGGCGTCAGATTATGGGGTCGCTCGCTCGGCTGAGCACCCCCCGAAGGACCGATATCGCACGCGCAAAGTCGTGTAAAGCGAGCCGTTCCAGGGGCGTGTGGTCGTAACGGCTATCGCCGGGACCGTACGCGACCATCGGACAGTTCCACGCCGGAGCCAGGATGTTCATGTCGCTCGTGCCGCTCTTCTCCTTGAACGAGGGCTGACCGCCGGCGGCGGTTATCGCGCGAGCGAACGCGCGCGCGAGCGGGCTCGTTCGCGAGGTGCGCACCGGGTCCTCCATCGCGATCGCCCGAACGTCGACCCTCGTGTCACCGTTTGATCGCACGACCGCCGACGCCGCGCGTTCGATCTCGCGCGGATCGATCCCCGGGGGCACGCGGTAGCCGACGCGCAGGTCAGCCTTCTCGACGATGCCGTCGCTCTCGCCGCCGCTGATGCCCTCGAGGCGGCAGTCGAGACGCGAGAAGGCGCGATCCTCGGATGTCGATGCGACCGCCTGGCTCCGCATGCGCTCCCAGATCGCGAGCGCCTCTTCAGCGACCGTCGGCCCCGGCGACGCGCCGTGACGTGCTTCGCGCGAGAGGGCGACATGCAGCGAGAGCCTTCCTTTGTACGCGATGGTCACCGCGTCCCAGCCGGAGGGTTCCCCGATCACGCACCAGTCGGGTGCGGGCTGCATCGCGCGATGACGGGCGCCCGCGCTCGTTGGCGACTCCTCCTCGACGGCGCCGACGACCGTGACGCGGACGCCGGGGACGCGCTGCGCGGCCGCGGCGACGAACGCGGCGAGCGGCCCTTTCGCGTCGACCGCGCCGCGGCCGACGAGCTCATCGCCTTCGATGCGCACCGGTATCTCGCCTGGCACCGTGTCGATGTGGCCGAGAAGAACGACGTGTTTCGCCCCAGATCCGATCTCCCCGATCGCGTTGCCGGCATCGTCGACGCTCGCGCGGAAACCGCGCTCGGCCATCCGGGCGACGAGCCACTCCACGGCGTCGCCCTCGCGACGCGACACGCTCGGGATCTCCACCAGGCCGCGGACGAGCGCAAGATCCTCGGCGCTCGGCCTCACGCGAGCGCCTTCGCCGAAGCGGCGAGGACGCGGTCGATCTCTTCCGCCGTGATGACGAGGGGCGGCAGGTAGCGCACGACGGTGGGACCGGCGCCGAGCGCGAGCACGCCCTCGTTCTGTAGCACCCGCAAAGCCGTGGCCGAGTTCTCTTTGAGCTCGACGCCCACGAGAAGTCCGAGCCCGCGCACCTCGCGGATCCGATCGCTTCGGATCGCGCGCAGGCCGTCCTGCAGTTGCTGCCCCCGCTCGCGGGCGTTGCGGGCGAGGTCGCGGCGCACGATCTCGCCGATCGCAGCGATCGCTGCCGCGCACGCGAGTGGGTTTCCGCCGAACGTCGTCGAGTGCGATCGCTTGGGGAGCTCGCCGACCTTGCGCGAGAACGCGATCGCACCCATCGGGATGCCGCCCGCGATCGATTTCGCAAGGCACAGGATGTCCGGAGCGGTCCCGTACTGCTCGCAGGCGAACATCGTCCCGGTCCGGCCGAAGCCCGTCTGCACCTCGTCGACGATGAGCAGCGCGCCGCGCTCCGCACACAGGCGCGCGGCCTCGTTCGCGAACTCCGCGGTCGCTGGGCGCACGCCGCCCTCCCCTTGGACGAGCTCGACGATGAACGCCGCGGTGTCGCGAGTGATCGCCGCGTCCAGCGCTTCCGGCTTGTTGAACGGGACGTGCGAGAAGCCTGGTACGAGCGGGCCGAAGAGGTCGCGGTACTCGGGACCCCACGTCGCCGAGAGCGCTCCCATGGTCTTTCCGTGGAAGCCGCGCATCGTCGCCACGATCCCGCTGCGTTTCGTCGCGGCGCGCGCGAACTTCAGCGCGCCCTCGACCGCTTCGGTCCCGCTGTTGCAGAGGAAGATGCGATCGAGTGAGGCCGGCAGGATGCGCGCGAGCACGTCGTAGAGCTCCGCCCGCCGGTCGTTGTAGAAGAGCTCGGTGCAGGAGGCGAGCGTGCGTGCCTGCTCTGCGATCGCGCCGGCGACGGCCTCGTTGCCGTGGCCGAGGTTCGCCGAACCCTGGCCGCCGACGCAGTCGATGTACGCGTGGCCCTCGCTGTCGTAGACGGTCGCGCCTTCGCCGCGGACGAGCACCACGCGGCGCTTGGTGTAGAGGCCCGAGGTGTGCGCGTCCTCCGCGGCCATGACATCCGCGGTCGCGAGCTCCGGGGGCCGGGGCAGCCCCTGGGCGCGAAGCGACGAGCCCCCCGAGATCTTGGTCACGAACGGATCACGGTGCGCAGGTTGAGATCGGACGAGGCCGAGCGGATGACGACCTCGTCGACCCCGCCTTCGAGGGCCTCGCGCGCGGCGAGGATCTTGACCTTCATCCGGCCCTGCGCGAGCGACTCGGCCTCCGCAAGCGTCGTCTCGGGAACGAGCGTGCTCGGGTCCCCGATGTCTCGCAGGAGGCCGGGGACGCTCGTCAAGATGATGAGCGCGTCCGCGTCGATCGCCACGGCGATCGCGGCCGCGACACGGTCGCCGTCGACGTTCAGCGCCTCGTTCTCGGTCGAGAGCGCGAGGGGCGCGACGACCGGGACCCGCCCGGGGCCGATGAATTGCGTCAGGAGCGGAAGATTCACCGCCTCGACCCTCCCCGTGTAGTCGTCGCGCAGCAGGACGGTCTTGGCGCCTTGGACCGAGCGGACGTCCTTCTTCCTCGCCACGAGCAGCCGCCCAGAAAGCCCGGAAAGCCCCACCGCGTCGATGCCGCGCTGCTGCAGCTTCTCGACGTAGAGGAAGTTCTCGACACCGAGCGCCGCCATCGCGAAGATCTCGAGCGTCCGTCGGTCGGTGCGCCGGCTCTCGTGACCGGACGGAGAGACGACTTTCTCTTGCGGATGGTCGAGCGCCGCCGCGAGCCGATCGGTCTCCGCCGAGGCGCCGTGCACGAGCACGATCTCATCCGAGCGCGCGACGTCGGCGACGAGATCGGCGACGGCGTCGCGATCGACGCCTTTGCTCCCGCCTGCTTTGATCACCGCGCGCAGAGTCATGGATGCAAGCCTACGAAGCCGAGGCCGGCGTCTTCAGGGAAGCCGAGCGCGACATTCATCGCCTGGACGCCGTTCCCGGCCGCGCCTTTGACCAGGTTGTCGATCGCGCAGAGCGCCACCACGCGTTCGCCGCGCGGATCGACGGCGAACCCCACGTCGGCGAAATTCGTCCCGGCGAGGAGCTTCGGTTCGGGATATCGGTAAATCCCGGCCCGGTCCTTCACGATGCGGATGAAGGGCTCCGCCGCGTACGCCTCGCGGTAGATCTTCCACAGATCCTTCTCCTCGAGCGCGGTCCGTGTGTAGGCGTGGGCCGTCGCGACGACTCCGCGGACGAGCTCGACGGAGGTCACAGAGAGGTCCACGCGCAGAGCGTCTCCGGCAAGGCGCAGCTCCTGTTCGATCTCCGCCGTGTGCCGGTGGCCAACGGGCCGGAACGAGCGCACAACACCCGATCGCTCGGGATGGTGACTGTCCTCGCTCGGCTCTCGGCCACCCTCGCTGGAGCCGACCTTGCACTCGATGACGACGGGCCGCGCGCGGTCGACGACGTCGGCCTGGAAGAGCGGGAGCAGCGCGAGGATCGAGGCTGTCGCGTTGCAACCCGCGCCTGTGATCCGTTTCGCGACCTCGAGCTCATGGCGGTGAAGCTCCGGCATGCCGTACACGAATCGGTCCAGCCGGTCGGGCCGCGGGTGAGGCGAGCCGTACCAGCGGTCGTAGTCCGCCGGATCGCGAAGGCGATGGTCGCTCGAGAGATCGATCAACACCGCCGCGCGATCTTCGAACTCGTGCGCACGGTGCGCTCCGTTCGGGAGCGAAAGGAACAGCACGTCGCACTTTCCGACGTCCTCGTAATGGACGAACGACAGACTCGTGCGCTTACGGAGGTTCGGATGAGCCGCGCTGAGCGGCTTGCCCGCCAGGGACTCGCTTCCGGCGACGACCTCCCGTACCTCCGGGTGCCCGAGCAACAAACGCAGGAGCTCGCCGCCGGCGTAGCCCGCGGCGCCGATCACGCCCGCTTTCACCTGGCCGCTCTGGCCACCTCGAGCACGTAGTCAACGACCTTCGCGGGGATGTTCACGCCGGTCGTGTCGATCGAATTGCGGAACTCCATCGTGTAGTTGACCTCGTTGACGAGGAGCCCTTCGGGCCCTTCCAGCACGTCGACCGCGACGATGCCGCCGCCCACGGCGCGTGCGGCGCGCACGCACAGCTCGCCGAGCTGCGGCGTGACGGGGCAGTTCTCGGCGCGGCCACCGCGAGCCGTGTTCGTGATCCAGTGGTCGGAGTATCGGTAGATCGCGCAGATCGTCTCATCGCCGACGACGAACGCGCGGATGTCGCGGCCAGGCTTCGGCACGTATTCCTGGACGTAATAGATGGAGTGGAGGTAGCTGCCGAGCACGTCCTTGTGCTCGACGATGGCCTCGGCCGCCTCGCGATCGTTGACCTTCGAGATGAGCCGGCCCCACGAGCCGATCAAAGGCTTCAAGACGACCGGATAGCCGAGCTCCTCGATCGCCGCGAGCGCGGACTCGGGCGTGAACGCCACGCGCGTGCGTGGGCTCGGCACGGAGTCGCGGATGAGTCGCATGGTCGTGAGGAGCTTGTTCCCGCAGATCTCGGCGACCTCATACCGGTTCACCGTCGGCACCCCCCAGGTGTCCAGGACCGAAAGGGCGTAGAGCGCGGTGCCGTGCTGGATGCAGCGCTCGAGGATCACATCGACGCCAAGGTCCGGCTTGCGCTCGAGCGGGAGCACCAGCTCGCGGTCGTCGATGATCTTCGTCTCGACGCCTCGCGACTCCAGCTCGGCGAGGAGGAGCTTCTCCTCCACACGAACGCGGGAGAGCAGGACGCCTACACGCGGGGGGACTCGGGGGGCAAAGCCCCCCGGACCGCCGCTATTCACCCCAGTCCTCTTCAGCCTCGGGAGCCAGCGCGAGCGCGACCGGCCCGGTCTCTTTCACCTCGAGCTCCGCGCCGCAGTCAGGGCAGGAGACTATCTCGCCCTTCACCGCATCGGAGCCGACGGTGACTTCGGCATCGCACTCGGGGCACTTGGACACGGCGTCCCTCCCTGCAGCGCTCGCGTCGATATGTCGAGACCTTCGAAGGTGATAAAGCCTAGCCGCTCAGCGGCGATGACATCCGCCGCGTCCGGCCACGCATCGAGTCTCCGGCAGAAGACATCTTTCCCTCGAGGCCAATCGTCGCCCGCGGCGAGGAACAGGCGTCCTTCTCCCGAGACCGGTACACGCAGCACGTACGGCAGAAGTTTCGAGTGCGGGTTGCGTCCGACCCAGGGGCGCAGCCCCTCAACCTCTAGTCGGCTTCCGCGGCAGCGGTCAGACGCATCGCCCGAGCGTGCGCCTTGTCCTCGTACATGCGGCCATCCGCTGCGCCGAGAAGCGCGTCGGCGTCCCGGCCATCGTCGGGGAACCAGGCGATTCCGAACGAGACGCGCGGGAGCGGATTCTCACGCCCGGCCCACGTGTAGTGCTCGTCGCGAAGGCGGGCGGCGATGCGCCCGACGAGCGCCTGCGCCGGAAGAGGGCCGGTCCGGGGAAGCAGGAGGACGAACTCATCGCCGCCAAACCGCGCGATGACGTCCTCGGCCCGTGTCGACTCGCGCATCGCGCGGGCAACGGTCTTCAGCACCTCGTTCCCGACGAGGTGGCCCGCGGAATCGTTCACCCCCTTGAGCCCATCGAGGTCGCACAGGACGACGCCGAAGATGTCACCGTGCCTCGCGGCCTCGGCGATCTCCGCATCGAGACGCTCCATGAGGCTCCGCCGGTTCAGCACGCCGGTGAGATCGTCGTCGCGGGCGAGCCGGCGCGTCTCGGTGACCAGGTCGGCGTTCGCGATGGCGATGGCGGCCTGCGCCGCGTACAGGCGAAGCAGGCGGCGCGTCTCCTCGGTGAAGACCCTCCGCTCCCGGGAGTAGGCCGTCAGTGTTCCCACGATCTCGCCCCGAGCGATGAACGGCGCGGCGATCGCCGACGCGATGAGGTCGTGGAGGAGCGGATTGCTGTCGGGATGGTCGCGGTAATCGGTCGCGACGACGAGGTCGCGCGTGCGGACCGCGTCGAGCGCGACGCCGCGGAGCGCTTCCCCCACCGACACGCGCAGGCCGAGCGCGGGTGCATTGTGCTGCGCGCGGACGACGAGACCGCGACCCCGCACGGCGAGGGCCACCATCGCGCCGTCCGTCCGTGTGAGCGCGGTGGCTTCGCGCGCGATGAGCGCCGCCAGGTCGTCGAGAGAGAGCTCGCCAGCGGTGGCGAGGCCGACGTCGTAGAGGGCCGCCATCTGCTCGGCTCGCCGGCGCTCGAGCTCGCCGAGCCGCCAGTTCGTGTAGAGCGCGAGGCCCGCGCGCGTCGCGAGCACGAGGACGGTGACGGCGATCGCGCCGTCGATGAGGTCCGCGATCGGACGCGGCATCGCGCGGATATCCGTATAGACGAGCAGGAAGGCGCTCGCCGCGGCCACCAGACCTGGAAGCAGCATCCGGGAGAAATGGATGGCCGAAGACGAGATCGCCGATGGGCGGCCGACCTCGTGCTCTTCGACCCACTGCGCTCCGGCGATGCCGATCGCCGCCATGCCCAGGATCCAGAGAAGATCGAGCGGCGTCCCGGCAACGAAGCTCGAGGTCAGATACGCCGGCAGAAAGAGACTGAACGCAAGCGCGTTCAGGCCTAGCCCGATGAACAGGGAGGTCACGGCCGCGCGGGGTTCGCTCGGAGGCATGCCCCACACGACCGAGAGCGCCGCGCCCGTCGCCGCCACGTAGAGCAGCGGAAAGAGGACGGCGACCGCCGCGAATGCTGGATCCTTCCCCGCGGCATCGAGGATGAGGCCCGAGAGATAGACGAGGACCCCTGCTGCGAGCGTGAGGACGACCGCGCCGACGTCGAGCACCAGCGCGTACAGAGCGAGGCGCTGTCCGTGACGGCGGAGAAGGAGGACGAGACCGACCGTCCAGAGCGGCGCGGCCACGAGGAAGCCGACGTCAACCCAGGGATGCGAGAGGAAGGTCGCGCCCCCGACCTCCGCCGCGTCTCGCGCAAGCTGACTCGCAAGCCACGCGGTCGAGCCGGCCAGGAAGGCGAGCCAGGCCAGGCGGACGTCGCGCGTCGCCCACCTGGACGCGCGCGCCGTGCCGAGAACCGCGACGAGGGCGGCAGCGGTCCACGCGAGATCCGCGAGGACGCAGCGCGCATCGGCATCCGAGACGACCTGCTCGGCCGCGTAGACGAGGGCCGAGCCGATGAGGGCCGCGAGATACGCCCGCGACGATCGGCGCGCGAACACGCCCCGGACCCTAGCTGGGATCACGAGAAAAAGGCTAGGTGCGGCATGGGCCCCGCGGAAGCCACGAGAACGTACCGTCGCGCGCCCGCGCGGGGGAGGCGAACGGGGGAAATCTGGGCGGACTCCCCCATTCGTGCTACGACCTCGGCACCCGGTAGCGTGAGCGTGTGATGGCGCCTCTCGCGTTCACGGTGTTCGACGCGCTCGTGTTCCTCGCGGTCGTCGTGCCGTTCGTATCGCTCGTTCGTCATCGTTATGCGATCCCGCGACTGCCGTCGGCTCGCGCGGGCCTCGCCCTACCGATGCTCTCGATCGTCGTGCCCGCACGGAACGAGGCCGCTGTCATCGGCCGCGCCATCGGATCGCTGCTCGCTCAGGACTACCCCTCCCTCGAGGTGATCGCGGTGGACGACCGCTCGGCGGATGGCACCGGCGACGTGCTGCGCGATCTCGCGGCGCGCGATCCGCGACTTGTCGTGGTCCGCGTCGACGTTCTTCCCGCGGGATGGCTCGGGAAGAACCATGCGCTCTGGCGCGGGGCGGAACGCGCGACCGGCGAGTGGCTGCTCTTCACGGACGCCGACGTGATCTTCACGCCGGATACGCTTCGCCGCGCGGTCGCGTATGCGATGGGCGAGGACCTCGACCATCTCACGCTCGCACCGCGGCTCACCGCGCGCGGCGTCCTCCTTCGCGCGTTCGTCGCGTTCTTCGGCTACGCCTTCATCACGCTCTGGGGCGCGTACCTCGCAAACGATCCGAAGAGCAAGCGGGGCGTTGGTATCGGCGCGTTCAATCTCGTGCGGCGCGATGCCTACGAGCGCATCGGCACCATGCGCGCGCTCTCGCTGCGTCCCGACGACGACATCCGGCTGGGGCGGCGCTTACGGGCTTTCGGGTTCAAGCAGCGCGTCGTGAATGGCATGGAGTCGATCTCCGTGGAGTGGTACCCGTCCCTGGGCGCGGCGCTCGAGGGCCTGGAGAAAAGCATGTATTCGAGCCTGGAGTACCGCGTCAGAGATTCGGTCGCGGTGCTCCTCTTCATCGCCGCGACGATGGTCTGGCCGTACCTCGGCGTCTTCCTGCTCGCCGGTATCGATCGGATCCTGCTCCTGGCGGTGATCGCGTGTCTGGTCGTCGGCCTCGCCGAGACGTACCGCCAGTCGATGGGTCCGCTCACGCCAAGCGCGCTCGTGATCGTCGCCCTCCTGCCCTTCTCGGCGCTCTGCTTCAGCTACGCCATCGCACGCTCGGTGATCCTCGCCGAGACGCGCGGAGTGCGGTGGCGCGGGACGGTCTACCCGCTCTCGCTGCTCCGCGCTCAGTCCGGGCTAGAGGGCACGGCGGCGAACCGCAGCAGGTAGGCCTCGAGGTCGGCGAGCTCGGCGTCGCTGACGCGATCTTTGCCATACGCCGGCATCCCGCGATCGTCTCCTTTGCGCACGACCTCGGTCTCGATCCGCCCGCGGATGGCGAGATCGCCCGGCGCTTCGCCCTCAGCCCCGTGGCAGAGGTGGCACCCCTGCGCGAAATAGATCGCCGCTCCGCGCGCCATCCGATCGCCTCGTGGGTCCGCGAGCAGTAGCTGCGCCTGCGCAGGCGTGGGTACGTCGATGGGGTTCGCGTTGCCGCGTTGAAGCGCGCGGAGATAGGCGACCATCGCCCAGATGTCCTCATCCTTGTAGACATCGCCAAATGCCGGCATGGCAGTGAAGCCAAGGCCGTTCTTGATGATCCAGAAGAGCTGCGCGTCGGTCTTGCGCTTGGCCGCGTCGCCGGTCAGATCCGTCGAGTCCGGGTAGGTCGCGGGACCAAACGCTCCGCGGCCGTCGCCCTTCGCGCCATGGCACACGCCGCAGGATCCGGTGTATGCGGCGCGTCCGGCCGCAAGCGCGCGCGGGTCGTTCGCACGGGGATTGCTCGCGTCACCGCCAAGGATCCGCGAGACCGCCGACACAGCGGCATCCCCGTACGCGCGCTCGAGCGGAAGATCTTGCCGGTGAGTGAGCGCAAGCGGAAGTCCGATCACGAGGAGCGCGAGAGCGGTAATGAGGGCCCCGAGCGCGGCGGCCGGGATGAAGCGGCGCTTGCTCAACTTCCAGAAAGTACGCGCGGGTCGCCTCCGCGGATGCGGCGCTTGTTCAACTCGTCCGCTCGAGGATGACCACCGGGATCTCGCGCGTGGTCCTTCGCTCGTACTCTTTGAAGCTCGGTAGGCGCACAGCTAGGCGCGGCGTATGAGCGCACGGACAATCACGACCGACGTGGCGGCGCACACGACGAGCACGAGTGCGGAGAACAAGAAGCCAATGACGGACTGCTCCTCGCGCGGCCTGGCCAACACCGGGAGCAGAGCTCCGACGAACAACGAGGCGGTCAGTACGCCGGCCAAGCTCCCGGGCAAGGCGAACGCGAGCCCCGATCGGGTCCCGTACAAGAGCCCCGCGCCGCCCGCGACGAATAGCAGCGCGAGGCCGAAGGCGATCTCGCGATTCGGCCACCCGCCATACAGTCCGGCGACGCCGGCCACCAACCCTAAGCCGATGTACGCGATACCGACGATCCACATCAGAGGCGCTCTTCTGGCGTAGCCGGTCGTATGGCCAAGTTTTCGTGTGAGCCAGGAGAGATTCGAACTCTCGGCCAAGGGATTAAGAGTCCCCTGCTCTACCGCTGAGCTACTGGCCCCTTTCGAAATGGTACCGACGGGCCGGCAGCAGCATCAACTTGAGTCGTCCACGCATCCCGCGTCATCCGCGAGCGTGCGAACCTCTTCCGCTCGCGGGCGCGCTGATCTCCTTCATCGTCTGGCCCGTCGTGCGCTCGTTCTCGGTTCGCGCGATCTGCGCTGTGACGAGGATCCCGACGAGCGAACCCTTCTCGACCACCGGAAGGCGACGGATCTGCCGATCCGCCATCAGCTTCTCCGCTTGCTTGATGTCCTCGTTCGGCCCGACGGTGACCGGATCCGCGGACATCACCTCGCTCACACGGACCGTCTTCGGATCTTTCCCTGCCGCGACCGCGCGGATGACGATGTCACGGTCGGTGACGATTCCGACGAGCCGGCCATCGTCGACGACGGGAATGGAGCCGCAGTCTTGCTGCTTCATCAACGTGGCGACCTCGCCCAACGTCGCAGTCGAGTCAACGCTGGAGGGGTCACCGGTCATGAGCTCGCGAACTTTCATAACGAACCTCCGAATCGCGTACCCGTACGGGACTAGGTCGACGCGCCGATCTTGAAGATCTTTGTCCCGCAGACCGGGCAAACGCCCTGGGTGGCGGGACGGCCGTTCTTCATCGTGATCTGCTGTGGGTCTTTGATCTCACGGGTCGCCTTGCACTTCACGCAATAGCCACTGGCCAACGGGCACCTCCGTACGCTTCGCCGCAGCGTACCCTAGCCCTCTCGCTGGGCCGCGCGACCCCATTAAGACCACAAAACCCCGCCCTTGCGGACGGGGTTCGTGGTGAGGAAGGGAAGGGTTGGGATTTTTTCTTAGCACCGGCAAATCATGCAAGTCGCATGCCAGAGCGACCAGGCAACCGCATGCGGGCTGAACTCCTATCTATCGGTACGGAACTCTTGCTGGGCGAGATCGTCGACACGAACGCCGCCTACCTTGCCGGTCGGCTGGCCCTGCTCGGGATCGATTGTCTGTATATGCAGACCGTTGGCGACAATCTCACCCGCGCCAAGGAAGCATTCGAGCGAGCGCTCGCTCGGAGTGACCTCGTAATCGCGACCGGCGGGCTCGGACCGACCGAGGACGACCTCACGCGCGAGGCCATCGTCGCAGCGCTGGGCGAGACGCCCGAGGTGGACCCTCAGCTGGAAAAGGAGCTTCGCTCCTGGTTCGCCGGGCGCGGGCTTCCGATGCCCGAGCGCAACCGGAAGCAGGCCTGGCTCATCCCATCCGCGCGCGCGCTGCCCAATCCGAATGGCACGGCACCGGGCTGGGACATCCGAAAGGACGGCAAGCGGATCGTCGCCATGCCCGGGGTGCCACGCGAGATGACGCCGATGTGGGAGGAGCTGGTGGAGCCGACGCTCGCCCAAGGCAGCGCACTCCGTCGCCGGACGCTGAAGCTCCTTGGCATCGGCGAGAGCGCAGTCGAAGAGAAGCTCGACGAGCTCGTCCGTTCGACGAGCCCGACCGTGGCCACATACGCCAAGAACGACGGCGTCCACGTGCGCGTCGCCGATAAGGCATCGACCGCCGCGGAGGCCGACGCGCGGATCGCACGCGTGGAGTCCGAGATCCGCGCCCGCCTCGGCGACTACGTATGGGGTACCGATGGCGAAACGCTGTCCGGCGTGATCGGCCGCGGGCTGCTCGCGCGTGACTGGCGCCTCGCCGTCGCGGAGTCGCTCTCGATGGGCGACATCGCGCGCTCGCTCGCGGATGCGGCTGACTCGGAGCGCTGGTTCGCCGGAGGTCTCGTGCGGCTCGGCGCGCGCGCCGATGCGCTCGAGCGCGAAGCGCGCGCCCTCGGCGGGGACGTGTTCCTCCTCACGCCCGCCGGGAGCGAGGAGAGCGAGCTGCGGGCGATCACGCCCGAGCGCACGCGCCAGCTCACCGTGAAGTTCCGCTCACCCGCGGACGGCAGGCGCCGCGCGCTGCTAGGCGGCCTGGATCTGCTGCGCCGCGCGCTCGCGGGCTAGCGCGCCGCGGCGATACGGCCAGAGCGACCACGCGATCGCGACGAAGAACGCGACCGGGATCGCGACGCTGAACGTCTCATCGTGTCGCGCGACACCGATGGCATAGAACGCCAAAGAGACGATGAGCAGCGTGGCGGCTCCGCCGACCGCGAGCGTCCTCATCGCTCGCTCGCGTCCGGCGGCGACCAACACGCCACACGCGATCGTCAGCGGAACGAACAAGAGCACCTGGTCGTAAGACCAGCTGTAGATCGCGCCCGCGCTGGACAGCGCGAGCCACACAGCGAGCCACGCGTCGCTGCCGGGCACGAATCGCGAGGCCAGCGCGACGCCGCCGAAGATGACCGCGACCGCGAGCATCCTGCCGGGGGTGCCGAGCAGTTGACCGAACGCGGAGAGCAGCACCGCCGAACGACCGGTGCGGCGGGGCGGGATGTCCGCGAGCCACGCCGGGAACCATTCCGGGAACGCAAGCCACGTGCAGACCACGACCGCGCCGCCGAGCACGACCGCGTAGCGCACGAAACGCCGGTAGCGCTCGTCGACGACCGCGGGGATGGCGAGCCCGAGCGCCGTCCAAACGAAGATCTGCGGCTTCGCGAGGAACGCAAGGGCCGCGAAGGCCGCGCGTCGCGCGTGACCCGCGCGGACCGCGAGCACGACCGCCGCGGTCGCCGACATGAGCAGGAGCGCCCACTGCCCTAGGACGATCGAGTGGAAGCCAGGCTGTCCGACGAAGAGCGCGAGCCCGAGCGCGCCATGGATGAGCGGCCGGCCCGGCACGAACGCACGCAGAAGTGCGCGGAGCGCGATGACCGCGAGGGTCATCGAGAGGATCATCCAGATCCACCCGGCGACCTCCAGAGGGAGCGCGGCGAGCGGCAGGAGCGCGAAGAGGACCCACGGCATGTAGTCATAGACATTCGCGTCAGGCTTCTTCGTCCCGAGCTCGACCGCCGTATCCACGTAAGTTGTGGGGTCCCAAGGATCGCCACCGACCAGAACGGTCCGCGGTCCGGACCAGAAGCCTGAGAAGTCATTGAAGTGCACCATCTCGAGGCGGCGGCCGAGCGGCCCGAGCAGCGCGATGAAGAGTACGCCGGCCAGGATCGCGATGAAGAAGGCCGCATCCGCCCGGCGCGCGCTATTCACGTCGCCGGGATGCTACGTGGCCCTAGCGCCGGGGCGGTGTCGCTGAGGGAGTTTTCTTCCTGCCTTCCTTCGCCTTCTGCGCGGCGGCCTTGGCCTCGTCGGCGGCCTTGCGCGCCGACTCGGCGACGCGCTCGTTCTTCGACGCGTTCGGCTCTCGCGTGGTCTCGGCGCGGCGCGTCTCGGTCGGTCGTGCCGATGGTGTGCTCGCGCTGACGGTCGCCGCGGCGTCCGTCCGGCGCGGCGCCGCCGTTGCGTTCGGTGACCCGACCGAGCGCGGGGCGACCTTCTGTTCCGCCGCCGTCGCGGCTCGATCGGCGGCGTCCGCAGCCTGCTCGGCGATCGCGGCAGCGGGGCTCAGATCCTGTGATGGCGTGCTCGTCGTCGCGAGCACGGAAAGCGCCGCAGCGGCCGGCGCCGTGCTCGGATCGTCCGCGAGCCGGGCGACGACCGCGGCCGCAGTAGCACGGTGCTCACCAATCTTCCGCTGCAGCTGTGTGACGAGTGTCGCGGTCTCCGGCGTGAGGGATTCGACCTGCGCGAGCTCGGCGGCGGCGTTCGCCAGGTGCTCACCGTACTCGCTGGTCGCGACCATCACGTCATCGTCGAAGCCGCCGCTCGCGAGCGTGGCCGCCTCGGCGAGCCGGTGCTCGGCGATCGAGAGCTCGACGATCGCGCGATCCTGGGGTGTCGCCGCGAGCGCGAGACGCACCTGCTCTGAAGCGAGCTTCACCGAATAGAGCGGATCGTCGGCGACCGTACCGGCGCTCACCAATGCCGTGCTCGCGCCGATGCATACGACAATCAGCCCGATCGCGAACGCCCGCATCGCGTACGGCGCGGGCTTCGCGAGGAGCTCGAAGGTGACCGCCACGCGATCAGCGAGCGACGCCGGCCGGGGACTGAGGGTGCGGAAGACGCGCGACCTAATTCGGGAGCGGGTCTTGGCGTCCGGGCCGCTGTAGGGATCCTTGTGCAGCCGGAGAGCGAGCCGGACGGTCTCGCGAAGCTCAGGGTCCTTGATCTCCTCGAGGAGACGCTCGCCGCGGGCGACCTCCTCGATCAGCGCTGCTGTGTCCTTGGCGGTCCGACCTCCCACCACGCGTCTAACGGCCTGTCTGTTGGCTCGTTATCCGGCGCGCTGTCAGGGCGGTCTCGGACCGAAAACTAGGGCGTCGCGGGCGTCACCGGCGCAGGGAGCGGACCACCCCAGACCGGTGCGTAGTGGCTTGCGAGGAAGTCCTGATGCAGCACCTTGCCGTTTTCGTAGACGGTCCGAGTGCGGAACACGTCGCGGCCGTCGACGCTCACGCCTCTCGGGAACGCGGGATCGGCCGGCTGATCGGCCGCCGGGTGAATGAAGTTCTTCTGCAGGGGCGCGCTAACGACCACCGTGCGCCCAGTCGGGATACTCCACACATCGATCTTGAGCCAGGTGTCGCCGCTCCACGAGTAGATGAAGACCGGGTTGGCCGTGTCGTTGCGCCACTGGAAGTCCACGCCCGGCTGGAACACCGCTGCGTCGTAGCCGATCGGATACCGGTCGATGTAGTAGCCGTGCGCGTGGCGCTCGACGATCTCGTAGCCCTGCTGCGAGACCGCGTTGAAGATCGTCGTCGACACCTGGCAGAGGCCGCCGCCGATCACGTTCTCATCTGACCGGTTGTTGATGATCGCGCCGGCGTATGCGTATCCGCGCTCGACGGTGACCTCACCGAGCAGCTCCCAGAACGAGAACGTCTGCCCGGGCATGATGACGACCCCATCGAACTGCGACGCGCCGGTCGAGATGTTCGCGTGCCGCGCGGCGCTCGGGGGGTAGTACGTCGTAAATGTCGACGCCAGCGAGAGCTTCGGCGCCAGCTCTTTGGCTTGCTCGGTCGTGAACGCCGACACATCGACCGCGGCAGGCGCCGCGACCTCGCGGGTAACCCCGGCGGCGGGCCGCAGGAGCTCGTTCAGGAAGAGCGCGCGCAGCTTCTCCTGGTCGACGCGCACTCCGCTTTCTGAGGGGACGACGCTGATCGCGCCCTCCGCGCTCACCTGGTACTTCGCGCTCTTGCCGGGATGGTCGAGGAGCTTGCCGAGCGCGGATACCCACGACGCCACCCGCTCGCTCGCCAGCGACACCACGTAGCGGTAGCGCGCCGACGGCGCGATCGCCTCGCCGGGAATCGCGGGCAGCTCGCCGGGCCTTGCCGCGACGCGATCGATCACTAGAAGCGTGGCAAGCCCGTTCGCGCCTTCATTCCACGTCCGATCCTCGACGGTCACCCTGAGCGGCATCACCACCGCTGACGCGCGCGCGTACGCCTCGTCGAAACCGGACGCGTCGACGGCGGGATAGGCCGACCGAACGTGGAGCGCGACGACGCGATCGCCCAGAGAGTCCGCTGAAAGGAGCGAGGCGACGGTGGCCACCCGGTCCACCTCATGGCCGAGTGCGGGCCGCGTGGCCTCGAGGCCCTTCGCGGTCACGCGGAGCTCGCCCGAGACAGGGGCGCGATCGAGGTCGCGCGCCACCGCGGCGACCCAGCGGTCCAGCGCGTCGCCGCGCGCCCGCATCGCGAACGGGACGTTCGCGTCGCCGCGAAGTGCGTCGATCCAGGCGCCGACGCGATCGAGCGGGCTCCCCGTCTTGCCGTACGCCAGCGCCGCGGCGACCGCAGCGTCGAGGTCGGGGGCTATACCAAGGTCCGCATTCGTTGCGCGCCATGTGCGCCCACCATCGGAGAGCGTGACCGTC
Organism: Candidatus Limnocylindria bacterium; assembly: GCA_036003765.1. Classification (GTDB taxonomy): domain Bacteria; phylum Chloroflexota; class Limnocylindria; order P2-11E; family P2-11E; genus 3-1-20CM-2-70-9. Next base: position 21,197 of record DASYSC010000056.1, read on the forward strand.
GCGGCCGCCCACGGCGCGGCGAGCTCGCTGTCGAGGCGCTGGCGGAGCGCGGCTTTCTCGAGCGACCCGATCGCGATCCCACCGACGGACACGCCGGGGAGCGCCCGCTGCGCGTACGCCGCTTCGGCCGCGACGGCGAAACCGAGCGCCATCAGCACGACGACGAGCGGCGCGAGGAGAAGCTTCCAGGGAGTGCCGCGGCGCTCCGTGGCTCGCTCGCCGCTTCGCGCGAAGACCGCCATGTGCGTTCACTACCTCCCCGAGCCTGTCGTTGCTCATCCCACTGATCGAGCAAGGCGCGTGCCACACAGCGGTCGCCTGCCTGTTCGATCGTGACTCTGTCTTCTCTTCTAGACGAACGAAGTGTCAGCCCCGTTCCGTAGTCCGCGCGACTGATTTGAGACGTCGATAACTCTTACGTCTGTCACGCACGCGACATTCGGTGCGCGAACGACGCAGCAAAACGATGCGCTTCGTTATCCACAAATTGATATACCGATCCAGGATTTCGTACCAGCGAAAAAAGCCCCGGCACCCCAGGGGAGCAGGGAGTGCCGGGGCAGTAGGCAGAACTGGCCGACGGGCGGGTCGGCCAGGGGCCTGACGAAGAGAGTTAGCTACACCCGGTCGTCTCTCCGCAGTTCTCGCACTTGTGGCAGGTGCCGCTGCGTACGGTCAACCAGCCGCAGCGCGGACATGGCGGCGCGTCGGGTGTGGAATTGAGTCGGCGATACGTGGGAGCCTCGGCGACCTCTGCGTGGCCGTTCCCGTTGGCGCTCTTCTCCGATGGTTCTGGAGCGGCGAGCTCGACGACGCGGTTCAGCAGCTCGAGCTGCGGCTTCACGTCGGCGACTTCGGACGTGCGAACGAGCCCGAGCTCGGCTCGCTCCTGCTGCGAGAGGAAACGGTTGCCCAACCAGCGGAAGACGTAGTCCACGATCGACTTCGCGAAGCCGATCTCAGGGTTGCCTGTCCATCCCGAAGGCTCGAAACGCATGTGACCGAACTTCTCGACGAGGTGCGAAAGCGGGACACCGTACTGGAAGAGGAGCGAGATGCTCGTGGCGAACGCGTCCATCATTCCGGAGAGCGTCGAGCCCTCCTTGGCCATGGTCACGAATAGCTCGCCCGGCGTGTTGTCCTCGAAGAGGCCGACGGTGATGTATCCCTCGTGCCCTTCGATCGAGAACTTGTGCGTGAGCGACGCGCGCGTGTCGGCGAGGCGCCGGCGCGACGGTCGCGCGACCTCGACCACCCGCTCGACGATGGTCTCGGCGCTCTTTGTGTTCGCTTCTTTGTTGCTCGTATTGACCGGTTGGACCTTCTTGCTGCCGTCGCGGTAGATCGCGATCGCCTTGACGCCGTGCTTCCACGCCTGGACATAGGCGTCCATCACGTCCTCGACGGTCGCCGTCTCAGGGAGATTGACTGTCTTGCTGATGGCCCCTGACAGGAAAGGCTGGACCGCGCCCATCATCTTGATGTGACCCATGTGGTGGATGAAGCGCTCGCCTCGTTCGGGCTTGAAGGCGCAATCGAACACCGCGAGGTGCTCGGCATCCAGCCCCGGAGCGCCCTCGATCGTCCCGTACTGCTCGATGTAGCTGGTAATGCCGCCGGTCTCAGTCTCGGTGTAGCCGAGCCGGCGTAGCGCGGCGGGCACCGTTCCGTTGACGAGTTTCATGGTCCCGCCGCCGACGAGCTTCTTGTACTTCACGAGTGCGATGTCCGGCTCGACGCCCGTCGTGTCGCAATCAAGCATGAAGCTGATAGTTCCAGTCGGCGCGAGCAGCGAGACCTGCGCATTGCGGTAACCGTTCTCCTTCCCGAGATCGACGGCGTCGTCCCACGATTGGCGCGCCGCGGAGAGCAAGCTCGCCGGGACCAGCTCATCACGGATGCGGTACGCGAACTGTCGATGCATACGGATGACGTGGTCGTGAGGCTCCTTATTGCGTCGGTATTCGTCATAGGCTCCGACGATTGCGGCGATGCGGGCCGACTGCGCGTACGCCTCACCGGTCATGAGCGCGGTGATCGCGGCCGAATAGGCGCGCCCCTCGTCGGAGTCGTAGGGAAGTCCCCGGTACATGAGGAGCGCACCGAGGTTCGCGTAGCCCAAGCCCAGCTCGCGATTTGCTCGCGCGTTCACCGTGATCTCGGGGGTCGGGTAGTCGGCGTACCCGACGAGGATCTCTTGCGCGGTGATGAGAGTGCCTACCGCGCTTGCGAATCGAGAGGTGTCGAAGTCGCCCGCGGCATTCACGAAGCGCATGAGGTTCAGGCTCGCGAGATTGCATGCCGTGTTGTCGAGGCTGACGAACTCCGAGCACGGGTTCGTCGCGTAGTTCCGGCCAGTGTTCGGTCGTGTGTGCCAATCGTTGCAGGCTGTATCGAACTGCATTCCCGGGTCGCCACACTCCCAGGCCGCCTCGGCGATCTCGCGAAGCAGGTCTTTGGCGTTCACCGTTTCGAGAACGCGGCCATCGACGCGGGCCGTAAGAGCCCACGACTCGCCAGCGACGGCCTTGCGCATGAAATCATCGGCGACCCGGACCGAGTTGTTGGCGTTTTGGAACTGGATGGAGTGCCACGCCTCGCCATTGAGGCTCATGTCGTAGCCCATCTCACCGAGCGCCCAGGCCTTTTTCTCTTCCCTGGCCTTGCACCAGATGAATTCGCGAACATCCGGATGATCAGCGTCGAGGACGACCATCTTGGCCGCGCGGCGGGTCGTGCCTCCCGACTTGATCGAGCCAGCGACGGAATCGGCGCCACGCATGAAGGAGACGGGACCCGAAGCGTAGCCACCACCCGAGAGCTGCTCCTTCTGCGAGCGGATCCGGGAGACATTCACCCCTGAGCCTGATCCGCCCTTGAAGATGACGCCCTCGTTGCGGAACCAGTCGAGGATCGAGTGCATGTCGTCCTGCACGTTGAGGATGAAACACGCGCTCGGCTGTTGGGGAACACCCTCTACGCCGATGTTGAACCACACCGGCGAGTTGAAAGACGCGTGCTGGTTGACCATGAGGTACTTGAGCTCGTCGGCGAAGGCGTCGCGGTCGGCTTCGCTCGCGAAGTAGCCACCCTCGGAGCCGGCGCGGGCGATCGTATCGACCACCCGGTCGACCATCTGCTTCACGCTCCACTCGCGGATCGGCGAGCCGAGCTTGCCCCGGAAGTACTTGGATGCCACGACATTCGTGGCGGTCTGCGACCAGAACTTGGGCACCTCGACGCCCTTCTGCTCGAAGACGTTCCCGCCCTCACCAGGGATAGCCGAGTCGCGGAGCTCCCATTCGATCTCGTCGTAGGGATGGACGCCCTCGCGCGTGAAGCGGCGCTCGATGCGAAGCCCTTTGGGCTCGGCGCGTTGGACGGATTCCGGCGCGATGTCGGCGATGGCCATGTGCGTGCCCCCTAGAAAGCTGCGATGTTTGACGCGCTCGAGATGGCCTTTAGAAGAAGGAGAAGGAGCCTTTCGAGTGGCGCGGAAGCGAACGGCCGACGGGTCATTTGACCCTCCTTCTACCCTTCCGGTTGACCACTACATCTGGGCCCGGCCGCCCGGTCAGGCCCAACATCTAGCGGCGCAGAAGGCAGACCTTAGTCCCGTCCGCAAGCCAATGTCAAGGGCTAGGGGCCATCAGTTTTGCCGGCCCCAGATATGGTATCGGGCGAGATAAGAAGCGGTCGCGCGAGTGATCAGGCCGGAGCGGCCACCTGCGCGGCCCGCGTGGCCTCGACGAACACGCGAACGCCCTTGCGCAGATCGTCCTCGCGGATGTTCAGCGCCGGGATGAAGCGCACCACTTGATCGTGGAATCCGCAAGTGATGAGCAGCACATCCTTGTCGAGCGCGGCCGCGATCGCCGCCTTAGCCATCGACTTTTCGTCGAACTCCACCGCGACCATCGCGCCGAAGCGGCGAATCTCGCGCAGCCGCGGGTGCGAGCGAAGCGGGGCGAGCTCTTCGACCATCAGATCGCCGAGCGTCTCGGCGCGGGCCACGAGCCCCTCGTCGCGGATGACTTGCATGGTCGCGAGGCCCGCCGCGCACGACACCGGGTTACCTCCGAACGTCGAGCCGTGCGTCCCGGTGCGCCAGCGGTCCATGCGCTCGCGCGTCGACACGACCGCGCCAAGCGGCATCCCGCCACCCAGGGCCTTGGCGAGCGTCATCACATCCGGCGTCACGCCGAACTTCTGCGCGGCGAACCAGGCGCCGGTGCGGCCCATGCCGGTTTGGACTTCGTCGAACACGAGCAGCGCTCCGATCTTCGTCGCGAGCTCGCGGAGGTCGCGTACGAATGACGCCGGCGCGGCGACGTAGCCACCCTCGCCGAGGACCGGCTCGATGAAGATCGCAGCGACGTGCTCCGGCGGCACTTCGTGCTCGAGCATCGCCTCGAGCTCGGCGAAGCAATGTGCGGCGCAGGCCTCGGCATCGTGCGGATCAGGCAGCGCGCACGCCAGCGCGTACGGGTATGGCGCCACGTACACCTCGGGCAGAAGCGCGCCATAGCCGCGGCGGTATTGCGCCTTTGACGTGGTGAGCGTCGCGGCGCCGACCGTGCGCCCGTGGAACCCCCCGCGGAACGTGATGATCGCCTCCCGACCGGTGGTCTGACGCGCCAGCTTGATCGCGCCCTCCACCGCTTCGGCGCCGCTGTTCCCGAAGAACGCGGTATCGAGTCCGCGCGGCGTGACCGTGGCGAGCATTTCGGCGAGGGCGACGTTCGACTCGTACTTCGCGACGCCGGTCGAGATGTGCATGAGCTTCGAGGCCTGCTCGGTGACCGCCTTGACCACGCGCGGGTGCGCGTGCCCGACGACCGTGACCGCGATACCGCAGGTGAGATCGAGGACCCGGCGGCCATCGGTCGTGATCAGCCAGCTTCCCTCGCCGCGATCGATCGGGAGCCAGGTGTAGTGCCCGAGAACGGGCGGAAGGACCTTGCGGGCTCGGGCTTCGAAGTCGGCCATCGCGAGCCACTCTAGCGGTCGAAGGGGGCTAGGCCCCCTTCGGAACCCCAGGCGTCCTTTATCCGGGTCGGCGTTCGTCGGCTTCCGAGGTGACGAGGATCTGCAATGTCGCGCGGTCCTCGCCGATCACACGCACGCGGTACCCCGGCACGCCGGCGCGCAGCGCCGTTGCGAGCCGCTCCGTTCCCTGGTAGCTCACGCGGACCTTCAGGACGCCGTGGCGGTAGTACTCGGTCCGCAGCTGCCCCACCCCGCGCACCTTGCGGAGGGCGAGCTCGAAGCGGTGCCAATCATCGGGCGTCGGCAGCGGAGTGACCACGAGGTCAGTCTCCCCGGGTCCCGGCGCGGTACGTGGCGACGGGATCGCCGGCTGAGGTGCCGAGGTCTCTTCGATCATCGCCTTCTGAATCATGGCGCTCTGTTCGCGATCCTCGCGGGTCGGGATGAGGCGCGGCTTGGGCGCCGAGGGGATGGGCGCGTCGAGCCGGGTGACGGGAGGCTCGGCGGGAGGAGACGGTGGACCGGGTTTCGCTGGCGGCTGCTCCCCCGTCGGGCGCGCGCCGATGCGCGAGGCGAGATCGACGACATCTTCGCCCTTCCTCTTCCACTTGTCGTCCTTCTTCTCGGTCTTCTTGTCTTTGTCGTCCTTTGCCATCTCTACCCTCGTAGCCGCAGCAAGTACCAGGCGACGGCCGCGGCAATGGCGATGACGATGAGCGCCAGCAGGACGACCGCGACAAGCTGGCTTCCGCGGATCGGAGCGCCTCCATCACCGTTGCGCGCCCAGGGGCCCCTTCCCTTAAGCGCTCGATCGATCGCGACGCGGAACTCATCCGCGGTCGCGTCCTTGCGCAGCCAGCCTCGGCCCTGCGCAAAGCGGGGCGCGAGGCGTTTTCCGTCGGCAGCGTTGCCCGAGAGCACGATCGCCGGCATCGCGAGCTCCTCCATGCGGCCGTTCGGCACGAGCACACCGTCGACGAGCGCAAGGTCCGCGGTCCAGCCCTCGAGCCCGGCCACGGCTTGTTCGATCGACTGCGCACGCCGCACCTCGAAGCGATCTTCGATGCGGAGCAGCGTTTCGAGCGCCGCGCCGATGCTGGGATGTCCTACGACGAGCAGCACCTTCGGCCGCGTGATGCCCGGATTCTGCCTTTCCTTGGCGGAGTCGTATACGCTTTGGCAGGCACGCGGGGAGTTGGGTAGAGACCAAGCGACTGGAGGGGTGACCGCGTGTCCGACGATCCGCAACATCTAAGCGCTCCCGGCGACATCATCGGCGCGCTCTCCGATCGGGTCAGCGAGCTGACGAAGCGTGTCGCCTCGCTGGAATCGGACCTCGACTCCGCCCGTAAACGGGTCGCCCTCTACGAAGAGTTTGACGCGACCGTCAAGGAGGCTCTCGCCGGCGCGCTTCGCGCGGCGCATCAGATCCGCGCTCGCGCCGAGGCGGCGTCGCAACAGATCCTCGAGCAGGCGCGCGAGGAGCGGAAGCTCCTCCTAAAGGAGATCGAGCGGCTCCGGGAGGAGCGCGACGGTCTCGTCGACGAGATCGCCTCGACCCGGCGCAGCGGCTTCTCCGCGCTGCGCGGTCCTCGCCGCGATGCAGCCGCACAGGTCTCGGAAAAGACGCACGAGGAGAACGCGGCCGAGGCCCGCTCGATGGCAGCCGATGCGCTCAAGGGTGTCTTCACGGAGCTCCTCGACGACATCCGTAAGCAGGCGGGCGCTGCGGCGGATGCCGCGCGCGATGCGAGCGCCGCCGCGGATCAGGCGCGCATCGCGGAAGAGAAAGCTCGCGCGGCCGAAGAGCAGACCAGATCCGCACAGGAGCAGGCTCGCGCCGCCCACGATGAGGCGCTCGTCGCGCGGGACGAAGCCCGCGCCGCGCAGGCCGAGACCCAGCGCGCCGCGGAGGCACAGCGCGCCGCCGATGCCGAGCGCGCGATGCAGGCGGCCCGCGCCGCGGAGCAGGCGCAGCGCGCGACGGAGGAAGCATCGCGCGCCGCCGAAGAAACGCGCCGGATCGCCGAAGCGCAGCGCGAAGCGCAGCGCATCGCCGAAGAGCAGCGCGCCGCGGATGCCGAGCGCGCGGCCGTGGCGACCCGCGCCGCACAGGAAGCGCTGCGCGCGGCGCAAGAGGCCGCGCGTGCATCCGAAGCGCAGCGCGCCGCGGACGCCGAGCGCTTCTCGGCCGAAGCGGACCGCGCGGCAATCGCGGCACGCGCCGCGGAGGAGGCGCGCCGCGCGGCCGAGGAGGCGCGCGCGGCCGAAGATGCGCGGCGCGAGGCCGAGGACGCGCGCCGCGACGAAGAGCGGCGCGCCGAGGACGCCCGCCGCGCCGAGGAAGCGCGGCGCACCGAAGAGGAGCGGCGCCAGGCCGAGGAGGCGCGGCGTCAGGCTGAGGAAGCCAGGCGCCAGGCCGAGGAGGCTCTCCGCGCGGAGGAATGGCGGCGCGCCGCCGAGGCGCAACGGATCGCCGAAGCCGCGCGCGTGGCCGAGGCCGCCGCCCGGGCGGCGCAGGAGGCGGCGCGCCTGGCGGAGGCGGCCCGGACGGCGCAGGCCGGGCCCGGTATCGAAGAGGAAGAGGTCTTCGGGGCCCCTCCAGAGGCTCATCCAAGCCCCGCGCTGAGCGTGGTCGAGCGCGAAGAGGGCACGCAGGTGGCGGAAACGGAGCAACTCACTCCTGGGAGGGAGGAGCCGGCGGCTCCGACCAGCAACATTGTGCTGATGCTTTCGCCCGTCCCGTCGTTCGCTCGGCTCGTGGAGATTGAGCGCCGCATTCAGTCGCTGGCGCAGGTCCGTACGCTCTACGTGCGTGACTTCAGGGGAGGCGTCGCGACGCTCGCGCTCGGACTGCGCGTTCCGATGTCCGTGGACGAGCTCTGGTCAGCGGTCGCCACGCTCGAGCAGCCGCGCTTCGCGAAACAGCGCAGCGCCGGCACAACCTTGGAGCTCCGTATCGAGGGCGAGGCCGGCACCGGCGTCGCGTAGAGAGCCCGCGTGACTCTTCGCCTGGACGCCGACTTCTGGTCAGCGCGCATGGCCTATCTCGCAAAGCTCGCTCGCGCCGATGCGATCGCGGTCGTCCTGCAGATGAAGGGCAACGGCTATGTCACCTACGTCGCCCATAACCTTCCGATCGACACAAAGTGGAACGACGGCCTTGCCGGGGTGATGCTCGCGAAGGCGATGACCGAGCGCGCGACCGATCAGGCGACGGCCGGCGTCACGCTGGCGCTCGCCGACGGGCGGCAGGCCGACACGCTCGCGGTGTCGCCGGTGATCTGGAAGGACCAGCTCGTCGGTGGGCTGGCGGCGATGCTCGTGGGTCGCGTGTTCTCGCCGGAGGACGTCGCTGGGCTTGGTCGCGTCGCCGAGCTCGTCGGCCTCGAGCTCGCGGAGGCCAACGCGCTCTGGCGCGCCCAGCGCCAGCAGCAGGACGCCGAGGCGAGGCTCAAGGCGTCGCGCGATCTCCAAGCGATCATCCGTCGCGAGCGCGATCCCGATCAGCTTCTGGAGCGCGCGACGGCGCAGCTCACTGAGGTCTTCGGCGCCGACGGCGTTTCGATCATGCTCGCCGACGGGCAGGGCGAGCTCTCCGTGCGCAGCTCGCATGGTCTCTCCGAGGCCGCGAAGCAGGACCGCAAGAAGATCGGCGAGGGTATCTCGGGGAGGGTCGCGCAGACCGGTAAGCCGATCCTGCTGTCGGGCCACGTCCCGGGCGGAACCGACCCGACGGCGAGCGAATCGATGATCGCGCCGCTGCGCGCCGGTGGGCGGACGCTTGGCGTCGTGAACGTCAAGCACCGCGGAGCGCAGGAACGCTACGGGCAGGCGCATGTCGATTCGCTCGCGCTAGTCGCGTCCGATATCGCCGCGGCCTTGCTCACGGCCGAAGAGTTCCAGCGCGCCGAAGAGGACCGCCGTCAGGCACTCGTCCTGTATGAGCTCTCCCGCTTCGCGACGCTCGGCCTCGATCCGCAGAACGACCTCGAGAGCGCCGTCGCCATGCTGGCGGACAACCTGCGCCACGACGCCGTTGGCGTCTGGCAGGCCGAGGAGCATCACCTGCACCTTCGCGCGTCGACCGGCTACGGCGACGTCATCCCGTCCGATCTCTCGACCTCCGGCACGGACACCGTGCTGGCGCAGGTGCTGCGCGAGCGGCGCACCGCGACGGTGGAGTACGGCATGTCGGAGGACCGGCCGGACTGGGCCGCCCCCAGCTCGACGCGCTTCCTGCTCACCCCGATCGGAGGAGTGCACACCGGTGTAGTCCTTGGTGTGCTCGTCCTCGGACGCGCGACCACGCCGTACACGCCGGCGGAGTCGGACTTCGCGGCGACGCTCGGCGAGTACCTCTCGGGGATGCTGCAGAAGTCGGCGTCGTCGGACCTGATGCAGCGGACCGCGAGCACTGAGCGGCGCCGGATCGCGCAGGAGCTGCACGATGGGCTCGCTCAGGAGCTCACCGGTGTGGTCCTGGCGCTCGAGGGCTGCCAGCGCGCGCTCGACCGCGATCCATCCGTGCTCGCGCCGCAGCTGGCGAAGGCCGCGCGAGACGCGCGGGCGACGCTCTCAGACGTCCGTCAGTACATGGCCGCGCTGCGCCAGACCGAGGAGGCCGGCGGTCTCAACCTTCCGGTCACGGTCGCTCGACTCGTCGACGATCTCCGCCGGCAGAGCGGCCTACACGTCGACTTCGAGGAGACGGGCGCCGAGCGCGAGCTCGAGCCTTTCGTCGAGCGCGCCGTCATCCGCATCGTGGGGGAGGGGCTTCGCAACGTGGGCCAACACGCCGGCGCGTCGAACGCGAAGGTCATCCTGCGCTACGGCGACGACCAAGTCGTGGCGACGATCGAGGACGATGGGAAGGGCTTCGATTCGAACGAGCTCTCGACCGCCGAGGAACGCGGTCATTACGGCATCGTCGGGATGCGCGAGCGCGCCGAGGGTGTGGGCGGACAGCTCGTAGTGCGGAGCGAACCGGGCCGCGGGACGATCGTCCGCGCCTCGATCCCCTACCGAGGCGCCGCCGACGAGGCGACCCCCTCATGGGCGGACACCGTCGAGGATAGCGAGCGGCAAGGCGCGATCGAGGACATCGAGCGGAGCGAGAAGGCGAGCTTCCTCGGAAGGCTCTTCGGCCGATGAGCAATTTGGGGGGCTCCGCCCCCCAGCCCCCGACCCGCAGGATCCGCGTACTCATCGCGGACGATCACGCCCTCGTCCGGAGCGGTCTGCGGTCGATCCTCGAGAGCGAGCCCGAGATCGAGGTGGTCGGCGAGGCCGGCGACGGGCATGCGGCGCTCGCCGCCGCGCAGGAGCTCCTGCCGGACGTGATCCTGATGGACATCAAGATGGGTGACTGGGACGGGGTCACCGCGACGCGGCGCGTCCGCAACTCGGTGCCGTCGTCGCGCGTCATAGTGCTCACCAACTACGACGAGGACGATCTTGTCTTCAGCTCGATCCGCGCGGGCGCATCCGGCTACCTCCTCAAGGAAGTCACCGGCAGCCAGCTCACGAACGCGATCCGCACCGTCGCCGACGGCTTCTCGCTGATCTACCCGTCGGTCGCGCGGCGCGTGCTTGACGAGTTCGGCCGGCTGCGCGGCGGCGATCGTCCTGCGGGTGACGACGAGGGCTACAGCGATCTGACGGCACGCGAGCGCGAGGTGCTGAAGCTCGTCGCGAGCGGGCGCGCGAACAAAGAGATCGCGGCGTCGCTCGGCATCAGCGAGCGAACGGTGAAGACGCACATCTCGAACATCTTCAGCAAGCTCGAGCTCACCGATCGCACGCAGGCCGCGATGTACATGCACAACCGCGGGCTGTTCGAGAAGGACTCGATCCGCTGATCGCGCGAGCCCGCCCCTCGCACCGTAACGGTCTGCGCCTCCTGGTCCTCGGCGGCTCGGGAATGCTCGGCCACAAGCTCTGCCAGGTCCTATCCCCGGATTTCGACGTGTCGGCCACCTTCAGGTCGGGCGGCACCGAGCTCCCGGAGATCTACGGTTCCACGCGGCCGATCGGGGGAGTCGACGCGCTTGGCTTCGAATCGGTCGCCAGGGCCTTCGAGATCGCACGGCCGGACGTAGTCGTAAACGCCATCGGTATCGTGAAGCAGCGCGCCACCGCGCACGACCCGGTGCTGAGCATCACTGTCAACTCGCTGTTCCCGCATCGGCTCGCGGAGCTCTGCCGGGGGTCAGGCGCGCGGCTCATCCACTTCAGCACCGACTGCGTCTTCTCCGGCCGGCGCGGCGAGTACACCGAGGACGACACACCCGACCCGGTGGACCTCTACGGCCGCTCCAAGCTGCTCGGCGAGGTCGAGGGTGAGGGCGCGCTCACGCTCCGCACCTCGATCATCGGCCGCGAGCTCGAGAACATGACCGGGTTGCTGGAGTGGTTCCTCGGTCGCGCCGGCACCCGCGTCCCCGGATACGCGAAGGTGATCTGGAGCGGGGTCACGACGAACTTCCTCGCCGCCGTCGTGGGGAAGCTCGCCCAAGCGAGCCAGAGCGTGGACGGCATCTTCCACCTGTCCGGACCGCCGATATCCAAATATGAGTTGCTTCTTGCTCTCAATGACGCTTTCGGGACCGCCACGATCGTGGAACCGGACGAGAGCATGGTGTCCGATCGGAGTCTCAACTCGGACCGCTTCTGGTCTCGGACCGGCCTTACGCGACCGAGCTGGAATGACATGCTGTCCGCGCTCGTCGAAGATTCGAGGCTCTACGAGAGGAAAGTGAATGCTGGACGGTAAGCGCGTGCTGGTGACCGGGGGCACGGGTTCGCTCGGGCAGGCGCTCGTGCGCCGCCTGATGTCGGGCGAGCTCGGCAAGCCCACGAAGGTCCTCGTGTTCTCCCGGGACGAGGCCAAGCAGCACGAGATGCGGGCCGAGTGGAGCCGCCAGAAGGCGCCGACGGAAGATGCCGCGTTCCGCGACTACAAGCGAGTCCTCGAGTTCAAGATCGGGGACGTCCGGGACTACGAGTCGATCTCCAGCGCGGTCCGCGACGCCAACATCGTGTTTCACGCCGCCGCGCTCAAACAGGTTCCCTCGTGCGAGTACGAGCCTATCGAGGCGGTGAAGACCAACGTCCTCGGAGCGGGGAACGTCGTGCGCGCGATCCTGAGCGAGGGGACGAACGTCGAGGTCGCCCTCGCGGTGTCGACCGACAAGGCCTGCAAGCCGGTCAACGTGATGGGGATGACGAAGGCGCTCCAGGAGCGCATCTTCGTCAACGGAAACCTCGGCCACCGCGCGAAGTTCCTGTGCGTGCGCTACGGGAACGTGATCTCGTCGCGAGGATCGGTCGTTCCGCTGTTCCTCGAACAGATCAGCGCCGGCGGCCCGGTGACGGTGACGCTGGAGGCGATGACCCGCTTCCTGCTCACCCTGGACAAGGCGGTCGACACGATCTTCGCGGCCCTCGTGACCGGTGAGCGTGGTGACACGTACATTCCGCGCGTTCCGTCGGCCTACGTCATGGACGTCGCGAAAGCGCTGGTCGGCGACCGCAAGATCAAGATCGAGATCATCGGCGTGCGACCCGGAGAAAAGGTGCACGAGATCCTCATCTCGGAGGAGGAGGTCTTCCGGACGATCGAACGCGGCGATTACTACGTGATCCGTCCGATCCTCCCCGAGCTCAGCGGTCGCGTGACCTCCGCGCGGACGACCGAGTATTCGTCGGGCGACGTGACGTTGGACGTGGCGGGCGTCGGCAAGCTGCTCGCACTTGCCGGGATCGACCGGCGCCTCCCGGCGGCGGCCGGCGACTAGAGTCGCTATGAGGGGGGCCGCTTGGCGGCCTCCGAGCGAAGGATCGACTGGAACTTCAGCGTGACCGTGTCCCAGTCATCGCCCTGCTGAATCGCGTTTCTCGAGGTCTCACCCAGCTGGCGCGCGGCTCGGCGGATCCCGCCCGGCGCCCCGTTCGCGCCAAGCGCCTTGATCCGATCGATGGTCTCTTCCGGCCGGTCTATGTACAGGATCCCGGGAAGCGCACCGAACTCGGCCTCGAGCCCGGGCAAGCGCGTGGCGACGACGGGCTTTCCATGCTCCATGTACTCGACGACCTTCGTGGGGACCAGATGCTCCATCGTCTCGTTGCGGTAGGCCGGCAGGAGCCCGAAGTCCGCTCCTTCGATGAGCCCCCCGACCTCGTCGACCGGTCGCTGGCCGGTCATGATGACCTGTCGCTCCAGTCCGCTCGCGGAACGGATCCGCTGCAGCTCGCCGTAGAGCTCGCCGCTGCCGATGATTACCAGCCGGAGCCACTGGACCTCCGCTCCGCGTCGCGCGAAGTCCTGTACGAGCTCGCGAAGCCCTGAGAACCGGTACTGCCAGCCGACGAAGATGAGCATGATCTCGTCTTCGGCGACTCCGAGGAGCGCTCGGGCGCGCGAGCCGAGCTCGGGGTCCGCAGGGATCTTGCGGACGCCGATCGGCACCACCTCGACGCGATCGGCGGGCGCTCCCATTGCGACCGCGTAGCGGCCGAGGCCGTTGCTCGCGACGACGACGCGGTCGGCGTGACGCATCGTGAAGGCCTCGATGGTCCGAGCGATCAGACGGACCAAAGCCGCGTCGGCGTGCGTGTGCAGCGCATCCATGACGTGATAGATGAACGATCTGCGCCGGGCGCGGCAGAAGCCAAGGGTCAGAAGGGCGTTTGAGATGCCGTACGCGATGACCACATCAGGCGTCGCATCGCGAAATGTCGTCCGCAGCTCACGCCAGTTCCCCAAGAGCCACGACAGACGCGCGATGAGCGGCAATCGAAGCATCGCGGGACGTATGACGGTGACTCGGGCATCCGGGTAGTACCTATGAATGCCGGCGAACTCTTGCCGACCCTGGAGGATCGGCGCGCTCTTCCTGGCGGCCCAGTCGATGTCGTAGTCGATCACGCGGACATCGGACCCATGCGTTGAAAGCCACTCCAGGAGCCGGTGATGAATGATGGGATTGCGGCTGATCCAGTCGGTCTCCTGCGTGGCGAGGATCCTCATGTGAATCTGTCCCGGTCGGGCTACTGCAGTTGCGGGAGCCGCTTGCGGACGACGCGCCCCAGCCCGCTGGTCCTGGCCCAATCCCGAGCCTGCGCCAGGAGCCGCCGCAGCCGCTCGCGCCAAACGTACGCGAGCTCGGCGAGGACGATGAGCACCCCGCCGATGAACAGCGGGGTCTTCGACGGCGTCGATCGGTATTCCGCCGTGACGAAGTGATCCCCTGGCTCGAGCGCAACGCCGATGAAGCTCGGCGAGACCATGAACGCCGCGGCCTCGCGGCCGTCGACGGTGACGTGCCAGTTCGGGTGGTACGTGATCTTCAGGACGAGCGTGGAACGGGCGGGACAGCCGACCAGAAGATCGAGGCGACTCGGCTGCATCCGCTCGTAGGCATAGGTCGGACGCGTGCAGCCGGCGGATGCTTCGCCACTCGCGCGGTTCGTCGACGACGGGTAATCGAAGCGGTGGAAGCGGAGGGCGGCGTTGTCCGCGCCGTTGAACCACGGGCGGTTGATCGCGAAGAGCGCGGTCTGCTTGGTCACGCTCTGGCGGTCCACGATCGCGCCGTACGTCACGTAGCCGGTCGTCGGCGCGACGTAGAGGATGTACCGGGCCGTCCGCGTGATCGGGCTCAGGAACTCGGGCATCGGCGTGGCCGCCGGGGCGACCACGTAAGCGACATTGAAGAGCTGATAGTGGTCAGGACGGTCGACCGCGAAGTCCCAGATGAGGTCGGCGTTTAGCGATGCGCTCCCGTAGGGAGCGGCGACGAGTGGGATCGCGTTGAAGACGAGCAGATCGCTAAAGCGCACCGAGTTGAACGGGATACCGAAGTTCATAAGCGGCCCATACCCGGTCGAGCGCAGCCCCGCGAAGACCCGGCCGGATGGCCGGTCGCGGATCGCCGACAGGATCGTGCGGGCGTCGACGTCGGCGTTGATCGCGTCGATCGTCTGCCGCATCCACGTCGTGTTCAGCCCGTAGAACGCCGCGCGTTCGTTCATCGCCGGAATCAGCAGCACGAGCGCGGCAGCGGCGGCAAGGACGAAGCGAACGGGCGACTCGGACGCTCGAATGCGTTCGAAGCACCAGCCCGCGCCAATGCCGATGAGCACGATCGCGAAGAGCTCGACGCTGCCGATGAAGCGATGTATGAGCAGGCTGTCCTGCATCGGGAGCAGCGACACGAGACCGTCGAGCGTCGGCCGCCCGAAATAGAGGACGAGCCACACGACGAAGAGCGCGAGCGTGCTTCGGGCGAGCGGCGTACGCGTGATCGCCGCCACGACGATCCCGAGGAAAACCATCGCGGTGATGACCGGCAAACGGCCGTGGTCCAAGAGGTCGCCGCTGAAAAGCCAACCAAGGATCGCGGGCGCGCCGTAGCTGTCGAACTTCTCGCGCTGCAGATATGGGCTCACGCCGGCGAACGCGGTCTGCGAGATGAGCGGCAGCCAGAGCCACGCCGTCGCGGCCGCCGCGGGGATCCCGATGATCACGTAGCGCAGCAGCCTGCGCAGAACGTCGCGACGCGACTCGGCGCCGGCGACCACGAGGACCGCCAGGGTGATCGCCATCATGTAGGAGTAGATGAGATGCGTGACGACCAGCGCCGTGAGCGCTAGCGATCCCCAGACCAGAGCATCGCGCTCCTTCGAGCGGAGGGTGTTCCAGACGACCGCGAGCACGACGAACGAGAGGTGCATCGCCGCGAGTTGAGTGAAGAGCCCGAATCCGCGCCAGATGTAGCTGTCGTAGTCGAAGCCGTAGCGGAATGCGCCCGAGAGGAGCGGCGACGCGGCCGCGGCCACCGCCGCCCCGGCAGCGCTCACGCCCATGTGGCGGAGCGACCAGAAGACGGTGAGTGGCAGCCCGATGAGGAGCAGGTAGCGGACCACGTTGAAGACGGTGATCAGGTCCACCGCGCCCAGGAGCGCCCGATGGAGGAAGACGACGGCGAGGGCCGGCAGTGGCTGGTAGTAGACGAGCCACGGGAAACCGAGCTCGACCTGGGGCACCCAGAAGTCGAGCGGGTTCTCGCCCCGCCCTAGCGCCTCGCTCAGGCGTTGGATGAGCAGGAAATGCGTCGCGTCGTCGTTGTTGCTTGGAACGGGGATCGTGAGCTCCGGCAGGAGCCCGATCGCGGTGAAAAGCGTCGGCACGGCCACCAACGCGCCGAGCACCACGTGTCGCCGGTGCTCAGCGATCCAGCGGATGTTCACCCTTGACGAGCTTGACGGTCGCATGGATTGGCTCCGTCGGCGCGCTCTGGATGTCGAGCGTGACGGCCTGAAGCAGCAGTTGGATGCCGACGATGATCGGGAGGACGGCGATCATCACCGTCCCCGTCGTGGCCACCACACCGGACTGCGCCGAGATCAAGAAGTGCCATAGGCCCCAGATGGTCCCAAAGAGCGTCAGCACCAGGCCGAAAACGATGTACAGAGACACCGCGGTGAAGTCACGGACGAAGTATTGGAGGCGCAGCCGCCGAAGGAAGCCG
This sequence comes from Candidatus Limnocylindria bacterium, assembly GCA_036003765.1. Taxonomy (GTDB): domain Bacteria; phylum Chloroflexota; class Limnocylindria; order P2-11E; family P2-11E; genus 3-1-20CM-2-70-9. The sequence continues at coordinate 37,720 of DASYSC010000056.1, forward strand.
CGAAACAGCTGGAACGGGAACTGGACCGCGGCGCGCGACTCGGAGAGATGGCTACCGGCACCGTATCGCGCCGGGATGTACACGTCGCGGACGACCGCGCGCAGCATGCTCAGGTTCAGCAACATGCTCGATTCGAAAAAGAAGCGCTTGGCCACGGGCGCGTTGGCCAGGAGCGGGACGAGCGACGCATGGATCGCGGTGTAGCCGTTGGTGGGATCGAAGACGCTCCAGTAGCCCGATGCGAGCTTCGTCATGAACGAGAGCCCTGCGTTCCCGAAACGTCGGCGGCCCGGCATCGCGCGTAGCTCGCGTTCGTGAAGGAAGCGGTTGCCCTTCGTGTAGTCGGCTTCGCCGACGACGATCGGGGTAATGAGCTGCAGCAGGTAGTCGGGATCCATCTGACCGTCGGCGTCCATCTTGGCGATGATCTCGGCGCCGAGCTCGACCGCGCGTTTGTATCCGGTCATGACCGCGCCGCCGACGCCTTCGTTCCGCTCGTGCTCGACGAGCTCCACCCGTGAGACGCCGGCGCGACGCACGAGATCGCTGGTCTCATCGGGACTGCCGTCGTTGACCACGACGATGTGTCGCACGAACGAGGGAACACCTTCCAGCACGTTGGCTATCGTGCGGGCCGCGCGATAGGACGGGATAACGACCGCGATCGTCGGCAACTCGATCGGGAGCGCTTGCGGGACCGCACTCGAGCGGACGAGGAGGAACTCCGAGCCGCTCACGGGCCGGAGCGCCCTCATCGCGTCGGCGTCGGACTCGCTTGCCGCACGGGCGTGGCTGAGGGACTGGGCGCGACAAGCCTCGGGTCCAGGCGCTGCGCGGTCGCGAGCTCAGTCTGCGCTTCGGCGGTCTGTCCGAGCTGACGGAGAAGGAGGCCGAGGTTGAAGTGCGCCGCGGCGTAGTTGGCATCGACCGCGATCACCTGGCGGTAGAGCGCGACCGCATCCGCGGTCGCGCCGGCGTTCGTCCGCACGATCGCGAGGTTGAAGAGCGCGCTCAGCATCTTCGGGTCCTGCTCGAGCGCGAGGCGGTAGTACGACTCGGCGGCCTGCATGCGGTTCTGCCGCTGTGCGATCTCGCCGAGGTTGTAGAAGGCGAACTTGTTCTTCGGGTCCTTCTCGAGGGTCTGGAAGTACGCCGTTACCGCGTCGTCGAGCTTCCCGGCAGCGTGCGCCGCAAGACCTCGGTTGAGGGCATCCTGCGCGGTGTCGCCGGTCCCACCCGATCCCGCGCCCCCGCAGGCGGCGAGCGAGGCAGCGAGTAGCACGGTGGCAAGAACGCGACCCTTCACTTCGCGGGCGATGTTAGCGGTCGGTCCTACGCCCAACGTCGGACTTTCGGGGGAAAGCCTCACCGCCTCAGCCGTCGGACCCTCGCCGGTCGATCCAGTCGCGGCCGGATTTGCGACCAGAGCGAGACCGTGCGCGGCGGGCCCGCAGGTCTCACCTGCCAGGCAATCGGGGCGCCGCATGCTGACAGGTCCGGCCCGCAGGCCATACCCTGCTCCGACCTACGCGCCCCGCCTTTGCGTGGTGAGGAGAGAGGGAATGCTCAAGGCCGGCACGATCTTCCTGCTCGCGCTCGCGCTCACGCTTCCGCTTCCCGGTCCGGCGATCGCAAAAGAAAAGGACGGGGTCACGGTCATCCCCTCGTCGAAGAACGACGTCTCGCCGCGGCTCGCGACGATCCCGCCGAAGATCGACGACCCGCTCAAGGACAAGAAGGAGAGGCCGCTCCACGGCTTCCCCCGGGTCGCGGCCGGCTCGCCCGATACCGCGGTGCAATCCACCGTGAGCACCGCGGCACCCGCGGTGTCCTCGTCCTTCGAGGGCATCGGCCAGGGCCTCGCGGGGTTCACCGTTCGGTACGCGCCACCCGACACGAACGGCGCTGTCGGTCCCAACCATTTCGTGCAGACCGTGAACGTCTCATTCGCCGTGTTCAGCAAGACCGGCACCGTCCTCTACGGCCCGGCGAGCATCAACACGCTCTTCGCCGGCTTCGGCGGCCTGTGCGAAACGGATAACGACGGCGATCCGAGCGTCGTCTACGACCAGCTCGCCGATCGCTGGGTCATCACGCAGTTCGCGGTTTTCGGCGCGAACGGAAGCTCAGTTCCTTATCTCGAATGCATCGCGGTGTCGACTTCGGGTGATCCGACCGGCACCTACTTCCGCTACTCGTTCCCGCGCAGCCTCTTCCCGGATTACCCGAAGCTCGGGGTCTGGCCGGACGCCTACTACATGTCGACGAACGACTTCAGCGGAAACACTTTCGCGGGGGGAACGACCTGGGCGTTCGATCGCGCGAGGATGCTCGCGGGCGCGCCGGCGACCGCCCAAGTCTTCCACCTCTCAAGCCTCTACGGCGGGCTGCTCCCGGCGAGCCTCGACGGCAAGAACCCGCCGCCGGCCGGAGCACCGAACTACTTCCTTTCGCTCGGCACCACGTCGAGCCTCAACCTCTGGAAGTTCCACGTCGACTTCGCGAACTCGGCGAATTCGACGCTCACCGGTCCGACCTCGATTCCCGTCGCCGGTTACACCGAGCTCTGCAACGGCGGCACCTGCGTGCCGCAGGCGGGAACGACGCGGCTGCTCGACTCGGTCGCGGACCGTCTCATGTACCGGCTCGCCTACCGCAATCTCGGCGACCACGAGTCGCTCGTGGTGAACCACAGCGTCGCGCCGACCGCCGGCGGCGGCATCCGCTGGTATGAGATCCGGAGCCCCGCGGACACGCCGACGGTCTATCAGCAGAGCACGTACGCGCCCGACACCCGCTATCGCTGGATGGGCAGCGCGGCGATGGACAAGGCCGGCGACATCGCCGTCGGCTATAGCCTCTCGAGCTCGACGATGAACCCGGCGATCGCCTACAGCGGCCGCACGCCCACCGATCCGCTCGGCACGCTCCAGGCGGAGACGATCCTCACTAGCGGCACCGGATCGCAGCTCGCCAG
>DASYSC010000057.1:0-60921 GCA_036003765.1 Candidatus Limnocylindria bacterium
TCGAAGAACGTGCGTGCGAAAAAGGTCGGTCCTTCGTGGTCGTATCCGACGACCAGACCGTACTCGGGCGTCCCACCGAGACCGAATACGAGCGGCGGCAGCTGCGCGTCTACCGCCTCGATCACGCGATCGAGGATGAGCTCGCGCATCTCGTCGTCGTACGGTGGCGGCTCCGGGTCAAGGCGCACGCCCGCCGCCCGCGCCGCGCGGCCGAGCGTGCCGGGGTCGCGTGGTGTCGCCGCGAGCGGGTCCCATCCGGCCTCGTCGATCGTCGCGGTGAACGCGGCCGCGGATGAGCCCATCACCCAGTCGTAATCGGTCTTCGTCGCCGCGGCGAGCGCCGCGGGGAACGTGCAGTCGTGACCCTCACCGAACCGGAGCGGGGCGATCTCCTTGAGGATCTTGCGGCGTGCTGCCACGTCTACGCGTCTGCTGGTAGAAGCGTGAAGGCTCGTCCTCGGAGCGGCCGCAGCACGCGGAAGTGCCGCTCATCGAACGTCAAAACGCGCGTGGTGCCCGCTCGGGCTGCCAGGATCACGAGCGATGCATCCGACAGTCCGATGTTTTGATCTTTGTACCGCTCGACTACCTCCCGCATCAGTGCGATCTCCTCGGGCTCGAAACACTCCAAATGGAACGACCCGTCGGCGACCGCACCGAGGAATCGGAGCTCTTCAGCCACACCCATTCGCGCCGCCAGGAGGTAGTCGACTTCAGCCGCGACGAAGGGCGACAGGAGAAAGGGACCGCGGTCGGCCTCGATGCAACGGGTGACGCGCACGTGATTTGTATGAGTCCCGTCGACGGCGGCGAGAAGTCCACTTGTGTCGAGGACGATCACCGCTCCCCGAAGCCCTTAAGGAGCTCTTCGTCAGGCTTTTCCCAGAGCCCCGGCTTGCCGCTGCTGAATAGGGGAAGTCGCGGACGGGGCGGTTCGCTCTCGACGAGGCGCTCGACGCCCTGACGGATGAGATGGGCTTCGGAGACCCTGCGCCGCTTCGCGAGCGCTGCGAGACGCCGCTTCGTCGCTTCTTTCAAATACACGGTTGTCTTGATCACGCGGTATATGGTACCAGGTATGGCACTCGTCAGGCCGCGTTCTCTGGGAACGCGTGCTTGAGGAGCGTGCAAACCTGGAGCGTCACCCACTTGCTCGCGTCGACCTTCGACGGCATGCGGGCGGCGTATGGCGCCCTCCCCGCCCAGCGTCCGCGCGGGTCCTGGCGCGCCAACAGCCACGCGATCGCGGGCTGCGCTCGATCGTCGTCGAGCGCACCGGCCGCGTCGAGCGCGCGAAGCACGAAGAGGACATCGGCCTGATAGAAGAGCGGGAACGAGAGTTGCCGCCAGAGATAGCTCGTTCCGTAGGGGCTCGGGTATTTTCCGCGCTCGACGCGATACGACAGGAGGAACTCGACGCCGCGGCGGAGCGTCCTTTGCACCTCGCGCGACCGCGCGGACTCCGGCAAGGCGGCGAGTCCCCAGATGAGCCTCGCGTAACCCCATGCGCAGGGCTGCTCGCCGTTGATCCAGCACGCCGCGTCGAACTTCTTCGAATCGCGCACCAGCCGCGCGACCAGAGGTTCGAGCCGCTCGTCGTTGCCGTAACCGGCGAGCGCGATGTAGCGGACCACGTTGCCGGTGAAGCACGACGCGCCGTGGTCTCGCTCCAAGACCCAGCCCATGCCGCCCATCTCGGGCTTGCTGAGCTCTTCGAGGACGTAACGCGCCGCACGGCGCACCCGCTGGTCGCCGGAATCGACGCCGTACTCCACAAGCAGGAGGTTCGACCAGTGCGTGCTCTCGTACTTCGGGCCGTACAACCCTGGGCCCGGCCAGCTCGCGTCGCCTCGTTGCCCGCGCAGGATCGTCGAGATCGGCGGCGTGCTCATCGCCCGTTGCTGCGCCTCACGCACCTCGGGATCGCGGGGCCCACGGTCCAGGAGCGATCGCAGCGCGAGCGACCGCACCGCGGGATCGCGCCGCTCGAGAAGCCAGGGGACTGGGTCGCCCTTCAGCAGGGAACGCCAGGACATCTAGGCCCCTCCGATCGACAGCTCTGAGATGACCAGCGTCGGACTGCCGAGCCCGCCTGGTCCGAACACCAGATCTTTGCCGACCCCGACCACCGCGTTGAGCAAGTGGGTGAGGTTGCCGGCGATCGTGATGCCCTGCGCCGGATGGACGCGCCCCCCGCGTTCGAGATAGTTCCCGGTCGCGCCGAGCGAGAACTCGCCCGACACGGGATCGACGGTGTGCAGGTTGAGGAGCGAAGTGACTGCGAGCGCGTGATCGAGCCCGCGCACGATCCCCTCGGCGTCGTCCGACCCGGCTGCGACGAAGAGATTCGACGGCCCGATGCGAGACGGTGAGCCGTAGCCGCTGCGGCGCGCGTTACCGGTCGGGTTGACACGAAGTTTGCTTGCGGTCTTGAGTGACGTGAGATAGCCGCGCAGAACGCCGCGATCGACCAACGTGCGCGTCGTGGTCGCGACACCCTCGCCGTCAAACGGTGCGCTTCGCAGGCCGCGCGGCTTGCGCGCGTCGTCGACGATCGTGACCTTCTCGTTCGCTACTCGCTGTCCGACCTTCCCGGCAAAGAGGCTACGGCCTTTGAGCACGTTGTCCGCCGAGAAGAGCGGGCCGATCGCGCGCAGCAGGTCCATCGCCATCCACGGATCGAGCATGACAGGGAGCTTTTGCGTTGCCAGGGGCCGCGAGCCGAGCTTCTCGACAGCGCGCTGCGCGGCACGCTGTCCGACGCGCACCGGGTCGAGCTCGGCGAATCGCCGCGCCGCCTCGCCGTGATAGCCGATCTGCCGCTCAGCGTCGTCCATGGCGACGGCCGAGGTCATCACGCCGCAGTAGGACTCGCGGTAGGACGCGCGCACTCCTGTCGTCGTCGCGAGGATCGTGGTCGACTCCGAGTCGCTGTACGTCGTCTTGCGAAATTGTTTGATGCGCGGATCGATCGCGCGCGCGGCTGCTTCGACGGAGAGGGCGAGGGCGCCTCGCTCGGCGAGCGGCCGCTCGACGAGACCCGCCTGGTAGATGTCCAGATCGGCGTCGTCGATGGCTTGCGAGGCGAGAGCGAGGTCCGAGTCCGGCTCGGTGACCCCCGACATGCGCCGCGCCGTGTCGGCGCAGGCCCGGATGCCGTCCACGCTGAGGTCGCTCGTGTACGCAAAGCCGAGGCGCTGTTCGTCGAGCACGCGGATTCCGACGCCGCGCTCGCCGCGCGCGATCACGCTCTCGATCGCGCCGTCCTTTATCTCCACGGAGCCGGACTGCGCTTCGCGAAGGAAGATGTCGCCCGTCGCCACGCCAAGTGTGCGGAGCGCACCGACCGCCGCGTCGACAATAGCCTCGTTCGTGAGCCGCTCGCTCACTTGCTCAATCTCTGCCTTCGGCAGAGATGCGCTTCGCGAAGCGGAGCGCGTAGCGACCGCTCCTCACGAGTGAATCGCTCGCCGCTCGAGCTCTCATTTCGTCACTTAACTTTTCCGCCGACTACGACTGACGGGATACGGATGGTCGGCTGCGCGTCGGCGACCGGCGCTCCCTGCCCGTCCTTGCCGCACGTCCCGGTGGAATAGCCGAGGTCGCTCCCCACCATGTCGATCTCGCTCATAAGTTTCGGACCCTGGCCCACAAGCGTCGCGCCGCGGAGCGGCTCGGCCAGCCTGCCGTCCCGGATGCGGTAGCACTCGGTGATCTCGAAGGCGAAGTTGCCCGAGACGACGTCGACCTGTCCGCCGCCCATTTTCTTGACAAAGATTCCGTCCTTCACCGAACGGAGGATCTCGGCCGGATCCGACGTCCCCCGCGCGATCATCGTGTTCGTCATCCGGCAGATCGGGAGATATCGGAAGGACTCGCGCCTCCCGTTCCCGCTCTTCGGGATGCCGAGCTTCTCCGCGTGCTTCCGGTCGGAGAGATACGTGCGGAGGATGCCGTTCTCGATCAGGACCGTGCGATTCGTCGGCGAGCCCTCGTCGTCCATCGCCGATGTGCCGCGCTTGTCGGGGTCCGTGCCGTCGTCGATCACTGTGATCAGCTCGCTCGCGACCTTCTGCCCGATGCGACCCGAGTAGACCGAAAGGCCTTTCAGGTTCAGGTCGGCTTCGAGGCCGTGACCGACCGACTCGTGAATGAGGGTGCCGCCGGCGTCGCTCGAGAGGACGACCGTGTAGGTTCCCGCGGGGGCCGGCTCGGCGCCGACGTTGAGCACCGAGCGGCGCGCGGCGTCGGTCGCCGCTTGCTCGACCGCTTCGTCGGTGAGCATCTCGAAGCCCGCGGTGCCGCGAAGCGCCTCGAAGCCCGATTCGAGGACCTCACCCTGCTTCGCCACGACGTGCACGGCGAGGTTGAGGCGCACCCGCGTGTCCGTCCGGAGAAGTCCCTCGGTGTTGGCGATGAGGATCTCCTGCACGCTCTCGCCGTAGCTGGCCGTTACCTGCTGGACGCGGGGGTCGCGGCCGCGCGCCACTTCGTTGGCCCGCCGCAAGAGGCCCACTTTTCGCTCCACTGCGACGGAGCGCGGGTCTATGGCCACCGTCGAGTGTCGCGGGAGTGAGTCCGGCGCGGGCTCGGCCGCCTCGTGAAGCTCTCCGCCGTCGGCCACGCTGCGCGCGGCGCGTCCGGCCAGCGCGATGAGGTCGTCCACGTCGGCGACGTTCCCGTTCGCATAGGTCGTGCGCTCGCCGCTCGTGACCCGGATGCCCGCCCCCTGGTCCACGCCGCTGATCGCGTCCTCGATGCGTCCGTCGTCCAGAACGAGCTGTAACGTCTCGTGCCGTTCCCAAAAGAGTTCCGCCCAGTCGCCGCCGCGCGAGAGCGCGGTGCGGAGCGCGTGTGCCGCGTCGCGCGCGCTGATCGACGGCTCTCGCGTCAGTGTCGTGGCGATGTGCTGACCTCCGCTCCCAAGAAGGTGAGCGATGGTACGACGTTCAGTCGCCGATGACAGTTATGGTCGCGCTTCGTTCGCGTGGTCCGTCGAGCTCCGCAAAGTAAATGCCTTGCCATGTCCCGAGCGCGATCTCACCATCGCGCACGGGGAGCGTCACGGAGTTACCGACAAGGATCGACTTCACATGTGCGGGACCGTTCCCCTCAGCGTGCGCGTACTTCGCATCGCTCGGCACGGCGCGCTCCAGTGCGGTGAGCACATCTTTCTGAACATCGGGGTCCGCGTTCTCGTTCACGAATATCGCCGCGGTCGTGTGCGCGACGCTGATCGTGACGATCCCGTCGCCGATCTTCGCGCGCGTGACCGCGGCCTTGACTCGCGGTGTGATATCGATCGTTTCTTCGCGCTTCGTCGATTCGATGCCGATCTGCTCGTGCCGGACGCTCACGCCGTCGCTTCGCGTTTCTCTTCGCGCTTCGCTTCGCGCTCGGGGGCTCCTGCCCCTGCCGCCGTGGCGTCGCGCTGCGCGACGATTCGCGCGATCAGCGCTGGGGTCGCGTTCCCTCCGCTGACGACCAGGACCGTCTTCCGGCCATGCGGGTCGATCTTTCCGGCGCGCACGGCGGCCAGGGGGGCGGCCCCCGAAGGCTCGACCAGGAGCGATAGCCCTTCGAGATACTCGTAGCTCGCCCGCTCGAGGTCCGCATCGCTTACCGTCACGAACTCGTCGACGTAACGGGCCGCCAATGTCACGTTCAGCGCGTCGGTGCTCTTCGCGACGAGCTTGTCCGCGACGCTATGCGGACTCTCGAGCGTGATCGGATGGCCGGCCCGTACCGACCGTCCGACGGCGTCCGCGCCCTCCGGCTCGACCCCGACCACGCGCACGCCCGGCAGTGCGGAGCGCAGCGCGAGCGCGATCCCGGTGATGAGCCCACCGCCGCCCACCGCGACCACGACGAGCTCGACACCGGGAAGATCGTCGAGGATCTCGAGGCCGATCGTGCCCTGGCCGGCGACGATGAGCGGATCGGCGTAGGGGTGGATGAACGTCTTCCCCTGCTCTTGCTCGATGCGGTGGGCAAGCGCGAGCGTGTCGTCATACACGCTTCCCTCCAGCAAGACGTCGGCGCCGTACGCGCGGCAGACGCGAACGATCGTGTCCGACACGCCGCGCGGCATCACCACCGTCGCCGGCGCGCCAAGCGCGGATGCCGCATACGCGACCCCCTGGGCATGGCTGCCGGCCGACGCCGCGACCACGCCGCGCCGGCGCGAGGCCTCATTCAGCGACGCGATCTTGTTCAGGGCGCCGCGCACCTTGAACGTTCGCGTGGGTTTGAAGGTCTCGATCTTGAGGTGGATGTCGGCGCCCAGCTCCGATGAGAGGAGGGGCGATCGCTCGAGCGGGGCGCGCGGGAGATAGCGGTCGACCACGCGACGAGCCGCCACCACATCGGCGACGCTCGGCTCCCGCTGCACGGCGCGACGATACTTCGACAACGGGCGTGCGCCGAAAATGGGGGTGTACAGTGGAGACCTACGGCTCTTCTCCAAACGCGCGGAGTCGATCCGCAGCGTCATAGCTGAGAAGGAGCGTCTCATGAGATCAGGCGGTTTCCCCTGTCGAGTCGTTGGTTGCTCTGCGATTTGGGCTGTCCAGGATCCCAGCGCCATGACCTCGCTATTCGCGGCGAGCGCCAAGCGAACGGTCCACGAGGAGACCGTGCACGGGTACGCGCACCAGCGTCTGCCCGAAGCCCCGCGCCGGGGCAGCTATCACCCAAAGACCACACCGAAGAGCGTTTGACGTCACCGGCGTAAAGGCGGTGAACGAGGAGAAACAAATGGCAACTGGAACGATCAAGAAACTGGTCAGTGACCGTGGCTTCGGCTTCATTCAGCAGTCGGACGGAACGGATCTGTTCTTCCATCGGTCTTCGGTGACCGGTGCGAGCTTCGATGACCTTGGCGAAGGCCAGACGGTGAGCTACGAGAAGACGATGGACCCGCGCCGCAACAAAGAGAACGCCGAGAAGGTCACACCGGCCTAACTCGCTCCGGCCTTCAGCCGGTCGCGACCGCCTCACCGCGCCGGGCGATACTTCGCCCGTGCGTACCTGGGGGGAGGAGCGGGACGCAGGTGCGGCGGTGCTTCGCGCCGCTGGGATCACGACAGCCGCCCTCGACGCGGATGTCCTGCTTGCGCATGTTCTCGGCGTGAGCAAAGAGACGCTCTACGCTCATCCGGACACCGAGATGTCGCACGGCGCGATGCGCCGCTACCGCGACCTCGTCGAGCGCCGCGCCAACGGCGAGCCGGTCGCGTACCTGCGCGGGTTCAAAGAGTTCTATGGGCTCCGCTTCGCGGTCGACCCACGCGTGCTCATCCCGCGCCCCGAGACCGAGACGTTGGTGGACGCTGCGCGCGAGGTCATCGCCGGTCGAACCCTCACGCTCGCCGACATCGGCACCGGATCCGGGGCGGTCGCCATCGCGATCGCCGCATACGAGCATGGCGTACACGTCATCGCGACTGACATCAGCATCGACGCCCTCGCCGTCGCGCGCGAGAACACGCTTCAGAACGGCGTCGCGGATCGGATCGAGCTTCGCGAGGGCGACCTCTTCGCGCCGCTCAGCGAGCCGGTCGACCTGGTCGTCGCGAATCTGCCGTACCTTCGCGACGCCGAGCTCGAGTATCTGGCCGGTGAGCGGACATCGCTCGCGTTCGAGCCGCGGGTGGCGGTCATCGCCGGCAAGGACGGCCTCGAGCTCATCTGGCGCGCGGCATCCGATCTTCCGCGCGTGCTCGCGCCGCACGGCTCGGCGTTCTTCGAGATCGACCCGCATCAGGCCGATCAGGTCTCGCATCTGCTGCAGTACGCTCTTGATGGCGAGACTCGAGTGATCAGCGATCTCGCAGGCGATCACCGCGTCGTCGCCGTGACGCGCTAAAGGATGGGCGCCGCGACGGAGATGCTCCCGCCGGGCGACTCGACCTGGCGGCGAGTCGGTCGAAGGATGCTCGAGCTCGAACGTGCCGAGTGGGGCGCGCGCGCTTTCTCCTCGCGTGAGATGCGGCGCCAGGTGTCGAACCCGGATTCGGTGATCGGCTCGCTCTGGGATCGCGAGACGATGATCGGGTTCGCGGTCGCGGGGCCGGCCTGGTCGCGCGGTCGCGCGAGCCTGTTCAACGTTCTGATCGATCCGGGTCACCGCGGCCGCGGTCTGGTCTGGCCGCTGATCGCGCGTGTCGAGGCCGAGCTCGCAGTCCGCGGATTCGCGGACCTGGACATCGACGCGCGAGTCGAGAACGGATTCGCCGACGCGACCCTGCGTCGCTATGGGTCGCGCGCGTCCGTCGTCGCAGCGGACCACCCGAGTCCGTACGGTCCGCAGCGAACGATCCGCGTGGCTCTCGCGCCTAGAGCCGATGCGCCAGCTCCGAAAGCGAAGCGATCACCTCATGCGATGACCCCGTCCCAGCAGGCGCCAGCAGGAAGGTCCGGAAGCCGGCGCGCTTCGCCCAGTCCAGACAGCGCTCCTGGTCATCGACGGTCGCGGCGTCCTCAGCGCGCACCCCGGACTGCTCGAGGACCTTCCGGTAGAAACCCGCGTTCGTCTTCCACCGATCGATGAGGTCGACGCCGTAGGTGTCGTCGAAGAGCTCGAGAATGCCGATCGCCTTGAGGTAGCCCCGAATGTCGGGCGCGGTATTAGCGCTGGAGGTGAACAGTCGAAAGCCGCGCGCCTTCAGGGAGCGCAGGGCGTCGACGACTCCGGGCATCGGCGCGATTACTCGTTCGGTGACCCAGCGCGTGGTCTCCACGGCGAGCGCACCGGCGTCCTTGGGCACCGGCACGCCGACACGCTCGCACATCTCGCGAAGCCAGAGGCGAAGCAAACGCGGGTTCGTCTCTCGTGGCGTCCCTCTGGGATCGCGATAGCGCGCGAACATCCGCTCGGCCGCCCACGCATTCGCCGCCTTCCAGGACTCCGGATCGCCGCCGAGGCGGGGCGCGAGAAACTCACTGACGAGTCGTTGCCACTGCGTCGGCATCACCCTCGCGTCCAGTAGGACACCAGCGGCATCGAAGAAGATGCATGTGGTCATCAGGTACGTCGCGGAGAGGTGAAGCCCTAGTGCGATTCCCGCGCGAGCTGCTCGACGAGGTCGTCCGCGCCGCGCAGGCGCTGGCTCAGCGTGCGGAGCAAGACCGCGGCGACCGCGGGGTACTGAATGAGAACGACCGCAAGCGCCGTCGCATGCAACTCGAGTGTTTCGGTCGGCTCCATCGCCGTGACGGTCGCGGAGCGCGGAGCGTGGTCCAGCACGCCCATCTCACCGATGACCTCATTCGGTCCGATCTCCGCAAGCAGTACCTTTCCTTCGTCTGACTGCTCTCGCTCCACGCGAACGCGTCCGGTCAGCACCACGTGCATCACTTCGCTCGGGTCGCCTTGGCGCATTAGGACTTCGCCTGCCGCGTAGCGACGGCGCTGCCCGCGCATGGCCAGTGCCTCGCGGGCGTCGTCCGGCAGCGGGCGGAAGATCTCGACCTCGGCGAGTGGCGTCGACATATCCCTATCATCATGACGTGAATACGCGCCTCCTCGCGGCGGACTCGCCGGGGGCGGTGGAGGAGGCCGCGGCCGCGCTCGCTCGAGGCGAGCTCGTCGCGTTCCCCACCGATACGGTGTATGGACTCTCCGCCGGGCAAGAGCACGTGCGGAAGCTCTACGGCGCGAAGGATCGACCGAAGGAGAAGCGCATCCCGGTGCTTCTCTCAGACATCGGAAACCTCGAGGCGAGCGCCATCGTCACTCCGGCCGCCCGCGCGCTCGCGCACCGGTTCTGGCCGGGGCCGCTCACCATCGTTCTCGTCGCGCCGCGCCGCGGGACACTTGCGTTCCGTGTTCCCGATCACGCGCTCGCGCGCCGATTGATCGCAGCGAGCGGCGGGGGCCTCCCGGTGACGAGCGCGAACCGATCCGGCGAGCCGGATGCGTGCACGGCCGAGGAGGTCATGGCGCAGCTCAGCGGACGCATCGCACTCGTTCTGGACGGCGGTCGGACGCCCGGCGGCGTCTCGTCGACCATCGTCGACTGCACCGGCGATCACGTGAAGATCCTGCGAGAGGGCGCGATCAGCGAGGTCGAGATAGGCCACGTGTTGGCGAGCGTCGCGTGAAGATCGGCATCGCGGCGGATCACGCGGGGCAGCGACTCAAGGCGGCGGTCACCGAGCATCTGCGCGCATCGGGGCACACGATCATCCCTTTCGGACCTGAGACGACGCCTGACGACGACTACCCGCTCCTCGTTCGTCCGCTTGCGGACGCGGTCGCGCGTGGTGCCGTCGAGCGCGGGATTTTCCTGTGCGGCTCGGGCATCGGTCCCGCTGTCGCCGCGAACAAGATCCCGGGCGTGCGGGCGGCGGTCGTCGAGAATGAATGGTCGGCGCGCGATTCCGTCGAGCACGTCGACGTGAACCTGCTGACGCTCGGCGAGCGCGTGATCGGCGAAGAGCTGGCGAAAAGCATCGTTGACGCGTATCTCGCAGCGAAGGTGCAGGGCGGGCGGCACGCGCGCCGGCGCGAACAGATCGCAAGGCTTGACGAGAGCGAACCGTTGACCGCAGACGGCGCGAAGGGAATGAGTCGAGGGCGATGAGCTTGGCTCCTCCCCGTCCCCGAAGCGCGCCTGCCGGCTCACTACGTGCGAAAGGTCAGCTCGGCGAGAGCGGTCAGCGTACTGACCTCGACGGCGAGGAGACCGTGGCCACGCGCGTGCCAAAGTTCCAGGCGACGATGCGAGCGAAGAGGAGAAGCAGATGAGCTACGTCGAACGGACAGATCCCGAGATCTACGCGGCGATCGAGAACGAGCGGCGCCGTCAGGTCGAGAAGATCGAGCTCATCGCCTCCGAGAACTACACGAGCGCCGCGGTCATGGAGGCAGTCGGCAGCGTCCTGACGAACAAGTACGCCGAGGGGTATCCCGGCCGCCGCTACTACGGTGGGTGCGAGTGGGTCGACGTCGCGGAAACGCTCGCGATCGAGCGCGCCAAGGCGCTTTTCGGATCCGCACACGCCAACGTGCAGCCCCACGCCGGCGCCCAGGCGAACATGGCGGCGTACGCGGCGGTGCTCAAGCCGGGTGATGCCGTGCTCGGGCTCGCCCTCGACCAGGGCGGCCACCTCACTCACGGGTCGCCCGTCAACTTCTCCGGCAAGCTCTACCACTTCGTCGCATACGGCGTTCGCAAAGAGGACGAGATGCTCGACTACGACGAGCTGGAGCGGCTCGCGAAGGAGAACCGCCCGAAGCTCATCGTCGCCGGCGCCACCGCATACCCGCGCATCTTCGACTTCCCGCGCCTCCGTCAGATCGCTGACGCGGTCGAGGCGCTCCTGCTCGTCGACATGGCGCATTTCGCCGGGCTGGTCGCCGCCGGGGAGCATCCGACGCCGGTCGGTTACGCGCAGATCGTGACCACGACGACGCACAAGACGCTCCGCGGCCCGCGCGGAGGCATGATCCTCTCGGACGCCGAGTTCGGAAAAGCGATCGACAGTGCGGTGTTCCCGAACGTGCAGGGCGGCCCGCTCATGCACGTCATCGCCGGCAAGGCGGTCATGCTGAAGGAGGCCGCCACTCCCGAGTTCAAGGTCTACGCGAAGCAGATCCGCGTGAATGCCCACACGCTCGCGGCGTCGCTGGCGAAGGCCGGACTCCGCATCGTGTCGGGAGGGACCGACAACCACCTCATGCTCGTCGATGTCCGGCCGCTGGGCCTCACCGGCAAGCAGGCCGAGAAGGCCCTGGACGCGGTCGGCATCACCGTGAACAAGAACACCATCCCGTATGACCCGAACAAGCCCGCGATCGCATCGGGCATCCGCATCGGGACGCCCGCGGTGACGACGCGCGGCATGAAGGAAGCGGAGATGCAGCGCATCGGTGCGCTCATCGGGCGCATCCTCCAGGCCAAAGGCGACGAGACGGTCGCGAAGGATGTCGCCTCCGAGGTCCTCGATCTCACACGCCGCTACCCCGTGCCGGGAATCACTCCAGAACGGGTCCCGAGCTGACGCAGCTCCACGTCTCCCAGCACCCGCTCGTGCTCGAGAAGGTGACCCGTCTTCGCGACGAGGCCACGCCGCCGAAGATCTTCCGCGAGCTGGTCGCGGAGATCGCGACGCTCCTGCTCTACGAGGCGACCGCCGACCTACCAACGCTGCCGCGCGAAGTCAAAACACCGCTGGCGCCATTCAAAGGAGCGCGCCTCTCGGAGAAGGTCGGTCTCGTCCCGGTGCTGCGTGCGGGGATCGGGATGGTGCAGGCCGCGCTCGAGCTCATGCCCGATGCGCAGGTGTGGCATATCGGTCTCTTCCGGGACGAGCGCACGCTCCGACCGATCGAGTACTACAACAAGCTGCCGTCATCCGCGACGGTCCAGGTGTGCCTCGTGCTCGACCCGATGCTCGCGACCGGCGGCTCGGCGACCGCGACGATCGACATCCTCAAGAAGTGGGGCGCGAAGCGGATCAAATACGTCGGCATCATCGCGGCGCCGGAAGGTGTGCGCGCTCTTTCGGGCGCGCATCCCGATGTTCCGATCCACGTCGCGGCGCTCGACGAGCGCCTCAATGACAAGGGCTACATCGTGCCCGGCCTGGGCGACGCGGGCGACCGTCAGTTCGGGACGGGCTAGAAGCCCTCGGTCACCGGGTAGATCTCGTCCGCCACGAGGCCGTGCGCCTCGCGATGGACGCGGTTCGCGGCCTCGGCGTTCGGCGCGTCGACGAGGCAGAAGATCTTGCGGTTCTTCTCGTCGAACCAGTAGCGAAGGTACTGGACGCCGTATTTGCCCTGCGTCTTCACATCGGCCATGTGCGCGTCGGCCACATCCTTCGCTTTCGTGCCCTCAGGAGCCTTGTGATGAACGTCCATGAACAGCGGCATCTTCGCTCTCCCTTCGCGCCGGCCCGTCGGCGGACGATGGTCTCGGACGGGACCCCTCGGATCGGCCGAATTACCGAATCGTACGGCAGGCAGGAGTCGACCTCCTGGAACGCGGAATGCCAGCCTTCGCTATCGTGCCAGCGGTGTCCTCCACCAGCGTTCTCCTCGTCGGTTCCACGCTGCTCGCTTTCGCGCTGGCCGCCGCGGCGACGCCACTCGTGGGCGTGTGGGCGCGGCGGCTCGGTATGCTCGACGTGCCGGGTGGACGGCGAGTGCACCCGCGTCCGATCCCGCGCCCCGGCGGTCTCGCGATCGCGGTCGCGTTCGGTTCGGCGATCTTCGCCTTCTGGCTGGTTGACCGCGTCGCGGGGCATCCCTTCCTTATCCCAGAAGAGGTCCGTTCCTCCCGCTTCACGTTGACGGCGATCGCGGCGCTCCTCGGGATGGGCATCGGCCTGGTCGACGACGTGCTCGAGCTTCGCGCGCGCTGGCAATTCCTCGGTCTCCTCATCGTCGCGGCGGTCATCGTCGTCGCGGGAATCCACATCGACTTCGTCAACGATCCGCTCTCCGATCGCCTGGTCGAGCTGGCGTTCCCCGTCGCCGTCGCGTTCACGATGTTCTGGATCGTCGGAATGAACATCGCGCTCAACTTCATCGACGGGCTCGATGGCCTTGCTGCCGGCGTCGCCGCGATCGCGGCGCTCACGCTTGGCGGCCTCGCGCTCTTGCCGCAGGTCTCGGAGCCGTTCGTTGCGTGGATGGCCTTCACGCTCGCTGGCGCGGTGGCCGGATTCCTCCTCTTTAACTTCCATCCCGCCAAGCTCTTCCTCGGCACGACGGGCGTCGCTTTCCTCGGCACGATGCTCGCGGTGCTGTCGATCTTCGGAACGGCGAAAGTGGCGGCCGCGCTCCTGGTCCTCGGCGTGCCGATCATCGACACCTTCTATGTGCTGATCCGCCGTATGGTCTCGGGCCAGCCGCCCTTCGCGCCCGATCGCGGGCACTTCCACCACCGTCTACTCGACGTTGGCCTGACGCATCAGCAGGCGGTGCTCCTTATCTACCTGATGACCGCGGGGCTCGGGAGCCTCGCGTTCATGACGAGCGGACGGGCGCAGCTCGCGAGCTTCATTGGCCTCGCGGTCGTGTTGGGTGTCGCCGTGATGGCCCTCGCGCAGCGGAGCTCGAAGGCCGAGGAGCTCGACCCTGGTCTCTACCGAGAAGAAGCCGATCGCTTCTAGCGGTCGGGGGGCTGTCGCTTCGCGCTCCGCTACGCGTCCGGGGGCCCCCGCCCCCTGGGCCCCTACCCCTGCCCCCGGCCTCCGCGGGATCAAGGTCGGGACGTGCTCGTGGACCGATCCCACGCTCATCGAGTCCGGGTGGTACCCCGAACGCGTCAAGGACGATGCCGACAAGCGCTTGCGTTACTACGCCGAGCGCTTCCCGATCGTCGAGAACGACGCGGCGTACTACGCGTTGCCCTCTCAGAAGCAGGCCCAGCTCTGGGCGGAGCGCACGCCCGCCGAGTTCACGATGAACTTCAAGGCGTTCGCCACCTTGACCACGCACCACACCGACCCCAAGCGACTACCCAAAGACATCCGCGAGGCGCTGCCGAAGGAAGCTCTCGCCAAGAAACGCGTCTACCCGAAGGACCTTCCGAAGGACGCCCGCGACGAGCTCTTCGCGCGCTACTGGGTCGGACTCGAGCCGCTCCGCAAGTCCGGCAAGCTGGGCGCGATCCTTCTGCAGTACCCAGAGTGGTTCGTGATCTCGAAGGCGAACAAAGAGGAGATCGTCCGCGCGCGCGAGCTCCTGCCGGACGATCGCCTCGCCGTCGAGTTCCGCAACGCTACCTGGATGAGCGAGCGCAACCGGTCGGAAACGCTCACGTTCCTGAAGGAGCACGGCCTCACCTACGTGTCCGTCGACGAACCGCAGGGCTTCCCGTCGAGCATGCCGCCGATCGCGGCGGTCACGAACGACGAGCTCGCCATCGTGCGCTTCCACGGCCGCAACGCCGAGAATTGGAAGAAGCCTGGCCTGACCGCGGCCGAGCGCTTCGACTACTCGTACTCCAAGAAGGAGCTCGAGGAGTGGCTGCCCAAGATCCGCGAGATGGCCGAGGAAGCGCGCGAGGTGCAGCTCCTCATGAACAACTGCTACGGCGACAAGGCTGTGAACAATGCCGCGCAGCTCGCCGCAATGCTCGCGTGAGGATCGAAGGCTACCGCAGCGTCGAGCTGAGGAGCACACCGTTCGCCCAGTAGAAGCCGGTCGCTCCCGCTGGAAGGATGTCAAATGTCGATCCGCCGCCGTAGCTGACGCGCTCGCTGCTTAGGATCCCCGCCCCGTCATAGTCGTCGCCCCCGACGAGCTCGCCGACGCGCCGTCCATCCGCGGTCGGGTGACCGGGCGAAACGTCTACGGTGCGCCCGTCCGAGAGCACGAGGTGAACCACCTGGTGCGTGGCGGGAACGGGTGTGCTGCCGATCTCCACGAGGGCCGTGGCAATGCGCGCGCCGGACCCGTCGAGCGTCCACACGACATCGCCCGCACGGAGGTCCTCGACGGCCACGTCGCCTCTCGGCGTGGCGATACGCGTTCCGCGCGCGAGGCAGATCGGGCACGGCGGCGGTCCGCTGGGCGTGCGGCTCGCGACCGTGATCGCGCCACGCTGGTCGATCGTCCCGTCGACGCGATTCCCCTGCTGGGTGTTCGGCGCGCTCGAGAAGATCGCAAGGAAGTGGAAGCCCGCGCTCACCGACTCGAGGCGGAGCGCGTTGAGCATCTTCCAGTCGCGGTAGATCGCGAGCTCCTGCTCGCCTGTGTAGGTGGCGGCGGGCGCGATGCCGAGGTGCGAGAGGATCGCGCTGAACGTCGGCGCATCCTTCTGGATGTCGGGGAGCCGCTGATGCGCGAGCGCCTGCTCGTCGCCGCGCGCGACCGGGTAGTAATCGGGATCGCAGAAGAGGAGCCGCCCGAACTGGTCGATGAGCCGGTACTTGAGTTGTGCTTGGCTCAGGCCACCCGGTGCCGGGCTCGGTGTCGGCGATGGGGCGGGCGTCGGATTGGGCGGGACCGTGCCGAGGCCCGGGACGATGGTGCCGGTGATCGTCGTGGCGCTGACCGTTCCCGCGGGCGTGATCGTGGCGGTGACTGACGTCGCGCTCGGCGCGGAGGCGCTCGGCTCGGGCGTTGTGCGAAGCGACGCCGCGCCGCCGCACCCTGCGACCAGAGCGACACCGAGCGCGAGCGCAAGAGCACGCATGCGCTATGAACGCCGCGGAGCGCCGGATGGTTCCCGCAGGCCGGGCCGGCGCCGGCGTACGTAGCGGGTCGCGTACACGTCTTCGCCGAGCGACAGGATCTTGTTGTCCACCCAGCCGGTGTCGAGGATCGCTTCCTGCGCGTCGTCCCAGCTCGGAGCGCCGGGCGGAAGCTTGGCCTTCTTCCACACCACGATCCAGGCCGCCCCCTCCGGATGCGCGACCCGCACGATCTCGCGCCCGAGCCGCTCGAGCTCGACGTCGCCGAGCGCGAAACACAGCACGAGCCCGTATCGGGCGTCCTTCGCGAGCAGCGGGAGCTTGAGCTCGATCACATCGAGCTGTCCGACGAGATGCTCGATCGGGCGATCGTAGGTCGCGACTCCGCCGATCCGCAGGGCGGGCATCCCGGCTTTCGCACCCAGTTTCGGTACCACCTCGAGCGCCGCGCGCATCGAGCGAGGTGCCTTCATCGAGCGCCGAGTCTAGGGATGCGAACAGCGAGACAGGCTTGATACGCGGGTGCGATCGGCGCGGAACGCGGTATGCATGACTGCCCAACATGGCTTTTGGCATGGAACCTCGTCCGCGCCCGGTGCTCATCGTCGATGACGACATCGAGACGCTCGACGCGGAGCGTCAGCTGCTCGCCGAGAGCGGCTTCCGAGTCGTCGAGGCGCGCAACGGCAGCGAAGCGCTGCAAGCCATTCAGGACGATCCGCCGGCGGTTGTCGTACTCGACGTGCAGATGCCGGGCATGGACGGTCCGGCCTTCGCGCTCGAGCTGCGCATGGGCCTCCGGCGCGTGCCGCTCGTGATCCTCACCGGGGTCGACGACCCGCGCCGCGAAGCCGACCGCTGCAACGCGGAGGCCTACCTCGCGAAGCCTTTCGATGCGCAGGAGCTTGTGAGCGTCGTCCGCCGGTTCGCCGCCTAGCTATCCTCGGCGCGTGAGTGCGCGCTTGCTCGTACGCGACGAAGGTGCCGTGGTGGAGCGTCCGACGGGAGAGATCCCCGAGCACCGCACGAAGCCCTGCTGGATCGACATCCCGGATCGGCACAGCGAGGAGCTCGCGCGCGTGGCGCGCGATCTGGGGCTGCATCCGCTCGCCGTGGAGGACGCGACCGAACGAGACGAGCGGCCGAAGATCGACCAGTACGACGACCACTACTTCATCGTGTTCTATGCGATCGACTCGCCCTCACCGGACGTCGTCGAATATCACGAGGTCTCGATCTTCGTTGTGCCCAACGCCATCGTCACGGTTCACGATGGCGAGTGCGCGGCGCTCAAGCAGGTCGAGAAGCGGTTCCGCGAAGGTCGCTTGCAGACGACCGGCCTGCTCCTGCACGCGCTGCTCGACACGATGGTCGACCGCTACTTCGAGGTCGTGGATCAATTCGGGGAGCGCATCGAGCTCCTCGAGGGCTTCATCGAGCACGGCGGCGACAGGGGCGACACGAGGATGCCGATGCGTGAGCTCTTTCTCGTGAAGCATGATCTCCTGCATCTGCGAAAGACGATCGCGCCGGAGCGCGACGTCCTCCAGGTGCTGGTACGGGGCGACCTCCGCGAGCTGCGCGAGACCGGCCGGCGCGCGTACTTCCAGGACGTGTACGACCACATCATCCGCGTGACCGACGAGATCGACACGTTCCGCGAGCTCGCCTCGAACGTGATAGATGCCTACCTCGCGGCCGCGTCGAACCGCCTCAACGAGGTCATGAAGGTCCTCACGAGCATCGCGACCGTCCTCCTCGTGCTCACGGTCGTGACGGGGTTCTTCGGCCAGAACTGGGCCTTCATCCCATACGGATCGGTAGCCCTGTTCTGGACGTCGATGGCCATTACCGCGGTTCTCGCGCTGGGCCTCGTGATGTACTTCCGCCGCCGCGGCTGGCTGTAGAGCCCGTTCGCGGAGGCGCGTTTTCTCACATACACTCGCGGTACTTGGCCGCACCCCGCACCCCGGGTGGAGCGCGCTCGAACGCGGCGATCCTGGGCCAGGTCGGAATCATGGTCGCGGTCCCCATAGTCGTAGGCGCCTGGCTCGGTCAAAAGCTCGACGAAAGCGCAGGCACAGCGCCCTGGGGACTGCTTGGTCTGACGTTCCTGGGTATGGCCGTTGCTGGGTTCGGCGTTGCGTACCTGCTCCGGCGGTATTTGGCTGAGAATCCCATCGGCCCGGTGAGCGACCGGGCGAGGCGAGCAGGGCGGAGCTGGCAGGCGGAGATCGACGAACGAGAGCAAAAGCGCGAAGCAGGGGAGGACGAGTAAGGCGTGCCGCCGACGTATCCCGACATCCCAAAGGCCTTCGAGCTCACCGGCGAGCCGCTATTCACGCTCGGCACGACCGGCGAGCCGGGCGACGTCGCGGGCATCGGCATCGTGTGGGACTGGAGCTACACGAACGCGCACTTCACGATGCTCCTCGTCATCCTGCTGCTCTCGGGTGTCGCGATCCTCGTGACGCGGCGGCTCACTGACCGACCCGGCGGTCTTCAGAACTTTGTCGAGCTCCTCGTTCAAGGGCTCGCAGATTTCGTCGAGAGCATCGGCGGACCGAGCGTACTGAAATACCTTCCGTTGTTCGGCACGCTCCTCCTCTTCCTGGTCACCTCGAACTGGCTCTCGGTCGTGCCGTTCGTCGGTCAGGTCAGCTGGCTCCACGCGCCGACCGCCGACTACCACATCAACGCCGGGCTCGCGATCTTGGCGTTCGGGCTCTATCAGGCCGAAGGCCTTCGGCAGAACGGCCCCAGTTACCTGAAGCGCTGGGTCAACCTCTCCGGCTTCATGGAGAAGGGCGGCCTGAAGTTCATGCTCGGGCCGATCTTCTTGCTCGTCGGGCTCATCGAGTTCGCGAGCGAGCTCTTCCGCATGCTGACGCTGACCCTGCGTCTTTGGGGCAACGTGCTCGGTGGCGAGATCATGCTCGTGGTCATGAGCGCGCTTCTATTCGTTCCGGGGGTGGCGCTCCCGTTCGTCGGGCTCGAGGTTTTCATCGGCCTCGTCCAGGGACTGATCTTCTCGCTCCTTGTTCTGATCTACTTCATCCTCGCCACCGAGTCACACGAAGAGCACGGCGAAACGGAGCACGCGCTCGAACCGCATCCTGACGATGTCCAGCTAGCGCACGCGACCCCGCGCGCCGCATGACCAAAATCAGCAGGAGGGCTCTCGACCTATGAATCTCGCTTGGCTTGCCGCCGGGATCGCCGTCGGCTTCGGCGTCCTCGGTCCGGGTATCGGTATCGGCATCCTCACGGCGAAGTCATCCGAGGCGATGGGCCGCAACCCCGACGCCGCGGCCATTGTCCGAACGAACATGATCATCGGCGCCGCGCTCGCGGAGGGACTTGGGATCCTCGCGTTCGTGCTCGGGATCCTTCTCTCCGGTAAGACCTAGTCGATGCTCGTCTCGCCCGGGTTCGAGGAGGCAGGCGGAGGTGCACTCACAGTGCACCCCTATTGGGTTCTCGTCTCGATTGTCCAGTTCCTGCTTCTGTTCTATCTGCTGCGGCGCTTTCTCTGGGGACCGGTGCTGCGCACGCTGCGTGACCGCGCAGCCCGGATCCGCGAAGGGCTCGAGCTCGCCGAGGAGGCGAAGGCCGAGCGCGAGCGCATCAAGGCCGAGGTGGAACGGCTCCTCGCCGCGGCGCGCCTTGAAGCCCAGGCGATCGCCGACCAGACGACGAAAGCGGCCGAGGAGGCCGCCGCGGCCATCCGCGCGCAGGCGAAGGCGGAGGCGGATCGGATCCGCGAACACGGCCGCGTTGATGCGCGGCAGCTTCACGACCAGGCGCTCGCCCAGCTCCGCTCCGAGGTCGCCGGGATGGTGGTACTCGCCGCGAGCCGCGTACTGGGGCGCGAGGTGAACGCGGAGCAGCACCGCGAGCTCATCGAGCGCTCGCTCGAGGAAGCCGGCACGCAGCTCTCGGAGGGTCCGGCCTGATGGCTTTGTCGGGATCCGCCGCGCGCCGCTACGCCGAGGCTCTCTTCAGCCTGGCGACGGATGAACGGACGGTCGAGGGGCTCCGCCCACCGGCCCCCGTCAAGGAAACTCAAATGGTGAAGGAGTTCCGCGTCTCGCTCGAACGGATCGCGAATGCGTTCGATCGTCGAACGATCGCCGGCCTGCGCGATCCGGCGGTCCCGATACGCCGGCGTAGGGATGCGCTCGCCGCCGCGCTGAAGGACGAGCACGCGGCGGTCCGATCGCTGCTGCTGCTCCTGCTCGACCGCGATCGGATCGCGCTCGTTCCCAAGATCGCAGCCGCGTTTGCGAACCTCGTCGACGAGCGAGAGGGCATCGCGAAGGCGCGCATCACGACGGCGGTAGCCCTGAGCGACCCCGAACGCGAAGGCTTGATCAGCCGGCTCGAGAGCACCAGCCGCAAGAAGCTGCGTGCGACTTTTGCCGTGGACCCCGAGCTGATCGGCGGCGCCAAAGTTCAGATCGGCGACCATCTCATCGACGCGTCGCTCAGGGCGCGCTTGGCGGCGCTCCACCGCCAGCTCGCCTCATAGGAGGAAAAGGCCGTGGCCGCTTCGTCAGAGATCACCGACATCATCAAAGCGCAGATCCGCCGCTTCGAGGGGGACGCCGAGCCGGTCGATGTCGGCACGGTCGTCGAGGTCGGCGACGGGATCGCGCGCATCTACGGTCTCGCGGGCTGCATGGCCAGCGAGCTCCTCGACTTCGGTCACGACGTGTTCGGCCTGGCCTTCAACCTCGAAGAAGACACGGTGAGCGCGATCATCCTCGGCGAATACCAAGAGATCAAAGAGGGCGACGAGGTTCGCACCACCGGACGGATCGCGTCGGTGCCGGTCGGGGAGGCGCTCGTGGGCCGCGTCGTGGATCCACTGGGGCGACCACTCGATGGCAAAGGCGCGATCGCCACGAAGGACACGCGCCGCATCGACGTCGTGGCACCGCGCGTCATCACACGAAAGAACGTCGATACGCCGGTCCAGACCGGCATCAAGGCCATCGATTCGATGACCCCGATCGGGCGCGGCCAGCGCGAGCTCATCATCGGCGACCGACAGACCGGCAAGACCGCCATCGCGATCGACACCATCATCAATCAGAAGGGCAAGGACCTCACCTGCATCTACGTCGCGATCGGACAGAAGGAGTCCTCGGTCGCGAAGATCGTCGCGACGCTGGAAGAGCACGAGGCGATGGACCACACCATCGTGGTCATCGCCGGGGCCGCCGATCCGGCAACGCTCCAGTACATCGCACCTTTCTCAGGATGCTCGATGGGCGAATATTTCCGCGACGCGGGGAAGGACGCGCTCATCGTCTACGACGACCTGACCAAGCATGCCTGGGCATACCGGCAGGTCTCGCTGCTGGTGCGCCGGCCGCCGGGCCGCGAGGCCTATCCCGGCGACGTCTTTTACCTGCACTCGCGGTTGCTCGAGCGGGCTGCACGCATGAATGAAGAGAACGGTGGGGGTTCGCTCACCGCGCTGCCGATCATCGAGACGCAGGCGAACGACATCTCGGCGTACATCCCGACCAACGTCATCTCCATCACCGACGGGCAGATCTACCTCGAGACGGACTTGTTCAATGCCGGGATCCGGCCGGCCATCAACTCTGGCCTCTCGGTGTCCCGCGTAGGGGGTGACGCGCAGATCAAAGCGATGAGCAAGGTCACGGGAAGCCTGCGCATCGACCTTGGCCAGTACCGGGAGCTCGCCGCGTTCGCCCAGTTCGGCTCGGACCTCGACAAGGCGACACAGCAGCAGCTCCGGCGTGGCGAGCGCCTCGTCGAGATGCTGAAGCAGCCGCAGTACCAGCCCGTGCCGGTCGAGAAGGAGATCGTGATCATCTTCTGCGGCACGGCCGGCTATCTCGACGACGTGCCGAAGGAGAAGGTCAGGGATTTCGAGCGTGACCTCTACCGTTACATGGACTCGGTCGGAAAGAAGGTCGCCGATCGCATCCTCAAAGAGAAGAAGTGGACGCCCGAGATCGAAAAAGACGTCCGCGCGATGATCGAAGAGTTCAAGAAGAGCCATCCCTACAGCGAACAGCCGGCGCCTCCGGCGAAGGAGCCGGAGAAGCCCTCAGGGGGCTCCGCGCCCCGGCCCCCAACCGAGGCGAAGCAGCCCGCGGCGGCGAAGGCCTGAGCCATGCCGAGTGAGCGCGAGATCCGGCGCCGCATCCGGAGCGTCCGGAACATCCAGCAGGTGACGAAGGCGATGCAGACCGTCGCGGCGTCACGGATGAGGCGCGCTCAGCAGGCCGTGCTCGCCTCACGCCCGTACGAGGAGCGGCTTCGAAGCATCCTCAACGATCTCGCCCCCCACGCCGACCCCGAGGCGCATCCACTCCTTGCCCGCCGTGAGGTGAGACGCGCCGCGATCATCCTCATCAGTACAGACCGCGGACTCGTCGGCGGGCTCAACACCAACATCGTCCGGACGGCTCTGCGCTTCGCGGAGACGCTTCCGGGAGCGAGCTACGTAGCCGTCGGCCGGAAAGCGATCGGCCAGCTGCGGCGGTTCCACCAGCCGGTCAGCGCGGAATTCTCGGGCTTCAGCGAGCGCCCCACCACACGCGACACCAGCATCGTCGCGCGCGTCGGGGTCGAAGAATTCATCGCTATGAAAGTGGACGAGGTCTATCTCGTCTACACCCGCTTCATCAACACGCTGCGGCAGGTCCCGACTGTGCGGCGGATCCTGCCGCTTGTTCCCGAGGATGAGGACCTCGATACGCTTCCGCCGCTGCAGTACATCTTCGAGCCTGACGCCGAGACCGTTCTCGAGGCGGTGCTGCCGCGTCTGGTCGAGCTCACCGTCTACCAGGCCGTCCTCGACAACACCGCCTCCGAGCAGTCGGCACGGATGGTCGCGATGCGCAACGCGACCGATAACGCGACTGAGCTCATCCAGGACTACACGCTCGCCGCGAACAAGGCCAGGCAAGGCCGGATCACGAAGGAAATGCTCGAGATCGCTTCTGGCGCAGAGGCGCTGTCGAAGGGGTGAACAGATGGCGGTAGCGACCAGAGAAACGAAGAAGGGGAAGGGCGAGCACGTCGGCCAGATCGTGCAGATCGTCGGGCCGGTCCTCGATGTCGCGTTCCAGGAAGGCGAGCTCCCCCGGATCTACGAAGCGCTTCGGGTGACGCGCGACGACAAGAGTTCGCTTGTCGCGGAGGTGCAGCAGCACCTCGGGAACAACTGGGTTCGCGCCGTCGCGATGGACTCGACCGACGGCCTCCGTCGCGGAATGAAGGTCGAGGCCACCGGCGGACCGATCACGGTACCTGTGGGCAACGAAACCCTCGGTCGGCTTTTCAACGTTACCGGCGACCCCATCGACGGAAAGGGACCGGTGAAGGGCGTACGGCGCGACCCGATCCACCGCGAGCCACCGGCGTTCGTGGACCAGTCGACATCCGCGGAGATCCTCGAGACGGGCATCAAGGTCATCGACCTCGTCTGTCCCTTCCTCAAAGGCGGCAAGGCCGCGATCTTCGGCGGCGCAGGGGTCGGGAAGACCTACGTGATCATGGAGCTCATCCGGAACATCGGGTACGAGCACTCGGGGTACTCGGTGTTCTGTGGCGTCGGCGAGCGCAGCCGCGAGGGCACACAGCTCCTCGGCGAGATGCACGAGTTCGGAGTCATCGACAAGGTGGCGATGGTCTTCGGCCAGATGAACGAGCCGCCTGGCGTGCGCCTGCGCGTCGCACTGACCGGTCTCACCATCGCGGAATACTTCCGCGACGACGAGGGGAAGGACCTCCTGGTCTTCATCGACAACATCTTCCGCTTCTCGCAGGCCGGCTCGGAGGTTTCCGCGCTGCTCGGGCGGATGCCGTCCGCCGTGGGCTACCAGCCAACCCTTGCGACGGAGATGGGCGAGCTGCAGGAGCGCATCACCTCGACAAAGAAGGGCTCCATCACGTCCATGCAGGCGGTGTTCGTTCCCGCGGACGACTACACCGATCCCGCGCCCGCGACCACGTTCGCGCATCTCGACTCGACGATCAGGCTCGAGCGCTACCTCACCGAGATTGGCATCTACCCCGCTGTCGACCCCCTGACGTCGACGAGCCGCGCGATCGACCCGTCGATCGTCGGGCAGGAGCACTACGAGACGACGCGGGAGGTGCAGCGCGTACTCCAGCGCTACAAGGACCTGCAGGACATCATCGCGATCCTCGGCGTCGACGAGCTCTCGGACGAGGACAAGCTGCTGGTCGCGCGGGCACGCAAGATTCAGAAGCTGCTCTCTCAACCGATGTTCGTCGCCGAGAAGCAGACCGGGATCACGCCGAAGTACGTGACCATCAAAGACACGGTCCGGAGCTTCCGCGAGGTGCTCTTCGGCAAGCACGACGACATGCCCGAGCAGGCGTTCCACATGGTCGGGACCGTTGAGGATGCGCGCGAGAAGGCGAAGGGTCTGGCCAGCTAGTGCCGCTACACCTCGAGGTCATCACGCCTGAACGGCAGGTTTACGAGGACGACGTCGACATGGTCATCGCCCCCGGCAGCGAGGGGTACCTCGGGATCCTCCCGCACCACACGGCACTCTTCACCACTCTCGGTCCGGGCGTGTTTCGCGTGAAAAAAGGCGGTGTCGAGGAGGTCCTGGCGGTGTTCGGTGGCTTCATGGACGTCCGCGCCGACCGCGTGGTCGTGCTCACCGATGCCGCGGAGCACGCCGAGGAGATCGACGCCGGACGGGCCCAGGAAGCCCGAGAGCGCGCTCAGCAGGTCCTCGCCGCGGGCGCGGCGACGGCCGCCGACGAGCAGCGGGCGCGGGCTGAGCTCCAGCGCGCCCTCGTCCGGCTGCGGGTCAGCGAAAGCCGACGCCGGCGGCGGTGATTGCGGGCGCTCGCTAAACCGCTAGGCTGTGCCCATCAGCTAGGGGGCTGTGGGGTGGAGTGGCGCTGAAGGTAGCGAGGACGCTCGCGCTTACGTTTATCGCGACCATCGTGGCCGCCGCTTGTTCATCCGCAGGCGTCGGCGGTCCCGCTCGCGAGATCCTGCAGCACCGACCGCCACCGGACGAGCTCCTGAGACCGGCTGGCACCCCGACACCCGTTCCCGCGCCGTCACCAATTCCGCCGCTTTATGCGAAGCTCCGCATCTTCGTCGCGTCCGAAAGCACCGAACAGGTCTGGGTCCTCGACGGGAAGCCAGGCGAGCCATTCGAGCTCGTCGGCAAGATCTCCGTCGGCAAGCTCCCGCATCAGCTCGCGGTCTCGCCCGATGGCAGGTGGGTCGCGGTGAACAACCGTATGGGGAATACGACCTCGATCATCGACCCCGTGTCGATGAAGGAAGTCGTGCGGCTCGTGGTCGGGAAGCAGCCCCACGGGATCGCGTGGTCGCCGGACAGCAAGACCCTCTTCGTCGCCCACGAGCGCGACATGTACATCTCCCGGTTCGAAGCCGCGACATGGAAGCCGCTCGCACCCTTGATGGTCGGAGTCCCGCAGCACGTGCTCACGATCGCGCCGAGCCGGCCGAACGAGCTCTGGTTCACGCTGACCAACACCTCGCAGGGCGACGTCCTTCGGGTGTACGACCTCGACACGAACAAGGTCACGAACATCAAGGTCTCGGACGTGCACGATGCGTATTTCACCCCCGACGAGAGCGAGGTGTGGTCGAGCTCCTCGGGCTTCCTCAACAAGCCGTCAGACCGGATGGTCGTCTACGACCCGGGGACGAAGACGGTGAAGGCGGAGATCCGCTTCCCCGGCTATTACCCGTTCCACACCGAGAAGCTGGACCAGGACGGCGTGTTCTTCATGGCCGACAAGTCGGTGATGGTCCTCTCAGACCATGTCGGTCCGGGTCTGATGTGGGTCGACTGGCGCGAGCGGCGCGTCGTCGGCGAGACCAAGCTCGGTCAGCAGCCCTTTCACACGACGTATGACCCGGAAGGCGATCGCCTCCTGACAACGACGAACGTCGATGGCATGGTCAACGTCATCGATGTGAGGACGCGCGCGGTCGTTCAGAAAGTGGCCGTGCCCAAGGCGCATGGCATAGGAGCGGTGCCGATCACAGCGCCCTAGAGTCGGGCAGTGCTCTTCCGCATCCTCGCGGGGATCTACAACGCGCTCCCCATTCGCTGGCAGCGACGCTTGCTTGACCGCACTCAACACCGCTTCCTCGTCGGCGTCGCCGGACTCGGCGTGGACACGGACGGCCGCGTGCTCCTCGCGCGGCACCGCTTCGGGGCGCCCCAGTGGCGTTTCCTTGGCGGGTTCGTCGACGTCCGCGAGCGCATTGAGGACGCGCTGGCGCGCGAGATCCGCGAGGAGACCGGCCTCGAGATCGAGGTCGGGCCGATCCTCGAGGCCATCCCCGGGTACCGCTGGCAGCGGATCGAGCTCGTCTACGCATACCGGCCGTCGGGCGGCGCGCAGCGGTTGTCCGACGAGGTCATCGAGCTCCGCGCGTTCGATCCGGCCGATCTTCCGGATATGCGCGCCGATCAGCGCGGGATGATCGAGCGGCACGCCTCGCGCGCGGTGGAGTGGGCGCGACAGCGAGCGTGAGACGCGTCATCGTCGCGGTGCTCTTCGCGATCCTTTTGGCCTGGCTCGCGGCTCCGGTCGCCCGCGCCTACCAGCTCGTCGCCGGGCACCCGAGCGATGTCAGACCACCGGCCGATCTGGCGGTCGAAGATGTGATCTTCGGGAATGCCGATGCCCCACTCTCGGGCTGGCTCGCGCGCGCGACGAAGGGCGCTCCGGCCGTCGTGCTCGCGCACGGGTTCAAGAGCTCGCGCGATGAGATGCTGCCGTGGGCTCGGTTTCTCCACGAGGCCGGGTACAACGTGCTGCTCTTCGACACGCGCGCCTGCGGAAAGAGCGGGGGAGGCACGGTCGGCCTCGGGGCGATCGAGGCGCAGAACATCGAGCTCGCCGTCGGGTCCGCGAAGGATGCCTTCGCCACCGGCCGCGTGGGGGTTCTCGGCATCTCGCTGAGCGCGGGTGCGGCGATCCTCGCCGCGGCAAACGATGCCGACATCAGCGCGGTCGTCGCCGACAGCGCCTGGACCGATCAGGACCTGCAGCTCGCGCGCCTTTCGTTTCTGCCGATCGGCCAGCTACGCATCCCGCTTCCGCCGTTCGGGGTCGCGGCGGTGAACGCGATGGTGGGGGCCGACGTGACCAAAGCGCGCCCGATCGACGTCATCGCGCGGGTCGCACCGCGCCCGCTGTTCCTGATCCACTCGGCGGACGACGACAACGCGACCACGACGGTCGACGGCGCGCGCCGCCTCTTCGACGCCGCCGGCGAGCCGAAGCAGCTGTGGATCGCCCCGCGCGGCGGGCATGTCGGCGCGATCAACGCGTTCCCCGACGAATATCGCTCGCGCGTCCTCGCGTTCTTTCGCGACGCGCTTCGTTAGCTCATTCGGGCGGCCGGTCAGCTCCGAGCGCCGCGATGATCTCCTTGATGTGGCCGAGGTGCTCGAACTCGTGCTCGAGGATCCGGCGCATCACTTTGCGTGTCGTCCAGCGGCGACCCATCACGGTGTGGTCGAGCGCCGTATCGGCGGGCTCCATCACCGTGAAGCGCTGGAAGGCCATGCGGTGGACGGCCTGCAGCGTGTTGAAGGGATCGTCCGGCCACTTCTCGAGCCGCGACAAGAGGTCGACCTCGGTGGTCATAACGTGTTCGAGCGCTTCGCGAATGCTCCACATTGTCTCGGTCGGCTTTCGCTCGAGCTCGTCCGGCGAGAACTCGCGCAGGAGCGCGATCAGCGCGGAGCGCGAAGCTTCGAACTGATGGAGGAAATCACGAAGCTCGTGCTCCTCGAGCGGGCCCACGTCCTCGGGAACGATGCGGTCCGCCGGCATGTCTCGCACGTCGAACATGTTCGGATCGAGGTCCTTCCAGTGTTCGATCGAGACGCCGCGCGCGTCGAGGAGCTCGAGATACGCGCGGAACGCGCGGCGTGCGTTCGCGACAGCCTCATCTCGCGTGGTGCCCGAGGCGATGCAGCCGCGCAGCACCGGCACATGTGCCAGCCAGTACGACTCCTCGCCCTTCAGGACATAGATCGCCGGCCGCTCGCTCAAGCCCTGGACCAATCTCCCGGCTCCGCCGGGGAGACACGCTCAAGGCTGGCCGACTTACTCGTCGCGCACGCTCGCTTCGCTCGCTGACAGGGGCCCCTGCCCCTGAGCACACTCCTCGCTCGCCTCACGCTCTAACCCAGACCTTCTGACCGCAGTCGGCACGGATGGACCGCTCCCGACCCTCTACCTCCAGGCGGAGCGGCTCGCCATGACGCGGGTCCAGCACTCGGACGGCGACGCCGGGTCGCAGGCCCTGCGTGTCGAGGTACTCGAGGAAACCGGGCTCGTGCTCGAACTGGTCGGGGATCCGCTCGATCGTCGCGGTCGCGCCGCGCTCGACCTTCTCCAGCGGCTTCGTGGGGCGGGGCTTCGCCCCGGGCATGGGGTTTCCGTGGGGACAGGTCTGCGGATCGCCGAGGACGCGGATCAGCCGCTCCTCCATCTCAGGCGACATCGCGTGCTCGATGCGCTCGGCCTCCTCATGGGTCTTCCACCATTCGTAGCCGAGCAGGTCCACGAGCATCCGCTCCGCAAGGCGGTGACGCCGGACGACGTGATCGGCCAGCGCCTGACCTGTCTTGGTAAGATGCACTTCTTTATGCCCATCGAGCTCGACCAAGCCCTCTCGCTCGAGGCGGTGGAGCATCTCCGAGACCGCGGCGGCCGAAACGCCTATGAAGGCAGCGAGACGCGCGCCGATCACGTTCGCTCCCTCATCGGAAAGCGTGTAGATGGCCTGGAGGTATTCCTCGATCGCCGGCGAGCTGGTGATGATTGTTGACCTCCCAGGTCGGAAATCGTTAGGCTCGCTTTAGGGAGTTAGGCGAGCCTAAGACGCAGACTCCCCGCGGCGAGTATCGCACCGTAGGAAGGAAGCTGATGAGCACGGTTGAGATCCTGGCGCTGGGCGCGATCGCGGGCTTCACCGTCTTCCTGGGTTTGCCGATGGGTCGCGTACGGAATGCCTCGCCGCGCATGCGCTCCTTCCTCAACGCCAGCGCGACCGGGATTCTCCTTTTCCTGTTCTGGGACGTGCTCTCCGAAGTGATCGGGCCGGTCCACGCCGCGCTCGCTGAAGCGACGAGCGGCGCCGGGTCCTGGGTGCATTTCTCCTGGCTGGCCGCGGTGTTCGCGGGCTCGCTAACGCTCGGGCTGATGAGCCTCGTGTATTACGACCTTTGGCTCACGCGCCGTGCC
The DNA here is from genome assembly GCA_036003765.1 of Candidatus Limnocylindria bacterium. Lineage (GTDB taxonomy): Bacteria > Chloroflexota > Limnocylindria > P2-11E > P2-11E > 3-1-20CM-2-70-9. The sequence continues at coordinate 29,437 of DASYSC010000057.1, forward strand.
AGGGCACGCCTCGGGCCCGGCGCGGTGGATATCAGTGAGCTCCGAGCGGGACCGATCGCGCGACTCGTCCCGGCGCACAGGCTGGCGTTCTTCATCGCTCTGGGCATCGGCTTTCACAACCTCTCGGAGGGCCTGGCGATAGGGCAATCCGCGGCGGCCGGAGAGCTCCGGCTCGCCCTGGTCCTGGTGATCGGGTTCGCACTGCACAACGCGACCGAGGGCTTCGGGATCGTCGGTCCAATGAGCGGCGACGCGGACCTCCCGAGCTGGCGTTTCCTCGGAGTGCTCGGGCTCATCGCCGGTGGTCCGACTTTCATCGGCACGGTCATCGGTCAGTCGTTTCAGAACGAGACGGTGTTCGCGGCCTTCCTCGCGCTCGCGGCGGGATCGATCCTCTACGTGGTCATCGAGCTCCTCGCGGTGGCGCGAAAGCTCGGACACAAGGACTTCACGACGTGGGGCATCCTCCTCGGACTGATCCTCGGTTTCGCCACCGACATGATCCTCAGCGCGGTCGGCGCTTGACGAGATAACACACCTTTCTCGTCGCTAGCCCGTTATCGTTCATCGCGGTGTTCGTACGGGAGATCGGCATCGACCTCGGCACGGCCAACGTGATCGTCTACGTCCGCGGTAAGGGCATCGTCCTCACCGAGCCTTCGGTCGTGGCCCTCGCGAACGAGGACGGGCAGACGCGACCGCGGATCGTCGCCGTCGGCGAGGAAGCGCGACTGATGCTGGGCCGTACGCCGGGAACGATCACCGCGCTCCGTCCGATGCGGGACGGCGTCATCGCCGATTACGTGATCACCGAGTACATGCTCAGGTACTTCATCCAGAAGGTCTGCGGACGCGTCTCGTTCTTCCACCCCCTGCTGATGATCTGCGTCCCCTCCGGCGTGACGAGCGTCGAGCGGCGCGCGGTGAAGGACGCGGCGATCCGCGCCGGCGCGCGGGAGGCGCACCTCATCGAGGAGCCGCTCGCGGCCGCGATCGGCGCGAACATCCCGATCTCGGGCCCCTCCGGCAACCTCATCATCGACATCGGCGGAGGCACCGCGGAGATCGCGGTGATCTCGCTCGGCGGCATCGTCGTGTCCCGGAGCGTGCGCGCCGCGGGCAACAAGCTCGACGAAGCGATCGCGAACTTCGTACGCAAGCGCTACAACTTGATGATCGGCGAGCGCACCGCGGAAGACGTCAAGATCCAGATCGGCTCCGCCCTGCCGATGGACCCCGAGCTCACCATGGAGGTGCGCGGCCGCGACCTGATCGCCGGTCTTCCACGGACCATCACGATCGGATCGAACGAGATCACCGAGGCGATGGATCCGGTCCTTCAACAGATCATCGGCGCCGTGAAGGGCGTGCTCGAGGAGACTCCTCCGGAGCTCGCGTCGGATGTCATCGACAAGGGCATGGTCCTTTCGGGCGGCGGCGCGCTCCTCCGCAACATGGACAAGCTGCTGACCCAGGTCACCGGGGTCGCCTGCTACGTGGCTGAGAACCCGCTCTATTGCGTCGCGAAGGGCACGGGTCTCGCGCTCGAGCACCTCGACTTCTTCCGCAGAAGCCTCGTCGCCGTCCGTTAGGTCTTGTCCGCGCGCGTCAACGTCCTTGGGATCGGCTTTGACCGGCTCGACCTCGCTGACGCCGCCGAATACGTTGTCGACCGGCATGCTCGGGGTGAGCGCACCTTCGTCATCACCGCGAACCCGGAGTTCGTGATGCTTGCGCGCCGCGAGCGCGAGCTGGGTTCGCTCGCGCAGGCGGCGGACCTGGTCGTAGCCGACGGCACCGGCGTCCTCGTCGCCTCGCGGCTCCTTGGCGATCCGCTCCCGGCGCGCGTTCCGGGCCGGTTGCTCGTGCCTGCGATCCTCGGCCGGATATCGGGCGCTGGCGCTTCAGTCTTTCTGCTCGGCGCCGCACCGGGCGTCGCGGAGCGCGCCGCGGAGGAGCTCTCGCGGCGCATCCCGGCGATCCGCGTCGCCGGCGCGTATGCCGGCACGCCGTCGCCCGCCGAGGACGACGCGATCCGCGAACGCATCCGAGCGGCCGACCCGCGTGTCCTCCTCGTCGCCTACGGCATGCCCGCGCAGGAGCGTTGGATCGCGCGGAACCTTCCGCGGCTTCCGTCGGTGCGCGTTGCGATCGGCGTGGGCGGCGTGTTCGATCAGCTCGCGGGCCGCGTGCGGTTGCCGCCCGCGATGGTCCACGCGGTGGGGCTCGAGTGGCTCTGGAGGCTCGCCTTCGAGCCGCGCCGCTGGCGCCGCCAGCGCGTGCTGCCGCTCTTCGCCGCGCTCGTCGTGCGGCAGCGCGTCTTCGGCCGGTGAAGCTCGCGCTCGCCCACGAGTATTTCGTCGCCCACGGCGGCGCCGAGCGCGTCGTCGAGACCCTGCATGGGATGTGGCCCGAGGCGCCCGTCTACACGTTCTTCCACGATCGCCGCCGCTACGGTCCCCTCGACGGGTGGAACCTCCGGACGAGCTATCTCCAGCGCCTGCTCCTCGGTGAGAGTCATCGCGTGCTTCTTCCGCTCTACCCGAACGCCGCGCGGGCGCTCCATGTCCCGCCGGACACCGACGCGGTGGTCGTCTCCACGAGCGCCTTCATCAAAGGCATCGGTCTCGCGGACCGGACGGTCGAGATCGCGTACTGCCATTCGCCCACGAGGTACCTCTACGACTGGAGCGAGCGGTACCTGCAGGAAGAAGTGCCCGCGCCCCTCCACCCTTTCATGCGCGATCTGCTCGGCCGGCTCCGTGAGACCGATCGGCGGTTTGCCGAGCGGGTCGATCGATGGATCGCGAACTCAACCGCGGTCCGGGATCGGATCCTCAGGTATTACGAGGTCCGAATCCCCGTCGATGTCGTGCCCCCACCGATCGACGTCGAGTCATTTCGAGTGCACGAAGAGCGCGGGGACTTCTGGCTCTTTGTCGGACGCCTCTCGGCGTACAAGCGCGCCGACGTCGCGGTGCGCGCGTTCAGCGATCTCGGCATGCGACTGATGGTCGTGGGCGAGGGACGCGAGCGCGGCGCGCTCGAACGGATCGCCGGAGAGAACGTGGCCTTCACCGGGCGAGCCGATGACGCCACGCTCAAGGATCTGCTCGCCTCCGCTCGCGGGCTCGTCTTCCCCTCCGAAGACGATTTCGGGATGGTCTGCGTCGAGGCGCTCGCGTCGGGCGCGCCGGTCGTCGCGCTGGCGGCAGGCGGCGTCTTCGACATCGTCCGTGACGGAGAGGATGGAGCGCTCGTCGACGTCGCCGAGCCGCGCGCCTTCGCCGAGGCGGTGCTTCGCATCGAGAGGAGGCGGTTCGAACCGAAAGCGCTTCGCGACTCGGCGCGCCGCTTCGATGTGTCACGATTCCGCGAGCGCGTGCGCGGAATCGTCGAGGATGCGTATGCGAAAGGAAGGGTGTCATAGGCACCGAGTCGCCTCGCGTTCGCGTGGACATGCACACGCACAGCGAGGCGTCGCCTGATAGCCGGACATCCATCGCCGATCAGGCGCGGGCGATCCGCGCGGCCGGGCTCGACGTGGTGTGCGCGACAGACCACAACACAATCCTCGGCGCGCTGCGCCTGCGCGAGATCGCGGACGGCTTCCGGGTCATCGTCGGCGAGGAGATCAGCTCGCGCGACGGGGAGATCATCGGACTCTTTCTCGAGAGCGCCGTCCCACGCGATCTGGGCGGCGAGGAGACCATCGCGCGGATCCGCGACCAGGGCGGGATCGTCGTGATCCCGCATCCGTTCAGCATCAACCGCCGCTATCACATGCGACGTGCGGCGCTCGATCGCTTGCGCCCGACGATCGACGCGCTCGAGGTCTTCAACGCGCGCGAGGCCTTCGCCTTGAACAATCGAGCGGCCGCGAGCTACGCCCGCGAGCACCGGATGATCGGTGCGGCGGGGAGCGACGCGCACCGCGCGGTCGAGATCGGCCGGGCGTTCGTGGAGATGCCTGACTTCGCCGGTCGCGCGGACTTCATCGAAGCGCTGCGCGCCGGCACCGTGCACGGTCGCCTCTCCGGGACGACGGTTCATTTCCTCACGCGCTACGACCGCCTACGGAAGTGGCTCGGACGAAAGAGCTCGAGCGCGACCCGCTAGCTCGGGGGTCTGAGGGGGCGAAGCCCCCTCACTCGCATATCGAGGACCCGAGCATCGAGCAGCTCGCCGAGGAGGCGGGGCATACCGACGAGCGCGCCGTCCAGCGGCAGCTGTTCGGCTGGCGCGAGCTCGTGTCGACGGCGATCCCGCTCGCGCTCATCGCCTTCTTCGCACGCAACGTCGACTGGTCGCAGGCCTTCGCGACGCTCCGTACCTCGGACCCGCTCTACGTGATCGCCGCGCTGGGCGTGTATTACCTCTCGTTCCCGATCCGCGCGATCCGTTGGGCCCGCCTGCTACGGGAGGGCGGCGTCGACATACAGGGACGCGACCTGCTGCGCATCCTCATGCTGGGCTGGTTTGTGAACTGCCTCGTGCCGGCGAAGCTCGGTGACCTGTACCGCAGCTACCTCGTGAAGCGCCGCTTCGGGATCTCGCTCTCGCGCACCGTCGGCGTCGTGGTCGCCGAAAGGCTCCTCGACCTCTTCGTGGTCTTTGGGCTCCTCGTCGTAGGCGGGTACGTCGCGTTCGGGCGGACGGTGAGCCCAGACCTGAACGTCGTGTACGTCACCGGCGCGGCCCTGGGGGTCCTCATTGTCCTCGGCCTCGTCGGGATCTACGCACTCGCGCCGCGGTTGGCGCGCTTCTTCCCGGCCGAGGTCCGGCGGATCGGCCGCCTCTTCCGCGAAGGCGTGCTGCACAGCTTCCGCGCGCTGCCGGTCGCGGGACCGTTGACCCTGCTCGTCTGGTTCTTCGAGGCCGGCCGCCTGCTCTTCGTCCTCGGCGCGCTCGGCCTCTACCTGCCGCCCTCGCAGATCGTCTTCGTCGCCGTTGCGTCGTCGCTCTTGACAACGGTGCCGCTCACGCCCGCAGGCTTCGGCTTCGTCGAGATCGCGATGGTGTACGTCCTCACCGCGGGGTTCGGTCTCGCGCAGAACGAAGCTGTGGCGGTGGCGGTCCTCGACCGAGCGGTGAGCGTCTTCTCCGTGATCGTCGTCGGCGGCGTCCTCTACCTGCGCTCGCAGCGGGCGGAGCGGATCGGCGCGAGGCTGTGACGCGTGCGCTGATCTGGCTCTCGCTCGCGCTCCTCGCGTTCCGCATGCTGTCGGCCGCGTTTCTGGTGATCCAACCCGGCTTCACCGACGCGTACTACTACATCGACGTCGCGCGCCGCCTGGCGCACGGCCAGGGTCTGACGGCGGACTTCGTGTGGAACTTCATCGAAGCTCCCCAGTTCGAGCCACTACCCGTACCGAGCCATCGGTTCTGGATGCCTCTTGCGACGGTCGTGCAGGCTGCCGGCATCGCGACCCTCGAGCCTCTGCTCGGCACATTCCGCGCGGCGCAGGCCGCGATCATCGCGGTCGCAGCGTTCATCCCGGCCGCGACCTACGTCGCCGCAAGGACCCTTCGCGCGACGCCGCGTGCGGCGCTCGCCGGTGCCGCGCTCGCCGGCATCGGTGGCGGCGCCTTCGCGCCCGCGTGGGTCACCCTCGATTCCTTCGCGATCGCGGCGCTCGCCGGGACGTCCTTCTTCATCGCCTTCGCGCGAGCAGCGGACGGCGACGTCCGCGCGGGCGCGCTCGCCGGAGCTCTCGTCGGTCTTCTCTTCCTAGCGCGTGCCGAGGGAGCGCTCTTCGGCGTCGCCCTACTTATGCTCGCTGCACAGCCGGTGTCGCGCCGCGCGGGTGTCGCCGGTGCTGTGATCGCGCTCGCCGTCGGGCTCGGATGGCTCGCTCGGGGTCAATTCCTCGGCGGATCGCCTGACCTCCTCGCCCGCTCGGCGCTGCTCGCCCGGTACGAAGATTTCTTCGCGATCCATCCGACCGGTGTCGCAGACCTCGCCGCCATTGTGATGACCCGCGTCGGCGCGCTCTGGTCCGATCTGATGGTCGCGCTCTTCGGGTTGCTCGCCTTTCTCGCGTTCCCCCTGTACCTCGGCCTGCGCGCAGCGTGGCGGCTCCCGGCGGTGCGCGCCTTCGCCGGGCTCGCGCTCTTTGTCTACCTCGCGGAGGGCGTGATCTGGCCGCTCCACGCGACGCGCGGCTCGTACTTCCACTCCCTCGCCGCCTTCTATCCATTCGCGATGGCCGTCGTCGCCCGGGGCGGAGAGGCCTGGCTCACGCAGCGCGATGCAGCGATGCGCCGGCTGGCGGTGACCGGCACGCTGTTCGCCGCCGCGGCCCTGGCGCTCTTCGGCCTTGTGACGTGGGACACCGCCTTCAACGCGCCCTATCGCGCGCGGCTCGCCGCGCTGGACGCGATCCCCGCGGGGCCGTTCCTCGCGGTCGACGCGGCTGCCTGGCGCTGGATCGCGGATCGTCCCGTTCTGGTGACCCCCGCGGATGGCCCGGACCTCGCCTTCTGCCTCGCGAGCTGGTACGGAGCGGGCAGCGTGGTGCTCGAAGCCGCGCATTTCTCGGCCTACACCCCGCTCTACGACGGCGGGACGAACCAGTTCGCCGGGCCTCCGATTGAGCGCGGCACGGTCCGCATCTATCCGGTCCGGAGTGACGCGCGCTGCCGCCTCTTCATCGGCGTCGATCAACGGTGACCGCCTGGCGAGTCGCACCCGTCTATCTCGCGGCTGCCGCCTTCGCCATCGCCGTATCGCTCCACGGTGGCGACCCGGATACGTACTGGCATCTCGCTTCCGCGAAATGGATGGTCGATCACGGCCAACTTTTGAGGATGGACGTCTTTTCGAGCACGGTGACCGGCCAGCCGTACAGCGTCGGCGAGTGGCTCGGTCAGCTCGCTCTCTACGCGGCCCACCTCGGCGGCGGTTGGACCGGCATTGCGCTTCTGCGGGCCACGCTCGTCGCGATCGGCGCGTTCTTCCTGACGCGCGCCGCCCTCCGCGTTGCGCCCGCGCCGTTCGCGATCGCGATCACCGCCTTCGCGCTCGCGCTCTCCGAGATCACGTGGACGGATCGACCGCAGCTCTTCACCCTCGCCCTCTTCCCGATGCTGTTCGAGCTGCTCCTCGCCGCGCGCGCCGGCCGGACTGCCTTGCTTGCGGCCGTCCCTCCGCTTCTTCTGGTCTGGACGAATCTGCATGGCGGATACGCGCTCGGTCTGGCTCTCGTCGCTATCTTTGCCGGTGAGGCGATCCTCACGCGGCGGAGCGCGGTTGCGTTCGCGGGTGCCGCGATTCTCGGACTTGCGGCGACGTTCATCGATCCGGGATCGCTCGGTCTTGGCGCGGCCGCCGCGCACGCCGCATCGCCGCCTCGGTTCATCGTCGAAGAAGCTCCTCCCGACGTCCTCAAGCCGGCGGGCTTCGTCTTCGCCGTGTTCGGCCTCGCCGCGCTGGCGCTCGCGATCGCCCGGGGCGGCACCCTGCTCGACGCGCTGCTGCTCGTCCCGCTTTTCTGGCTCGGACTTTCCGCGCAGCGGCACATGCCGTATTTCGCGTACGCGGCGACTCCCTTCATCGCCGCGGGCGCGGGCGAGCTTTGGTCGCGCTGGCGGCCGGCGTCGCGGTTCGCCTTGCCGCGGCCCGCGACTCTTGGAATCGGCGCGGGGCTTGCCGCGGTGCTCGCGTTCAGCCTCGCGACCGCACCGTATGCGCCTGACGAGTCCCGTTATCCGGTCGCCGCGCGCGATCAGCTCAAGGCGACGACAGGAAACCTTCTGAACGAATACGACTGGGGCGGCTTCCTCATCTGGCGGGTCCCCGAACGTCCGGTGTTCGTCGACGGCCGGCTGTTCGTGTTCCTGCCGGACGTGCTCACCGACTACGAAGAGATGGTCTTCGTGCGACCGCGCTGGCGCGAGGAACTCGATCGCTATGCGATCGGCGAGGTGCTGCTGCACCCCGACCGCCCGCTCGTCGCCGCGCTCCGGGATCAGGGCTGGACGGTGCTCGCGCAGGACGCGAATGCGGTCCTGCTGCGGCGGCCGGCACGGTGAGGGCGCCGCTGCTTGTGCCGCTGGTCCTCGGCGGACTCACGGCGTTCGCGGCGTCGCAGGCGCCGGTCTCGGACAGCGACCTCTTCTGGCACCTCACGGTTGGACGCGACATCGCCGCGCACGGGATCGTGCGCCTCGACACGTACTCGTGGACCGTCGCCGGACGTCCGATCCTCGTCGATCAATGGCTCGGCCAGCTCGTCCTGTCCCTGGCCTACACAATCGGTTCGTGGCGCGGGATCGTCACGCTCCGCTCGATCGCCGCGGGCGCGATCGCGGCGATCGTCGTGTGGAACGCGCTCGCGGAGCGCCCGCGACGTCCGCTCATCGCCGTCCTCGCCGCTCTGCCTGCTCTCGCGCTCTCGCGCTTCGCCTGGACCGATCGGCCCGAGCTCTTGGGGCTTCTTTGCTTCACGATCCTGGTCGCGCTGTTGCGCGCGGGACGCCGTGGCGCACTGCGCGCGTTCGCACTGTGTCCGCCGCTCTTGCTGGTCTGGGCGAACCTCCACGGGTCTTACGCGCTCGGCCTCGGCCTCGCGGTGCTCGTCGCGCTCGAACGGATGCTCGTCGACACTCCACGGCGCCGGCAGTACGCCGCGCTCGCGGTCGCGTGCGGGCTCGTCACGTTGTTGACACCCTCGGGCCTCGCGACGTGGACCTCGTCCGGCGGCCATTTCCTGGCGCCGCCGCGCTTCGTTCAGGAGGAGGGCACGCCGGACGTCGCAACGCTGCCGGGCGCGCTCTTCTCGGTCGCGTTGCTCGGGGCGCTCGGGTCGGCGCTGCTCGCGTCACCCATCCGCGGGCGAAATGCGCTGTTCGACATCGTGATGCTCGTCCCGGTCGCCTTCGTCTCGATGACCGCAACACGGCATCTGGTCTTCTTCCCGATCGCGGCCGCCCCATTTCTTGCTCAACGGGGACCGGATGCGGTCGAGGAAGGGCTACGAACCTTGAGGAATGCGTGGGGCGACGTGGTGGCAGGAGCGAGACGGACGCGGGGCCTCGAGGCGCAGCGGGAGTCGACCGTCCACATAGAGGATCGGGAGATGAAGGCGCAGGTCGAAGGGACCCGCGAGCACTCGAGGCCCCGCGGCCGGCTCGCAGCGGACGGCGTCGCTGCCGCGATCGCGATCGCTCTGACCGTCGCAGGCGCGGCCACGGCGCCGACCGAGCCGGATCTCAGTGGCTTCCCAGTCACCGCTTTGCCCCAGCTGCAGGCCGGTCCCGGGCTGCTTAACCGCTACGACTGGGGCGGATTCCTCATTTGGTACGCGCCTGCAACTCCGGTGTTCGTCGACGGGAGGCTCTTTCCTTACGTGGGCGACGCGCTCGACGACTATCGGTCGGTGATCGGGCTTCACCCCGATTGGCGCGAAGTGCTCGCACGGCGCGGCATTCGCACGGTGCTCGTCTCGCCAACTGACGCCATCGCGGTTCATGCCGCCGATCTCGGATGGCCGGTGCTCGCACGCACCGAAAAATACGTGCTGCTGCGAGTGCCCTGAGCGATACTTCGACCCACGAAAGAACCCACTCGCCTCTCCAGAGAGCCGGATGACCTCGATGCGCAATTCGACGCCATCGTCGACGCGCTGCGTCGCGACGTGCGCAAGGTGCGCCAGCAGGTCGAGCGCTACGGCAAGTCCTATCAGAAGCAGGCCGAGGAACGCACACGCCACTCCACCGACGGTGAGCTCGATGAACCGACGCAGCGCGGATACCGCCGGCTGAAGCAGCTGCAGCTCGTCGTACAACACATCGAGTCAAGCGCCGCGTACCTACTCGGGTCGGGGATCGATCCGTCCTCCGAGGAGCGCCAGGACGAGTCGGTCGAGGTGGCGCAGCGCGTCCTCGAGAGCCTCGAGGCCGAGCGCGAGCGCCTGTACCGCGACGTGCACGACGGCCCAGCGCAGGTGCTCGCCAACGCGATCTTCGAGGTCGAGTACATCGAGCGCCTCGCCGAGCGCGCGCCGTCTGAGGTCCGGCAGAGCCTTCGCACCGAGCTCGCGAACCTCAAGCGCCAATTCCGGGGCTCCCTCGACGCCGTCCGCGGGATGATCTACGACCTGCGCCCGCCCGAGCTCACCGAGCTCGGTCTCGCCGAGGCCATGCGCAACTACGCCGCCGAGTGGGAAGCGCGCTGCGGGATCAACGTCGCGAGCCGGCTCGACACGACGGACACGCGCCTTATCCCGATGCAGGAGCTCGCCGTGTACCGCGTCATGCAGGAGGCGCTGCAGAACGTGCACAAGCACGCCCGGGCGAGCACCGTCGGGATCGCGTGGTCCCGGTCGAACGACAATTGGGTCCTGCACGTGACCGACGACGGGATGGGCTTCGACCTCGTGAAGGCCGCTCGTCACAAGAAGTCGGTCGGCCTCCTTTCCATGCGCGAGCGCGCCGAGCTCATCGGCGGCTCGCTTCAGATCCAGTCGACACCCGGCAAGGGGACGGCGGTGACGCTGCTCCTCCCGGTCGAAAACAAAGTGGAGCCGCTTCGCGCGCGTCGCGAGGACCGGTCCCGTCAGGAGCACTCATGAGCGATAGGCCCGAGCGCGCGATCCGGATCCTGCTCGCGGATGCGAGTCGCATCACGACCATGGGCATCCGGCAGGTCATCGAGAAAGAGCCGGACATGGAGATCGTGGGCGTCGCTTCCGACGGCGAGGAGGCCGTCGCGAAGACCAACGAGCTCGAGCCCGATGTCCTCGTCATCGAGGTCGACCTACCTCGTCTTTCGGGCATCAAGGCCACGCAGCGCGTGCGGCGTGAGCTGCCAGCGGTCGCGGTCGTGATCCTGACCGCGCAGGACCAGGAACAGATCCTGTTCGAGGCGATCCGCGCCGGCGCCGCCGCGTACCTGCACAAGGATTGCGAGCCGGCCGAGCTCATCGACGCCATCCGCAAGGTGCGCGGTGGCCAGTTCATCATCAACGAGAAGATCTTCAGCCGGCCGGCCGTCGCCTCGAAGGTCCTCGCTGAGTTCCGCGAGCTTTCCGTGTATGGTCCGGGGTCGACGCACGTCTTCGCACCGCTGTCACCCCGCGAGGTGCAGATCCTGGACAACATCGCGCAGGGGATGACCAACAAGGAGGTGGCCTACGCACTGGCCATCTCCGAGCAGACGGTGAAGAATCACATGTCGAGCATCCTGCGCAAACTGTCGGTGAACGACCGCACGCAGGCGGTCGTGTACGCGATCCGCCAGGGCTGGATCAAGGGACCGGAGATGGGCAATTGAGCACCGCGGCGCCGAGCGTCCTCGCCGAGATCGCGACCGAGCAACAGAAGATCACCGCTGAGATCCGCGAGCTCGATCTCCTCATCGAGTCGACGCAGACCGAGGTCAATCGGCTCAAATCGCGCGAGGACCAGATGAAGGCGAAGGTCGAAGAAGTCCGGCGAAATCCGGGCAACTTCCAGCGGGAGGAGATCTTCGGCGCGACCGACGAGCATTCGACCGCGATGGCACGACGAATGACTATGGAAGGCCAGCTCAACTCGCTGCAGGCCAAGCGAAAGCTCATCGACCGGAGCGCGCAGATCCTCGCCACCGCCAGGCGCCAGGTCGCCGAATACGCCGCTCCGCCGCTTCCGCCGGACACCGCGCCGCTCATCGACGAGAGCCGGCTGCTCCAGGCCGTCGTCGACACGCAGGAAGAGGAGCGCAAGCGGATCGCGCGTCAAGTCCACGACGGTCCGGCGCAGGCGATGGCGAACGTCGTTCTCCAATCGGAGATCAGCGAGCGCCTCTTCGAGGTCGATGCCAACAAGTCGCGCGGTGAGCTCGCCTCGCTGCGGCAGATGGTGAACAAGACGCTGCAGGAGCTGCGCGGATTCATCTTCGAGCTCCGACCGATGATCCTCGATGACCTCGGTCTCGTGCCGACCCTCCGGCGCTATGTCCAAACGCTCATCGACAAGCACGGCGTCCGCATCGACTTCTCGAGCAATGGCCGCGACCGCCGCCTGCCGTCAGACGACGAGGTCGCGATCTTCCGTCTGATCCAGGACTCGATCATTGAGCGCATCGACAAGGCGCAGGCGAAGGACATCGTGCTCGGGCTCCAGTGGAAGGAAGAAACCCTGGACGTCCTGCTGCAGAGCGACGGGAAGGAACTGCCGCCCGACGGGGAGCTCCAGTCCGGGATCCGGCGGAGCGAGCGTCTCGAGCTCCTCCACGGCGAGTCGACGCACGAGGCGCGCGCGGACGGCAACGTCGTCCTCAAGGTGAAGATCCCGATCCGGAGCGCGCCTCAGCTCGTCACGTGAGCGGATTGGGGGGCTCCACCCCCCAGCCCCCGGGCACGCGCGAGCTCGGTACCGAGCAGGTCGCCGAATACCTCGAGGCCACCTCCGCGCTCATCGAGGCCGAGCTTGGGGCCCTCGGTGACGACAGCGCCTGGCACTTCGACCCCAAGGAGTGGTGCGCCAACCAGGTCGTCGGTCATCTCGTCGAGGCGGAGAAGCGCGGCTTTGCCGGTCGCATCCGCGAGATCCTCGCCGGCAAGGAGAAGACGAGCTCCTGGGACCAGGCCGCGGTTGCCCGGGAGCGGAACGATTGCGCGCGGCTGGGACAGAGCCTTTGGATGGAGTTCATGGGCGTCCGCCACGACAGCATCAAGCTCGTGCGCTCGCTCGAGTCGGGCGATCTTGGCAAGGGCATCGAGCATCCGAAGGCCGGACGTCTCACGGTCCGCGATCTGCTCCACGAGTGGGTGCACCACGACCGCAACCACACGAAACAATTGCTCGCGATCGCACAGGAGCGCGTCTGGCCGCACATGGGAAACTCGCAGAAGTTCAAGGGCGAGTAGCCAGCGGCGTAGCGCGGCCAGCGGGTCCTGTTCCGGGTCGGGGTCGCGCGCTCGCCTACCCGTCCGCTCCGCCAGACTGACCCCTCCGTCCCGTGGCGACGCGGCGGGCCTACGGCTCGCGTGCAACCCGCTCCACCGTGCCACCCGTTGGCCGGCCACGTCCCCAGAACCAGATGGTGAGCAGCCAGAACGGCGCGAGTGGAATGCCCGCCTGTTGGACAAGCCCGGTGATGATTCCGGTACCCACCCATAGAACAGTGGCGCCGGTCGTCGTGGCCCCCCTCGCGACGGCCGGATACGCCATGACCCCGTCGTGCAGGAGAGCGTGCGGCGCGGCGAGGATCGACCAGAGAGAGGCATCGACCGCGCGCGTCGTGAACATACGTGAGCGGATGAGCACTGCGACAGCCGCGACCAGGTAGATCACGACCGCGAGAAGCGCATTCAGGACAAGCTCGTCTCCCCCGACGATCCGGCGCACGAGCGCGGCGAGCCCGAGCTCCCCCGGGCGAAGCTCCGTGGCGACACGCGTGAGCAGATCGGAGTAGCGCGCGGCGCTTTCGAGGCCGACGGTCGCGAGCGAGACGAGCGCGACCGCGGCGATCGTCGCGACGAGGCCGAGCGCGCGTCGCCGTTCGCTCAGCGCGACGAGCGCGAAGACTGGGAGAAGCTGCGGGCGAAAGGCGGTGAGACCAAGGAGCACGCCGGACCAAAGGGGTGGCGCCCGGAGCGACGCCGCGACGGCGAGCAGCACGAACGGGGTGGTCTGCCCCTGGGCGAGCGCGATAAGAGAAGGCGGGGACAGGAGAGCAAACGCAAAGAGTCGTACGCGCTGTCGTCTATCGGCCAAGTGGCCGAGCTGGTCTGCCGCGGCGGCGAGGGCCGCCGCTCCCAGCGCCGCCCAGATCGCGTATGCAGGCACGAGTGGGAGCGCGCCAAGCGGCGCCATGAGGAGCGCAAGCGCGGGTGGATTCGGGTCGTTGAGCAGAATCGTCCGCTCGGGACGCGTGGCGTGCTCCATCGCGAGAAGCGCGTCAGCGTCGGTCACCGAGGACGCGGCGCCGGTCGCGACGAGCCGCGCCGCGGAGTACAGAGCGATGAAGTCGTAGGCGGCGGGCTCCGCCGACCAGCCGACGAATGCGATGAGCCACGCGGCCGCGGCCAGAACGACCGCGAACGCGATGCGCGCTAGGGTCCGCCGAGGCTCGTGAGCTCGATTCCGAGGTAGTAGTGCTTCAGGATCTCCTCCGCCGATTTCCCGGCGAGAGCCATTCCCTGGGCGCCCCACTGCGACATTCCAACACCATGGCCGTAACCGCGGCCGCTGAAGACGAAGCGGGCCGGCAGCCGGTACTGCCATCCCAGGACGCGGAGCGCGTGCGTCGCGCGGTCGGGATCGCGAACGTCGACCGTGAAGGTGTGCTCGACCTGCGCGGCGAGGGACTCCAGCTGGCGAGCCCGCTCGAGGTTCGACGCGTCAACGTACTCCGTCTCCTCCGGGCGGTTCTCCACGGTGAAGAGGGTGCTGCGTAGACCGAAGTAATACCGTGCCGAATCCTTACCGATGTCGCGGCGTCCGCTCGAGCCGACGATCCTCACACCGAGCGCGCGCCCCGTCCCGCTGAGCCGCGTCACCTCGATCTCCTGGGGATCGCCCACGTTGATGCCGCGCACGCCGAGGTAGCTGCGCAGCTGTGGCGCGGTGAACTCTTGCGTCCATTCCCAGCTCGTGTGGCCCCACGGCGAGCGCTTCGCTTCCTCGTCACCGGGCGACGGGACCGCGCGCAGATAGGGGAGCGCGTTCGCGTAGACGTTCTCACTGTCCTCGGTCTGGCCACCGGCATTGGCTGAGTAGAGGGCTTCGATCGGCGCTCCGCGGTACGTGACCACGATGCCCGCGGTCCGCTCGACCGCCCGGACGGTCGAGTCGGCCTCACCGGTCAGGCCGGCGTACTCCTGGTCGCGCGTATCGCCCTCGATGTCGTAGTTGTCGTGGCGCGCCAGGTGTCGCACCAGATACGTTCGAGCGGCGATCGCCTGGGCGGCGAGGGCTTCGGGCATCCAGGTCGTCGGCTCCTCCGACCCGACGACCGAGGCAAGGTACTTCGAGGTCTCGACTTCGTTGACCAGGATCATGTCGCCCTCGTCGTCGCGCGTGAGGTCGAAGGTTCCACGGAATATCCGCCCGTTGTACGTGAGGACTCCATCGCTCGCCGAGAAGTGAAGGGGAACCATCTGCTGCGCGGAAAGGAGCGGTGGCGACAGGGGATCCCCGCCCGGCTCGTCCACCGCGAACTCGAACGGCACGGTGATGATGGCGACCTCCTCGACGACAGCGCGCAGGCGCGCCTCGCGAACCTGCCGGCGAAGCTCCTGGCGATCGTCGTACGAACCTCCAACCGGTATCCGTACCGCGGCGTGACTCGGGTCGGCGAGTCTCTTCACCCCGAGGCGGATGAGCGTGTTGAGGTAGCCCTGGTACACCCTGTTCCCGTCAGGCCCGGTCACCGTGAGGAGGCCGGCAAGCGATCCGATCCGCGCGTAGAGCACGCCGAGCCCCGAGATGTTCACGCGGATGACGGGCGGCAGAGCGGTGAGGGGTGCGGCCGCGGCGTCAAGCGGCGCGGCCGACATCACGAGGATCGCGGCGAGCGCGAGCGAAAGGCGCGCTCTCACGAGGTCCTCGTGTACACCTCCGGCTTGAGCACGCCGACAAACGGCAGGTTGCGGTACCGCTCGGCGTAATCAAGCCCGTACCCGACGACGAACTTGTCGGGAATCTCGAAGCCGCGATAGTCGATCTCGATCGGGACCACGCGGCGTGCGGGTTTGTCCAGCAGCACGCAGAGGCGCACCGAGTCGGGCCGCTGGGCACGCAAATGATCGAAGACGTAGGAAAGGGTGTGGCCGGTATCGAGAATGTCCTCGACCACGAGCACATGCCGGCCCTCGATCGGATGCGCGAGGTCCTTCAGGATGCGGACCGCTCCGGTCGACTCGGTGCCCGCGCCGTACGACGACACCTCGAGGAAGTCGAGCCCGAGCGGGATCGGCGTCGCGCGCATGAGGTCGGCGAGGAAGGGGAGCGCTCCCTTGAGGATGGAAACGAGGACGAGGTCCTTGCTCTGGTAGTCCGTCGCGATGCGGACGCCGAGCTCGCGCACCTTTGCGGCGATCTCGTCGGCGGTGACCAAGACCTCCGCCACGTCGTCGACCTGCTGGGGGCGCGATAGGACGGTCATGACGACACCAATTGTCGCAGGTTGGGTGCTAGCTCCGGCGAGCCCTCAGTCCAGCGGTCGCGCGCTACGACCGCCGCGCGAGGACGAACGCGATCGCGCCCAGACCGATGATCGCGAGCGCGGCCGCGCCGATGAGGAGGGGACCGGGCCCCGCCTCGGGGCCGGGGGCGGGCGTGACCTGCACCGCGATCGGGCTTGGCGACGCGGATACGGCCAGGGTCTCCACGGCCACGGACGTCGGTGACGCGCTGGGTGTGGCCGTCGTCGGCTCCGCGGTCGCGTTCTCGGTCGGTGCGGCTGTCGGCGGCGCGGTCGGTGCGGCTGTCGGCGGTGCGGTGCGTACGGGTGTGGGCGGCGGCGCCGTCGGGGGTGGTGGTGGCGGCGTGCTCGTCGCCAGAACGATGACGGTCCCCTTCATGAATGCGTGTATCGCGCAGTGGTACGCGAACGTTCCCGCGCTCGTGAACGTGATCGAGGCCGACCCACCGGCTCTGATCACGCCCGTATCCCAGAGTCCGCCGTCCGCCGTCGATGTGTGGCTGAACGCGTCGGCGTTCGTCCATCTCACCGCATCACCGGCGCGGACGGTGGTCGAAGGCGGGTTGAACGCCGAGTTCTGGATGGTGACCGCACTCGTCGCGCCGAGAACGACGAGTGGTGCGGCGAGCATTGCGCACGAGATGACGAGCGCCGCAGCCCACACGACCGCGGCTCGCCTCACGGCCATACTTGACGGCCCGTGCCGCCCTGCGAGTCCGCTGACCCGCCGTTCGCGGCGCTGGTTCGCGACGCCGAGCGCATCGGTGTCCGTCTGGATGCCAGAACGCTCGAGCTCTGCGCGCGGTTCGCGGAACTCCTCATCGCACGCAATACGACGGTGAACCTCACCGCGATCACAGCCCCCGCCGATATCGCGACGAAACATTTCCTCGATTCGTTCACCGCGATCGCGGTTCGCACATGGACCGGCCGCGAGCGCATTGTCGACGTCGGCAGCGGCGCAGGGTTCCCGGGTATCGCCCTGCGCCTTGCACTTCCCGGAACGCGCGTGACGCTCGTCGAGTCGATGGGCAAGAAGGCGCGCTTCCTCGAGGAGGTCACGAACACCCTTGCCATCGACGGCGTCGAGGTCCGGAACGAGCGCGCCGAAGATCTCGCGCACGCGCGGCGCGAGCGTTACGAGGTCGGGACCGCGCGGGCCATCGGAACGCTCGGCGCGATCGTCGAGTACTTGCTGCCGTTTCTGCGCGTCGGCGGCGACGCGATCGCCTGGAAGGGCCGGCTCGACGCGGAGCTCCCCGGTGCGAAGAAAGCGTGCGCGGCCATCGGTGGCGAGATCGTCAAGATCACACCCACGTCCGAGCTCGGGCTGGGCTCGATCTTGCCGGGCAGATCGCTCGTCGTGATCCGAAAGCTTCGCGCGACGCCATCCCGTTATCCGCGTTCGGCCGCCGAAGCCAAGCGCCGCCCATGGTGATCGTGCCGTCG
This sequence comes from Candidatus Limnocylindria bacterium, assembly GCA_036003765.1. Taxonomy (GTDB): domain Bacteria; phylum Chloroflexota; class Limnocylindria; order P2-11E; family P2-11E; genus 3-1-20CM-2-70-9. Next base: position 47,018 of record DASYSC010000057.1, read on the forward strand.
ATCGACGTTCGCGGCGGACGGCTGGCTGACGGTTCGGAGGAGCCCGTTCTCGAACGGACGCGCGATCTCGTTGCCGAGGGCGCGGAGGTGCTTCACCTCGTCGATCTTGACGGGGCCGAGACCGGCGCGTTCCGCAACCTCGAGCTGCTCGCGGAGATCGCGGGGAGCGCGGGGGTTCCGTGCCGCCTGGCCGGCGGCGTCTCGCGTGTCGACGATGCGCGCCGGGCGATCGATCGTGGGTTCGTGGGTGTGCTGTTCTCGAGCGCGGTGTTCGGCGACGACGACCTGCTGCGCGATATCGCATCGCTCGGCGACTCTGCCATCGTCGAGATCGAGGCGCGATCGGGGTTCCTCGCGCCGCGCGGCGGCGATCCCGACCTCGTCGCGGTCGCGACCGGCCGCGGCGCGCTTGCCGCGGCGCGCGCCGCGCTGATCGCCGGCGTTCGTGCGCTGTACCTCATCGACCTCACCGCGGAGCGTCGGCTCGCGGGCCCGCCCCTCGCGCTCGTCGACGCGGTGCGGGAAGTCGTCGGTCATCGTCTCGCGCTGCACGCCGGCGGCGGCGTCCGCGATCTCGACGACGTTCGCGCGCTCGCCGCTCGCGGCGTCGCCTCGGTGGTGATCGGCCGAGCGCTCGCGGAGAGGCGCATCACGATCCTCGCCGCGCAGCAGGCGTCAATGAGGTGAAAGTCGGTGTCCTCAGCGACATCCACGCCAATCTCGTCGCGCTGGAGACCGTGCTCGCCGCGATGGGGGAAGTCGATGCGCTCTGGGTCTGCGGGGACACTGTCGGGTACGGCCCTGACCCCTCCGACGTCCTCGCGCTGCTCGTCGAGCGCGAGGCCACGATCGTTGCGGGTAACCACGACCGAGCCGTCGCGACCGGGGAGGACCTCGATTTGTTCAACGCGCCGGCAGCGGTCGCGGCAAAGACGCATCGAAGGTGGCTCTCCGCCGCGGAGCGCGACATGCTCGCGGCTCTGCCCCGGACGCTCGAGACGAGCGACGTCACGCTGTGCCACGGCAGCCTCCGCGATCCCTTATGGGAGTACGTGACCAACCCGAGGAGCGCCGCGGCGTCGCTTGCCCTGGCGAGGACGGCCCATTGCTGCGCGGGCCACACCCACGTGCCCTCGCTCTTTCGCGCCGGACCGGGCGGGGAGCCTGGCCGGGTGCGCTACGAGACGCCGTATCCACTTGCGCCGCGCGCGTTCCTGAACCCGGGCAGCGTCGGCCAGCCGCGCGACGGAGACCCCCGCGCGGCATACGCCGTCCTGGACCTTGCGGGAGATACCGTGACCTTCCATCGTTCGACCTATCGAGTCGAAGAGACGCAACGCCGGATCCGCGAGCGCGGGCTCCCGCCGATCTTCGCGGACCGCCTTCGGTTCGGCTTGTGAGGCCATCATTCTGGCCGCGCTCGTCGCGGGGTGCGGTGGAGCGGGCGCAAGGGTGACCCCCGAGAACGTCCCGTTCACCGATCACGGCTCGACCCAGCAGTCGGGATACGAGGGCGGCCCCCGTATCGCGGTCGCGGCCGATCCGGCGAGCGCCGGCCTCGGTCAGCTCGCGCGGAGAGAGGACGGACGCGTCTACATCGCGGTCTTCGCCGGGTCGCAGCGCACCGGCGGATACGGCGTGCGCGTGGTCCGCGTGGACCGGGCCGGCGACACGCTCACGGTCCACGCGATGTTCTCCGCGCCATCGCCTGGTGCCGTGACGATCCAGGTCCTGACCTCTCCGGCGCATCTCGTCTCGATCGATCGCCAGTCGGCCGCGTCCGCGCGCGACGCCGTTCTGGTCGATCAATCAGGCGCGGAGCGGGCGCGCACCACCGTGCCACAATCGCAGCCCTGACGTGACGGACGACGAGGGACACGACAAGACTCCAGGGGCTCCTTCACTCGAAGAGCGAACCACCAGACCAGGGCGACTCCCCGGGAATCGGTACGTCAAGCTTCATCGGCCCGCGGGTTTCCGCCGGCGTGGCGATCGGTATATCGCCGAGGAGAGAGTCCTCGAGCCCGAAAGCGGCGCCGGCCGCGCATACGAGGCGATCCGCCGCGTTCTCCTCGGCCCGCGGCTCAGCATGGAGGCCGAGGAATCGGAGCGGCTATCGGTCTTCACGGGACTTGCGATCCTCGGTTCGGACAATATCTCGTCTTCGGCGTACGCCACCGAAGAGGCGATGCGAGTCCTCGCCCTCGCGGGCATCGGCGCCCTCGTGTTCACGACGCCGATCGCGATCGCGGTGGTTGGCGTCCTTGCGATCGTCGTCCTTTCGCAGTCGCAGGTCATCCAGGCCTATCCGAACGGCGGTGGAAGCTACGTGGTCACGAGCGACAACCTGGGTACGCTCCCGGGACTCGTTGCCGCGGCCGCCCTGCTCATCGACTACGTTCTGACCGTCTCCGTGTCGACGGCCGCGGGGGTCCAGGCCGTGACGAGCTTCAAGCCCGACTGGCACCCGTACGCCGTGCCCATCGGTCTCGCGTTCATCGGGATCTTGATGCTCGGGAACCTGCGCGGCGTGCGCGAGGCAGGCGCCATGTTCGCGGGCCCGACATACGTGTACCTCGCCGCACTCGTCGCGCTCCTCCTCTACGGGATCTTCCGCGTCGCCACCGGTGACATCCCGCCGGCGGCGGTACCGCCCGACCCCTTTCCGGGTGAGGGGACCGTCCAGCTCGCCGGTCTCACGGGACTTCTCCTCGTCCTCCGCGGGTTCGCATCGGGCTCGGTCGGCCTCACCGGAAGCGAAGCCATCGCCAACGGCGTGCCGAGCATGGCCGTCCCAGAAAAGCGGAACGCCACCATCACGCTCGTGCTGATGGGAGTCTCGTTCAGCACGATCTTTCTCGGGCTGACCTTCCTCGCGCAAACGATCGGCACCGTCCCGGATGAGTCAGAGACCGAGACCCTCAACAGCCTCATCACGAGATCGCTGGTTGGCCTGTCGCCCATGTACTACCTGGTCCAGGGGTCCACGGCGCTGCTCCTCGCGCTCGCCGCGAACACCGGCTTCACCGGGTTCCCGCGTCTTGCGTCCGTGCTGGCCAACGACCGGTTCATGCCCCGTCAGTTCGCCTATCGCGGCGAGCGTCTCGCGTTCTCGACCGGGATCGTGGCCCTGGCGATCGTGTCCGCGGCCGTCCTCGTGTGGCGCGAAGGGAGTGTCACCGAGCTCATCCCCTTCTACACGATCGGCGTCTTTCTCGCCTTCACGTTGTCCCAGACCGGCCTCGTACGCAGGTGGCGCCGGCTGCGCTCGCCGGGCTGGCAGTGGCGTGCCGCGCTCAATGTGCTCGGCGCGGCGGTCACCGGGCTTGTCCTGGTCATCGTGCTCGTCGCCAAGGCCGGTGAAGGTTCGTGGCTGGTCGTCGTGGTCATCCCCTTGATCGTGCTCCTGCTCCTCGCGATCCACCGCCACTACACGACCACCCAAGACGCGCTCGTGATCGACCGCCTCGACGAGGAAGTACCGGCCATGGCGCCGCCCGTCGTCGTCGTCCCGGTCGGGCGCCTGGATCGTGCGACCGCCCGCTCCATCGCATTCGCTCGCTCGATCTCTCCAGCGGTGAAGGCGGTTCACGTCACGACCAGCGAAGAAAGCGGCCGCGATTTTCGCAGGCGCTGGGAAGCGTGGGCGGGCAAGGTTCCCCTGGACGTGATCGAGTCACCGTACCGTTCGCTCGTACCGCCTCTGCTCAAGTACATCGACGTGCTCCAAAAGCAGGCGCCGGATCGTCCGATCACCGTGGTGCTCGCCTCATTCGTGCCGCACAGCTGGTGGGAATGGCTCCTGCACAGCCAGACAGCTCTCCGCCTGAAAGCGAGCCTGCTCTTTCGGCCGGACACGATCGTGATCGACGTGCCGTATCACTTCGACGACGGCCGCCAGGGGCACAAGCATTGAGCGGCGACGAGCAAGAGCGACCCGAGACGCCGTCACTCGAGCGGCGTGTCACCCAGGCGGGACGCCATGTCGGCGATCGCTACGTCCGGATCGTGCGCCCGATCGGCAGCGGCCTGCGCGGACATGGCGGCCGCTATGTGGCCACCGAACAGACGATGGAGCGGACTGGCCGCGTCGGCCGCGGCTGGGACGCAGCACTCCGCTTCCTCATCGGCAAGCGCCTACACGGCGACGCCGAGGCCGAGGAGCGCGTGGGCGTGGCCACAGGCCTTCCGATACTGGCGTCGGACAACGTCTCGTCATCCGCATACGCCACAGAAGAGGCGATGCGGATCCTGGCTTTCGCCGGCACCACGGCACTCGTATACACGATGCCGATCGCGCTCGCGGTGGTGTTCGTCCTCGCGATCGTCGTTCTTTCAGAATCGCGAGTGATCAGGGCCTACCCCAATGGCGGTGGAAGCTACCTCGTCGCGCGTGAGAATCATGGGGTCATCGCCGGGCTGGTGGCCGCCGCCGCCCTTCTCATCGACTACGTGCTGACCGTAGCGGTGTCCACCGCGGCCGGCGTCGCCGCGATCTCGAGCTTCGCTCCCGAGCTCCATGAGTACCGCGTGATCGTCGGGCTCGTCCTCATCGCGGCCCTCGCGGTCGGCAACCTTCGGGGCGTTCGCGAAGCCGGGCTGCTGTTCGCTGCCCCGACCTATGCGTACATGCTCGCGATGTACGGGCTCCTCGCATTTGGCCTGTTCCGCGTCTTCAGCGGCGACGTACCCGCGCCGGTTACGCCACCCGATCCGTTTCTCGCCGAAGGGACCGTGACGGTCTCGATCCTTCTGGTCCTGCGCGCCTTCGCCTCTGGCTCGGTCGGCCTCACCGGGAGCGAGGCTGTGGCGAACGGGGTGCCCAGCTTTCGACGTCCGGAGACGCGGAATGCGGTCATCACGCTCGTGCTCATGGGGACGATCTTCGCCACGATCTTTCTCGGGATCACCTATCTCGCCAGCCGGATCGGCATCCAGCCGGACCAGAGCGAGATCGAGACCGTGAACAGCATGATCACCCGTGCCGTCGTCGGTGCGAGCAGCCCCTTCTACTACTTCGTGCAGATCACGACGGCCGTCATCCTCTTGCTCGCAGCCAACACCGGATTTACGGGATTCCCGCGGCTCGCGTCGGTGCTCGCGAATGATCGCTTCATGCCTCGGCATTTCGCGGATGTCGGTTCGCGTCTTGCGTTCAACACCGGGATCCTCGTTCTGTCAGTCCTCGCGGCGGTCATCCTGGCCGCGTTCGGTGGAAGTGTGAACGCGCTCGTCCCGCTCTACACGATCGGCGTGTTTCTCGCGTTCACCCTTTCGCAGTCCGGCCTCGTCAGGCGGTGGCGACGGTTGCGCAATCCCGGATGGCGAGTTTCGATCGCGATCAATAGCTTTGGGGCGCTCGTGACGGGAACGGTGCTCGTCGTGGTCGCGGTCACAAAGTTCGCGCTCGGCGCGTGGATGGTCCTGATCCTGATTCCGGTCATCGTCGCGCTCCTCTACGCCATCAACCGGCACTACCAGACGACCCAGGACGCTCTGGTGATCTCCGGCCCGGAGCAGCGCGTCCCGGTCTACGCGGCGCCGGTGGTGATCGTGCCCATCGCGCGGCTCGACCGCGCCGCGCTCCAGGCGCTCGCGTTCGCACGGTCGGTGTCCCCGATGGTGAAGGCGGTGCACGTGTCGACGTCGCACGCGAGCGCAGACGAGTTCCGGAAGAGATGGGACCGCCTCGACACAGACGTGGATCTCGACGTCGTCGAATCGCCCTACCGTTCGCTCTTGCCACCGCTCCTCAAATACATCGACGCCATCGACCGGTCGGACAACCGGCCCATCACCGTCGTGGTGAGCGAGTTCGTGCCGCGCCACTGGTGGGAGTGGCTGCTGCACAGTCAGACGGCGTTCCGGCTGAAGGCTGCGCTCCTCTTCCGCCCGAACACGATCGTCATCGACGTCCCGTACCACCATGGCGATACCGCCGACCTGACGCGCACTTAGCTAGACTCGCGCACTCATGCACCCCAAGCGCATCCTCGTGGCGCTCGCGGGGACCAGCGCGGATCCGGACGTCATCCGTCTGGTGGCGTGGATCGCGAAGCCCGCGAAGGCCGAGGTCGTCGGCATTCATGTCATCGAGGTGCGCTGGAACCTGCCGCTCGACGCGGTGATGGAGCCGGAGCTCGACCGCGGCGAAGAGCTGCTCGAAAGTGCGAAGAAAGTGGCCGACCAAGCTGGCATGGATCTTGAGACCGAGCTGTTGCAGGCGCGCGACGCGGCCGCGGCCATCGTCGACACCGCCGTGGAGCGCAAGTGCGACCTAATCGTCGTCGCGATGCCGTACCGCAGGCGACTAGGCAAGGTCTACATCGGAAGAACGGTGCAAAACGTGTATGTCAACGCGCCGTGCGCGGTGCTCGCGTATCGTCAGGAAGAGAGCAAATGAACGTCGTCATCGTCGGCTGTGGCCGGGTGGGTGGTTTTCTCGCGGGTCTTCTAGACGCCGAGGGGCACCGCGTGAGCGTGGTCGATATCGCGTCGACCAGCCCCGCGCGCGCTGAACGGGCCTGGTTCCAACACCTTCCGGCCTCGTTCAAGGGAGAGACCATCCTCGGGGACGGCACGGATCTCGAGGTCCTGCGCCAGGCGGGCATCGAGCGCGCCGACGCGCTTCTTTCGCTCACCGAGGGCGACAACCGCAATCTGATGGCGGCACAGATCGCCCACAAGATCTTTGGCGTGAAGCAGGTGATCGCGAAGGTGAACGATCCGGTGCGCGCGCAGACCTACCGCGAGATGGGGATCACCACGTTCTCCCGCACGACCATCCTCGGGACGCTCTTGCATGCGATGCTGCAGGAGGACCGCGAGGTCGGCGAGGTGCTCATGCGAAAGGCTCTCGCGCACGAGGCCGACCTGATCCACGAGCCAGCGAAGGCGCGGTAGATGTACTTCGTTGTTGCCGGTGCGGGCGAGGTCGGATTCCATCTCTCGCAGGCGCTCCTCGAGGCGGGCCATGAGGTCACCGTCATCGAAGCCGACCGGCGCCGCGCGAACTTCGTTCAAGAAAAGCTTGGCTCGATCGTCATGAACGCGCCGGCGGATGAGGGGCGCGCGCAGATGGAAGCCGGCTGCAGCCGGGCCGACGCGCTCATCGCCGTCACCGGGGACGACGCGAAGAACCTCGTGATCTGCCAGCTCGCTAAGTTTCGCTGCCATACGCCGCGTGTGATCGCGCGCGTCAACAACCCGAAGAACGAGATCGTCTTCAAGACGCTCGGGATCGACGAGACGATCTCCTCGACCCGGGTCCTGATGAACGTGATCGAGCAGGAGCTTCCGGCCGGCGGCTTCATGCCGCTCATGTCGCTCGCCGGTTCGGCCAACGAGCTCATCGAGGCCGAGATCGCGATCGGGACTCCGCCTGCCGGCAAGACCGTCGGATCCTTGCGACTGCCGAGCGGGGCGCTCGTCGGCGGGATCATCCGTCGCGGCAAGCTCATGCACGCCGACGAGGAGACGAAGCTCGAAGTGGGCGACCGCGTCATGGTCTTTTCGCCGACCGCATCCGAAAGCGAGGTCCGGAAGGCCCTCTTCGGCTAGGCCCGAGAGGCCGCGTACAGGGTCATTACAAACTGGACGGTTTTTAGCTGTCGAGCCGGTATGGAACCTCGATCACGACGGTGCCGGGCCGGCGCAACAGGCGCGACTTGAGACGTCGCGGCAGGGGATCGTGCAGGAGACCCAACCACGGCCACCGTGGCACGACCTCCCCAAGTACGACGGCGACCGTCCGTCGGGGATCGTCCCGCCGAATGTCGTCTAACGCCTCGATGACCTGGTCGACCGGATCGACGTGCTCGTTTAGCTGGATGAAATCCGCGTGCCTGGCCAGCCCCAGCCGCCGGAGTAGCCGTCGGGCACCACCGGCGTCGCGGCCGAGCTGGAGGACGGTGACGGCAGCCCCGATCGACTCAGCGAAGGCGAGGGCGCCCGCCGCGGCGCGGTCGAGTTCCCGGATCGGAACGACGACATGTGGCGTCGTCGCGACGGGCATGACCGCATCATCAGCGAGAGCACGGGTCGCCACCGACCCAAGGGTCGGGTGAAGCGCTCAACGCGGTGTCAACGGGGAGCGTGCGGCGGTCAACAGACGCTCAATACCGCGCTATAGCTCGTCCGAGCGAAAGCGATAACCGACCCCCGGCTCGGTCGTGAGGTATCGAGGAGTCTGTGGGTCGTCCTCGATCTTCCGGCGTAGCCGCGCGACGTACACATGCAGGTAGTGCGACTCATCCCCGTAATCGGGACCCCACACCTGCTGCAAGAGCATCCGATCGGTGAGGACCTTGTTCGCGTTCGTCAGGAAGACCTTTAGAAGGTCGTATTCGGTCGGCGTGAGATGCACCGGCAAGCCGGCCATGGTGACCTCACGACGCTCGAGATCGACGACGAGGTCGCCGCTCCGGATCCGCGGCTCGCTGCCGGCGCCGGGGCGCGCGACGTGACGAAGGGCCACGCGTATGCGCGCCAACAGCTCGTCGATGCCGAATGGCTTCGTCATGTAGTCGTCGGCGCCGAGGTCCAGCGCGTTCACCTTGTCGCGCTCGCCACCGCGCGCTGAGAGCACGATGATCGGCGTTCCGGAACGCTCGCGGATGCGGCGGACCACCTCGAACCCGTCCCCGTCGGGGAGATTCAGGTCGAGGACCACGAGGTCCGGCTGGCGCCGGTCGTAGCTCGCGATCGCGTCACCCGCCGTCTCCGCGGTCTCCACCTGGAAGCCGTGACCGCGAAGATTTGTCCGCAGCGTCCGGATCATCGAGGGCTCGTCGTCGACCACGAGGAGGCGCGCCCCGGATGGCTCGGCACGCACCTCGTTAACTGACACCGGCACGTCCCGGGAGCCTGAAGACGATGCGCGTGCCGTCGCCCACGGATCGATCGATCCAGATCGTCCCGGCATGCGCCTCGACGAGTCGTTTCGCGATCGCCAGTCCGAGGCCGACGCCGCGCGGCCCCTGGCCCGCGCGCGCCAGGCGGACGAACGGCTCGAAGATGCGGTCGCTCTCGCCCGCCGCGATGCCCGGACCGTGGTCGCGAACCTCGAAGCGGACATCGCCGTTTTCGCGTGCCACGCTGATCCCGATCTCGGATCCCGCCGGTGAGAATTTCGCCGCGTTTTCGACCAGATTCGAGAGGACCTGCTGGATCTCCACGTAGTCGAGCTCGACCGGCGGGAGATCCTCAGGCACGTCCACGCGGACCGGGTGGCCCGCGGTGACCGGGCGCATCCGTCCGGCGACGTCCTCGACGAGCGCGCCGACATCGTGCCAGGCCTTGTGCGGCACGAGCGTCCCGTTCTCGATCCGCGACAGGTCCAGGAGGTTGCCGACGACGCGATCGAGGCGCACCGCTTCATCCTGGATCGCGCCGGCGAACTCATCGCGCTCGCGGTCGGTCCAGTCGACGTCCCGCTGCCGGAGACTTCCAGCTGAAGCGAGGATCGAGGCGAGCGGAGTGCGAAGCTCGTGCGAGACCGCGTGGAGCAGCTCGGTCTTCAGATCGTCGGCGCGACGGAGCACCTCGGCCTCGGTCGCCTCCTTGCGGAACCGCGCGCGCTCGATCGTGAGACCCAGCTGCGCGGCCGCGATCGCCAGGAGCCGTTCATCCCCCGGCTCGAGCTCGGTCGCGCCCGCCCGTGGAAGCACTCGGAGTGTGCCGATCCGTTCGTTCGCGGAAACGATCGGCACCACGCGAGTGCGCTTGTCGCGCGTGGCCCCACGCTTCTGGGTTCCGACGAGGCGTATCCGCCGCGATACGCCGTGTGGGTCGAGCAAGCGCAGCTCCGTGCCAGTCGCCCGGAGCGAGTCGCGAGCCGCATCATCGCGGGCCGCGAGCGCGGGATGGGGGAGGATCTCGGAGTCCGCCTCGATCGACACCGCGTCGAGATCGAGAGCCGAGCGGAAGTGCTCGGCGACCGCGACGAGAGCTCGCTCGAGGTCGGGCTCGGCCATGAAGAACGCCGCTTCGTAGAGGATCGTGGCATCGTGCTCGCGATGCTCGGCCTCCTGCGCGCGGGCTCTCTCCCGCGCCGCGAGTGTGCCCGTGACCACCGCGGTGATGAGAAACAGCGCGAGCGAGAAGAGCTCCTCCGCGTCCGCCACGACGAGTTGATGGGTCGGCGGGACGAAGAACCAGTCGAACGTGAGAAAGGCCAGGACGCTAGCCACGATCGCGGCAATCCGGCCGAAGGCCACCGCGACGACGAGCACGGCGACGAGATAGAGCATCGAGATATTCGCGATCTGTGCGCGTTCGACCACGAGGCTGATGAGCGCGGTCGTGATCGCCACGGCGGTCGCGGCGGCGACGTACGGGATCAAACGTCGCATCAGCTGACGATTGTCCATCACTAGCCGGTGATCGCCGCCTCAGTCACACCGGGCATCGCAAGACCCGCCGCGACGCTCGTGAACGCAGCCGCGTCCCGGGCGACCGCGTTCGGCAGTAGCTCGCGCATGAGCCCACGGAACGCCGGGATGGCGCTCGAGCCGCCGGTGTAGACGACCGCGGCGACGTCGGCCGCCACAAGGCCGGCGTCGTCCGTGACACGTCGCACGAGGGTCGCGGTCTCGTCGAGCAGCGGGTGGATGAGATGCTCGAAACGGCCGCGGGTCACGCGCGCGTCGACGTCCACCTCGGCGTGGTGGTAGGTGAGAAGCGCGGCGGCGACGGTCGAGAGCTCGATCTTGGTGGCGTCCGTCGTCTGGAATATCTCGTAGCCGAGCTGGAGCTCGATCGCGCTGCGGAGCGCGGCGAGCTCGCGCCGCGGAGCGCCTGCGCGGACGAGATCGTCAAGTGCGTCGAGGAGCGGCTTCTCGTTCAGCGCCGACAGCGCGTGCCAGTCGCGCAGCGCGTTGACGATGTACCGGGGGAGCCGCAGGCGCTTCGGTCCCCACTCGGCGCGCGATCCGAGACGCGGGGCGACCGCGTCGTCGATGAGGAGCTCGGTCGCACGGTCGCCGCCGATCGGACCGCCGGCAGTCGCGAGCACCGCGAGGGCGCGATCGTTCCGCCGCACGACGCACAGGTCGAGGGTGCCGCCGCCGAAGTCGAACACGAGGCTCGTGCCGCTCTCGACGTCGGCTGCGTGTGCCGCGGCGATCGGTTCGAGCACGAAGCGGACGTCCCGAAAGCCAGCGAGCTCCGCGGCTGCTCGAAGGCGCCGCGTCGCGCGCTCCTCCGCGCCCTCACCGCCGATAAAGCGGACGGGCCGTCCGAGGGTGATCGATTCGGGCGCTTCATTCGTGAGCTCCTTCGCGCGGTTCCGCACCTGGACCAGGATGAGAGCGATCAACTCCTCGAGCCCCTTGGCGTTGCCGAACACGTTCGTCCGCGTCTCGAGCGGATCGCCCAGGAAGGTCTTGAGCGCCTGAAAGAGCCGGCCCGGGGCGTTCCGGTCGGTGTAGATGTGGGCTTCGACGATCGGATGATCGGGATTGGACGATTCCATGAGGATCCCGAGTGACTGGAACTCTCTTGTAAGGGGTCCGCGGGTTCGGTTGTCCTCCAGGTAGGCGTCGATGGCTGGCCGCCCCACGATCGGGCTTCCATCCCGCCGGATGTACAGGACCGTCGGCATCGTCTCGCCGACCAGGGGGTCGATCGGCAGGACACGGGTCGACTCGCCGTCATTGACTGCGAGGGACGTATTGGAAGTGCCGAAATCAAGACCGAAGCGCATGAGCCGAAGACACTAGCGGCCAGCCCGGGCGCCGAGGGCCCCCGCGCGGCGGAGGGACCCCCGGCCCATGGGGGCTGGGGAACCGCCGCGTAGAGAGGGTTTCGGCGCCCGGCTGGCTGCTCAGTGGCCGGTGCAGCAGCGGAGGAAGAACCTTGACAACGGCATTGATAGGCTTTTAGATATTCCTCGTGGCAAGCACGCGTCGACCCGTGTACGTCATCAGCATCGCTGCCAGTTTGGCGGGCTGCCATCCGCGGACCCTCCGCATCTACGAGGAAGAGGGCCTGCTCGATCCGGTACGGACGGACACCAACATCCGCCTGTACTCGGACGAAGACCTCGACCGGGTGCGGGCGATCCGGTACCTCACGCAGAACCGCGGGGTCAACCTCGCGGGCGTGAAGCTCCTCCTCCAGCTCCGCGACGCCGCGGATCTTCTGGAGGAGATCGCGAACGAGCTCGCGCGTGAGGACGCGGAGGCGGACGCCGAACAGGCCATCGAGATGGTGGCGCACGAGCCGACGAGTCGCAAGCCACGAAATCGCCAACGCCAGAAAGGCGTTGAGCTGTAGAGGAGGCGCTGTATGACTCTCGCACGCTGGAACCCCATCTCCGACGTCGTCTCGCTCCGCGAGGCCATGGACCGTCTCTTCGAGGACAGCTTCATCCGTCCGACCGCATGGACGGGTCTAGCGGCCGGCCAGCTTGCTGTGCCGGTGGACCTCTGGGAGACAAAGGACGCCTACCACCTCCGGGCCGACCTTCCGGGTCTCAAGCCTGAGGACATCGAGATCAATGCGACCAGCGACATGATCACCCTTAGCGGCGAGACGAAGACCAAGAGCGAAGTCAGCGACGAGGGCTGGATTCGCCAGGAGCGTCGTCACGGGAAATTCACCCGCAGCTTCGCTCTTCCGGTCCAGATCGACCCGAACAAGGTCGAGGCCAACTTCAATCACGGCGTTCTGGAGATGACGCTCCAGAAGGCCGAGAACGTGAAGCCACGCGCCATCAAGATCAACGCGACTGCCAAGTAGGTGGTCAGTTCCTGCTTCGCAGTAACTGACCGTCCTGCTTCGCCCGGCTTCGCCGGGACGAACTAGAAGGAAGAGAAGAAGTGACCGACCCCGAGACGACGACCACGCAACCGAACCAGTTCCCCAGTGACCTGCCGCTCGTGCCGCTGCGCGAGGCGGTCGTATTCCCGAAGCTGGTGGTCCCGCTCGGGGTCGGTCGCGAGAAGAGCGTCGCCGCGATCAACGCGGCGATGGCCGAAGAGAAGCACTACATCATCCTCGCCGCGCAGCGCGACGCCGAGGTCGACGATGTGACGCCGGAGCAGATCTACGGCGTGGGGACCGTCGCCGAGATCGTCCGCCTCCTGCGGATCCCGGACGGGAGCGCCCAGATCATCGTCCAGGGCCTCCAGCGCGTCCGGATCACCGGGTACCAGCCGGAGCAGCGGTACTTCCGCGCGACGTTCGAGCCGCTCCCCGAGGACCTGGGCAACGCCGTCGAGCGTGAGGCGCTCGTGCGGAGCGTCCGCGCGCTCTTCGAGAAGTACGTCGACAACGGCGGCTCGATCCTGCCCGAGGTCGCGATGACCGCGAAGAACACCGAAGACCCCTCGCACTTCGCCGACCTCGTCGCGTCGAGCCCGGACCTGACACTCGAGCAGCGTCAGCAGCTGCTCGAGACGCCGAGCGTGGTCGAGCGGCTGAAGTTCCTCTCGGTTTTCCTCGCCAAGCAGAACGAGATCCTCGAGCTCAAGGCGAAGATCCAGAGCGAGGTGCAGCAGACCCTCGACAAGACCCAGCGCGAGTACATCCTCCGCGAGCAGATGAAGGCGATCCAGAAGGAGCTCGGCGAGGACGAGGGCGGTGCCGAGCTCAAGGAGCTCAAGGAGAAGATCGAGCAGGCCGGCATGCCCGACCCCGTCAAGGAGAAGGCGCTCAAGGAGATCGGTCGGCTCGAGAAGATCCCGCAGGCCTCACCCGAGACCGGCGTCATCCGGACCTACGTGGACTGGCTCATCTCGCTGCCCTGGAACAAGGCGGCGAGCGACGACTGGGACATCGCGCAGGCGGCGGCGATCCTCGACGAGGACCACTACGGCCTGCCGAAGGTGAAGGACCGGATCATCGAGTACATGGCCGTGCGCAAGCTAAGCCAGAACTTGCGCGCGCCGATCCTCTGCTTC
>DASYSC010000058.1:0-2312 GCA_036003765.1 Candidatus Limnocylindria bacterium
GACAGGAACGAATGGGATCGCCGGCCAGGGCAGCACGATCTTCGAGATCTCGCACTTGATCGACAGCACCGTTGTGATTTCGCGTTCGAGAAGATCGTTCAAGACGAAGCCGTCGCCGGCGAGGAGGATTTTCACGCATTCCCCGGGACAACGGCGTTGAAGCGACGCAGGGCAAGGCCATCGTCATCGGCGACTAGCTCAGTCAGCGCGCAATGCTCGGCGATGGGCAGCCGGCGACGGTACGCGCTCAGCGGAATACCAAGCACCTCACAAATGAAGAGCCGAATGAGGGTGTTGTGCGTGACGAGAAGCGTGCGGCGCCACGGGCGATGGAGGACGTCTTCCGTTGCGTTACGTAGCCTCTCGACTGCCGCTGCGGGATGCTCACCGCCGGGAAAGTGATGGGCCACGGGGTCGCTCTCGAAGGCTGCCGCGGCCACTGCGTGTGTCGCGCGAAGCTCGCTCAAGGTGAGCCCCTCGGCGAGCCCGAAATCGAGCTCTTGGAGGCGCTCGTCCTCGGTTGGAGCGAGTGCTGCTCGGCTGCCGACGATCTCAGCGGTCCGTCTCGCCCGCAAGGCCGGCGACGTGAGGATCGCGTCGACGCGCGTGTTCGCGATCCATGCGGCAAGGTGCTCGGCTTGACGCACGCCCTGCGCGCTGAGATTCATGTCGGTCCTGCCGAGGTACCGACCGGCATCGCTCGATTCCGTGTGGCCGTGGCGCACGAGTATCAGCGTGCGCATCATGTCGCCCGCGCCGATGCTGCCAGCTCGGGGCCGATGTACCCACGACGCTCGAGCTCATCGACGAGCATGACGTACCCGGTCTGGTATCGCTCTGTGAGCGACGGGCGTGGCTCGACGACCTTCTCGATCCGGACCATCCTCTCCGACGTCGCGGTGACGGATCCGCGGCCCGCCGCCGCCACGATCGCAACACCGACCGACGCGTCGGGCGACGACGGCACCCGCGCGGCGCGTCCGAGGACGTCCGCCCGCAGCTGAGTCCAGAGCTCGCTGCGGGTGGCACCCCCGGTGAACGAGATCGCCCCGGCCACGCGCGCCCCGAGAGAGCCGAGGTACGCGAAGCCGAGCCGCTCCACAAAGGCGACGCCCTGGAGGATCGCCGCGAAAATATCCAACTCGTCACGGGGAGTTCCGAGCATGAATGGCTCTGCGTCGTCACGCACGAATGGGAAACGCTCACCGGGCTTCGCCAGGGGATAGCGCACGAGTCGCGTCGGTACGCGCGTCGCCGCTGCTCGATCGAGCGCCGCGAGATCGGCTGTGGGAAAGGCGCTTGTAATTGCGCCCCCTCCGGAGCTCGAAGCGCCGCCGGGCAGCCAACCATCGTCAGGATGCGCGTGCGAGTACACCGCGCCGGATGTGTCATGGAGCAGCCGGCGGGAAACCCCCTTGAAGATGAGCGTCGTTCCAAGCGACGTATTCCACTCGTCCTCGTGCAGCGCCCCCGACGCAACCTGGCCAGCGCATCCGTCGGTCATGCCGGCGAGGACCGGCGTCCCGACTGGGAACCCGGTCGCTCTCGCGCCCGCCGACGACACCCGGCCGATCTCGGTCCCCGGACGAACCACGCGCGGCAGCAGCGAGGTCGGCAGCCCGGCCGCGGCGAACGCGTCTGCTGGCCAGACACCCCGGACCTGGTCGAAGCCCGCTTTCAGCGCGTGCGTGTTGTCCGTCGCGACACGCTCGCCCGTGAGCCAGCTCGCGACCACGTCCGGTGCGAAGTACAGCTGTCCCTCGGCGGCGCCGGGGACGTGGTCGACGACCCAGGCGAGCTTGGGGAGCGCCCAGCTCCGCTGGACCTCATAGCCGTTGCGATCGGCACACGTCAGCCACGCCTCGCGGACGCGACCGAGCTGTTCGTCGGTGGCCCGCGCGTCGTCATACATGACTGCGCGCGTGAGCAGGCGGCCGTGGCTATCAGCCACGAGGAAGGTGCCCGAAGTCCCACAGATAGCGAGGCCGGCCACCGCGCTGCTGCCGACGGACCCTAGTGCGTCGCGTGCCGCCGTCGATACCGCGAGCTTCCACTCCTCGGGGTCCTGCTCGTGCCGTCGGTCGGCGAGGGGCGCGTTGCGAATGGTGCTGTCGCAGATCGCGAGGACCGCACCGTCTTCAGTGACGATGGCGACACGACAAGCCTGCGTCCCGAGGTCGACTCCGACCCACACCCGATCGGTCGCCCTGCGGCGAGTCGGTTTGACACGCTTGGCGCCCTCGCGTAGCGTCCCAACATTAACGTTCACGTGAGCGTTATCGCACAAACCGCCCCGGTTCGTCGCGCGGTCC
>DASYSC010000059.1:0-5891 GCA_036003765.1 Candidatus Limnocylindria bacterium
AGCCGAAGGGCACGGCGCATATACGTGGTGTCCGCGTCGCTCACGGCTGCTAGTCTGCGGCCCTCGTGGCGATAGCACCGTCCGCGATCTCGTCGCCGGCTCGGGATTCAACTTCGTGGACCGTGGCGCCCACGAGCTCAAAGGGATCCCCGAGTCGCGACAGGTGTTCGCCGTCGCCTGAGGCGCTCCGCGCTTGTTGCATAATTATCCATCCGACCGCATAATTTCCCGTCTGTGCCGACGAAGGTTGCGATCGTTGGGGCGACCGGTTACGCGGGCGGGGAGCTCGCACGCCTCGTGCTGCGGCACCCCGAAGCGAGGCTCGTCGCGGCGGTCGCCCGCTCGCATCAGGGCGAGCCGCTCCGCGCCGTGCAGCCGCATCTGCATAGCGCGCCGGATTCGCTGCTCGTCGGCCGCGAGGTCGGCGACGCCGAGGTCGTCTTCACGGCGCTTCCCGCCGGCGAGGCCGCGAAGCAAGCCGGCGCGTGGCTCGACGAGGGCCGGACGGTCATCGACATCGGGAGCGATTTCCGCCTGAGCGATCCGGCGCTCTATGAGCGCTGGTACGGCTACGCGCATCCCGCGCCTCTGCTGCTGAAGGAAGCCGTCTACGGGCTGACGGAGCTCACGCGCGACCGGGTGCGCCGGGCGCGGCTCATCGCTAATCCGGGTTGCTATCCGACGGCCGCGCTCCTCGCGTTGGCGCCGGCGCTGAAGGCGGGACTCGTCACCGAGGACCTCATCGTCGACGCGAAGTCAGGCGTGAGCGGCGCGGGCCACACGGTCGACGACGCGTACCTCTACGGGACCATCGACGAGAGCGTGCGCCCCTACGGTGTCCCCAAGCACCGGCACACGCCCGAGATCGCGCAGGAGGCCGCGCTGCTGCTCGGCAAACAGCCGAAGCTCACCTTCACGCCGCATCTCGTTCCGATGACCCGCGGGCTCCTCGCGACGTGCTACGCGCCGCTCCGGTCGGGGAAGACGGCGAAGGACGTGGCCGAGGCGTACGCGCGTGAATATTCCGAGGAGCCGTTCGTGCGCGTGGTTGACACATTTCCGGCGACGAAGGCCACGCTCGGGAGCAACTGGTGCCTGGTGCACACGCTCGTCGACGATTCGACATCGCGACTCGTGACATTCGCCGTGCTCGACAACCTGGTCAAGGGCGCGGCGGGGTCCGCGCTTCAGAACTTCAACGCCCGCTTCGGCTATCCGGAGACGATGGGCCTCGAAGCGCTGCCGCTCTGGCCATGACGAGCGACGTTCTCGGTTTCACGGTGGGCGCCGCCGCCGCGGGCGTGAAGGATGGAACGCCCACGCGGACCGATGTGGCGCTCATCGTCTCGGACCGCCCATGCGCCGCGGCCGGTGTGTTCACGACGAACCAGGTCATCGCTGCGCCGTGCGTGCTGACGCGCCGGCACCTCGAGCGGGGATCGCTGCGCGCGATCGTCGTGAACTCGGGCAACGCGAACGCCTGCACCGGCGAGCAGGGCGAGCGCCATGCGGTGACGATGGCGCGCGCCGCGGCGCAGCGGATCGGCTGCGACCCCTACGAGGTCGCCGTCGCGAGCACCGGCGTGATCGGCGTTCCATTACCGGTCGAGCGGATCGCAAAGGCGGTCAAGCAGATGGGCCTGCGGCCCGCGGCGTGGATCGAAGTCGCGACGGCGATCATGACGACCGACACGAAGCCCAAGCTGACCGGTATCGAGCTTCCGCTCGGTGCTGGGACCGTGCACCTTCGCGGGATCGCGAAGGGCGCGGGGATGATCCATCCGAACATGGCCACGCTTCTGGCGTTCGTGATGAGCGACGCCGACGTGAGCGCCAATGACCTGCGACCCATCGCGCGGGAGGCTGCGGACGCGAGCTTCAACCTGATCAGCGTCGACGGCGACACGAGCACGAACGACACGTTCCTCCTCCTCGCGAACGGGGCCTCTGGTGTGAAGGTTCGCGGCGACGATCTCGCCCTCTTCGCCTCTGCGGTCCGGACGCTTTGCGAGATGCTCGCCAAAGCGGTCGTGGCCGACGGCGAAGGGGTGACGCGTATCTTCGAGGTGCAGGTCACGGGCGCGTCCTCGGACACGGACGCGCGCGCCGCCGCCCGGACGATCACGACCTCGAACCTCGTGAAGACCGCCATCCACGGCGCGGATCCGAACTGGGGACGGATCCTCGCCGCAGCCGGCCGCTCCGGTGCCCGCGTCGACCAGAACCGGGTGACGATCCGCATCGCCGACGTAGTCGTCTTCGAGAGTGGCGCGCCGCGCGCGTTCGACGCCGATGCCGTGCGCCGGATCTTCAGACAGAAGGAGATCTCGATCGGCGTCGACCTGGGTCTCGGGGCGGGGAAGGCGCGCGCCTGGGGCACCGACCTTTCGGCGGAATACGTGCGGATCAATGCCGACTACACGACGTAGGGACGTCCTCGTGCTGAAGATCGGCGGTTCCGTCGGCGCCGAGACGGATGCCGCCCTTGACGCGGTCGTGGCGCTCTGCGACGGCGGGCACCCGCTCGTCGTCGTGCATGGCGGCGGACCGCTCGTCGGGGAGTGGGCCGCGCGCCTCGGCATGGAGACGCGATTCGTCCGCGGGCTCCGTGTGACCGATCCCGAGACGCGGGACCTCGCGCTCGCCGTGCTCGGCGGTCTCGCGAACGGTCGGGTCGTCGCGACGCTGATCGCCCGCGGCGTCCCCGCGGTAGGTCTCACCGGGATCGACGGCGGCCTCTTTCGCGCGGAGCGCGAGGACGCTGAGCTCGGACTGGTGGGCAACGTGACCCTGGTTGACAGCGGGCTGCTGGAGGAGCTGCTCGATGCCGGGCGCGTTCCGGTGATCGCGCCGGCGGCGCTCGCGCAGGACGACGGAGAGATCCTCAACGTCAACGGCGACGCGGCTGCCGGCGCGATCGCGGCCAGCCTGGGCGCTCGGCTCCTCGTGTTCGTCACCGACGTTCCCGGCGTACGTGGGAAGGATGGTCGCGTCATCGCCCGGTTGGATGCCGACCGTGCCCGGTCGCTCGTTGACGACGGCACCATCGAAGGCGGCATGCTGCCCAAGGTCGAGGCATGTCTGGTCGCCGCCGCCGCCGGGTGCCGCGCGGCGATCGTCGCCACGCGTGGCATGGACGCGGTCGAACGACTTCTCGCGGGCGAGCAGGTCGGCACCATCTTCGAGGCCGCGGCATGAGGGAGGCGCTCGCGCGCAAGCACCATCGGCAGCAGGCGCTCCTGCGCGCCGTCGCGCAGCAGCGGCTCTCGACGCAAGCCGAGCTCGTTCGCGCCCTGCGGGGCGCGGGCTACCCCGCGACCCAGGCGACGGTGTCGAGAGACATCGTCGAGCTCGGCCTGGTGAAGGTCGCGCGCGACGGGGCCCATGCCTACGCGCCGCCCTCCGCGGCGACGCCCGGCGGCGGCACGGAGCGACTCCGGCGCTTCTGCGAGGACTATCCGGTCGAGGGCGCGCTCGCCGCGAACCTGGTCGTGCTGCGCTCGCTTCCGGGGACCGCGAATGCGCTGGCCGCAGCGCTCGACGCGTCGCGCCTCGAGGAGGCAGTCGGCACCCTCGCGGGCGACGACACGGTGTTCGTCGCGGCGTCGACGGAGCGCAATGCGCGCGCACTGCTCGGCCGCCTCTTGACGTTCGGGATCGCGCGAAGGGAGACGAGATGACCAAGAAGTACGCGGGCGAGACCTGCGTGCTCGCATACTCCGGCGGGCTCGACACGAGCGTGGCGGTCGCGTGGCTGCGAGAGACGCTCGGGTTCGAGGTCGTCACCTGCACCGGCGACCTTGGCGCGACGGGAGACCTCGAGGCGATCCAGAGGAAAGCGATCGCGAGCGGCGCCCGCAAGGCGATCGTCCAGGACGCCCGCGAGATCTTCGTCCGCTACTTCGTTTGGCCCGCCCTGCAGGCCGGTGCGCTCTACGAGGACCGCTATCCGCTCGCGACGGCGCTCGGCCGGCCGCTGCTTGCGAAGCTCCTCGTCGACGCAGCGCGTTCCGAGAGCGCCCGCTTCGTCGCGCACGGCTGCACGGGCAAAGGAAACGACCAGGTCCGCTTCGACCTCGCCGTCGGGGCGCTCGCGCCGGACCTCACGGTGATCGCGCCGATGCGCGGCGGCATGAACATGACCCGCGACGAGGAGATCGACTACGCACGCGAGCACGGCATCCCGGTCGAGGCCACCAAGAGGAGCCCGTACAGCGTTGACGAGAACCTCTGGGGCCGCTCCATCGAGGCGGGAGTGCTCGAGGACCCGTGGGACCGCCCGCCGCGCGACGTTTTTCAGTGGACGGTCGATCCCGACGAGGCGCCGGCGCCACCGTATGAGCTCGAGATCGCCTTCGAGGAAGGCATTCCGGTCTCGCTCGATGGCGAGAAGCAGGACGGCGCGATGCTGGTCCGAACCCTGAACGTGATCGGCGGCAAGTACGGCGTCGGGCGGATCGACATGGTCGAGGACCGCCTCGTGGGCATCAAGTCGCGTGAGATCTACGAAGCGCCCGCCGCGGTGATGCTCCATCAGGCGCACCGCGCGCTCGAGTCGCTGGTCCTGACGAAGGACGCGCTCCGCTTCAAGGCGCGCGTCGCGCAGGAGTACGCGGAGCTCGTGTACAACGGGCTCTGGTTCTCGGCGCACCACCAGGACCTCGCGGCGTACGTGCGCAGCACGCAGCGCTTCGTCAACGGTGAGGTCCGTCTGCGGCTTGATCGAGGGACGTCGATCGTGGCTGGCCGCCGCTCGCCGCATTCCCTTTATTCGACCGCGCTCGCGACCTACGGCAAAGGCGATGCATTCGATCACAAGGCCTCGGAGGGCTTCATCAGCGTCTTCGGCCTTCCGCTTCGCACCCAGGCGCGGACGCAGGCGCTCTGGGGCGCGGACACCGAGGCGGCGCTCGAGATCCCCAAGAAGGCGCTTTCGGCGCCGCCAAAGGCAACCGCCTCGCCGAAGCGGGGCACGAAGCCGAAGGCGAAGCGTTGACCGAAACGAACAAGCCGCTCTGGTCGGGCCGTTTCACGACGTCTCTGGATCGGCAGGTCCTTGCCTTCACGAGCTCGCTCCAGCTCGATCACCGCATCGCGGTGTACGACGTGCGCGGGAGCCTCGCCCACGCGCGCATGCTGGGCCGCCAGGGGATCCTGACCGCCGACGAGACCAAGCGGATCGTGGACGGCCTCGAGCGGATCCTCCACGAGGTCGAAGAGAATCGCTTCCCCTGGCCGAGCGACTTCGAGGATGTCCATACGGTCATGGAGCGCCGGCTGGGCGATCTCGTGGGCGAGGCCGCCGGAAAGCTGCATACCGCGCGAAGCCGCAACGATCAGATCGCGCTTGATCTCCGTCTCTTCACCATCGACGCGCTCGCCGACCTGGACGCGGCGGTCGTCGAACTCGCTCGCGCACTCGTCGCCCGCGCTCGCGACGAGATCGACACCGTGATGCCGGGGTACACGCATCTCCAGCGGGCGCAGCCGGTCTCGCTCGCGCACCACCTGCTCGCGCACGTCGAGGCACTGCGGCGCGACCGCGCGCGCATCGCCGAGGCTCGCGATCGCACCGCCACCTCGCCCCTCGGTGCGGGCGCGCTGGCCGGTGTGCCATACCCAACGGATCCGTCGTCCATCGCCCGGGAACTCGGCCTCGAGCGAGTCTTCCGCAACAGCATCGATGCCGTGGCGGACCGCGATTTCATCGCGGACTTCGTGTACGTGGCGACGATCACGGCGATGCACGCCTCGCGGCTCGCGGAAGAGCTCGTGCTCTGGACGACCGCGGAATTCGGTTTCGCGGAGTTCGCCGACGGCCACGCGACGGGGTCGAGCATCATGCCGCAGAAGAAGAACCCGGATGTGGCCGAGCTCGTCCGCGGGCGATC
>DASYSC010000060.1:0-5525 GCA_036003765.1 Candidatus Limnocylindria bacterium
ATGATCCGCAGGTCGCGCGCGCCGATGCACCGCGCGGCCTCAACGTAATCACGGTGCTTGAGCGAGAGATAGTTCGCGCGCACGAGTCGCGCGGTGGTCATCCATGAGAGCAGGCCGAGCACGACGACGATCACGCCGAGCGTCATTCCTTTGAAGAACACGCCAAAAAGAATGAGCAGGAACAGGCGCGGGAACGAGAACATCATGTCGACGAAGCGCATGAGCACCCCATCGATCCAGCGGCCGTAATAGCCCGCGACCATACCGACGAGGGTTCCGAGCGAGATCGCGACGCTGACCGCGAGAAGCCCGATCGAAAGCGACACGCGTCCCCCGAAAAGGATCCGCGTCGCGAGATCACGCCCGAGCGAGTCGGTCCCGAACGGGTGGGTCAGCGAGGGCGTCTCATAGATAAGGAGGAGATTCGTCTTCTCGGGGTCGTACGGCGAGACAAGGGACGCCGCGGCCGAAAGGATCGCAAGCGAACCCAGTACGAGCATCCCGATCGTAGCCGGTCGATGCGCGCGGAACCGCTCGAACGCCAAGAGCCACTGGCTGCGCTCCAGGGTGCGCGGCGCGGGAGGGATCCGGATGATGGCGGCGCGTTCGGCCATCAGCTGAACCTGATGCGCGGATCGAGATAGCCGTACACGACATCGGCCAGGAGGTTCGCGAGCACGATGAGCGTGCTGGAGACCGCGAGTATGCCCATGAGGATCGGGTAGTCCGAGCGCGTCGCCGAGTCCCAGAACAGCCGTCCCATGCCAGGCCATCCGAAGATCTGCTCGGTGACGAGCGCGCCCACGAACAGCTCCGGCAGGTCGAGGGCGATGACCGTGACATACGGGATCGCCGCGTTCTTCAGCGCGTGGCGCGCGATGACGACGCGCTCGCCGAGGCCCTTCGCGCGAGCGGTGCGCATGTACTCCTGATTGATCGTCTCGAGCATGCTCGCGCGCAGGTATCGCACATGCGATCCCAGTTGCACGAGCGCGATCGTCGTGACGGGAAGCACGAGATGCCGCAGCCGGTCACCGAGATCGAACGGCACGCCGAGGGTGGCCATGCCACCGAGAGGGAAGAGTCGGAGCTGCAGACCGAACACGATGATCAGCAGCAGCCCGAGCCAGAACGTCGGCGTCGACAGGAACGCGAATGTCGCGCCCGTGACGGCATGATCGAAGAACGAGTACTGCTTCACCGCAGTCAGCGTGCCGATGATGAGCGAGAGGACGAGCACCGTGAGGAACACCGAGCCCATGAGGGTGAGGGTGTTGGGTAAGCGCTCGCCGATGAGAGTGAGCACCGCACGGTGCGAGACGTACGAGTAGCCCCAATCCCCGGTCACGAATTGACCGAGCCAGCTCACGTACTGGAGCGGCAACGGCTGGTCCAGACCAAACGCGTGCTCGAGTCGCTTGATGTCCTCGTCCGTGATGTTCGGGTTGCTCTCGTAGACGGATGTCGGCCCGCCGGGAACGGCCCTGAGGATCGCGAACGACGCGATGCTGATTCCAAGGAGAAGTGGCACCGCTTGTAGCAGGCGGCGCAGGACATAGCGGCCCAAGGCTACCTACGCACGAACCAGTCCTCCGCACTCCAGGTGACCGCGGAGGTCCATGGGTTCCCGCGGTAGCCGCCGACGTTCGCGCGGAAAGCGTCGATGCGCGAGTTGTTGTAGACCCAGATCTTCACGATGTTCTCGTTCACGACGCGTTGCGCGCGCGCGTAGAGCTGCTTTCGCGTCTCCTGGTCGACCGACGCGCCGGCCTCGTCGATGAGCCGATCGAACTGCGGG
Organism: Candidatus Limnocylindria bacterium; assembly: GCA_036003765.1. GTDB lineage: Bacteria > Chloroflexota > Limnocylindria > P2-11E > P2-11E > 3-1-20CM-2-70-9. The sequence goes on from DASYSC010000060.1 coordinate 1,799, forward strand.
TCGCAGAAGCGGCCGTGGTTCCCACCAGCGCCCCGGTTCGACTCCTGCGGGATGTTCTTGCACTGATAGCCGAGGCTGAGGTGTGCGTGGGGATCGATGCCGGGGGTCGAGGCGAACATGGCGATATCGAAATCGCCGCGGGCCTTCGGCGAACCCCCCGACCAGGTGCCGAGGAGCACGCTCGACGGGAAGTTCCTGATGGTGAGCTCGACGCCGATCTGACGCCACTCATCGATGAGGATCTGTTCGACCTGTTCGCGGATCCTGTCGCCGGTCGTCGTGCTGATGCGCAGGCTCGCGCGGACCCCGGTCTTCGACCTGATGCCATCCGCCCCGGGCGTCCAACCGGCGGCGTCGAGCGCCTGCTTCGCCTTCTGTGGGTCGTAGCTCTCCTGAACGATGTCCTTCGGCGCTGCCCAGCCGAGCGCGATCACCGAGTCGCCGGGCTTGGCCTTGCCGAAGAGGAGCTTGTCGATGACCTGCTGCTTCGGGGTGGCGAGGAGCAGTGCCCGACGCATCGCGAGGTCGCCCAGCACCGGGTGCGGGACGTTCGGGTCGGCGGGGTTGCCGGGCTTCGCGAGGTTGAATTCGAGCCGCTCGAGCCGTGCGGCGAGCACGCTGAGGATCTTGATGTCCGTCAGCTTCTCGAGCTCGGGCACCTGCGCTTCGAGCAGCAGCCACATGCCGTCGACCTCGCCGGCCTTGAGCTGTGCGACCGCGACTTCACGCGAAGGAACGCTCTTGAAGATGATCTTGTCGAGCAGCGGCCGATCCTTGATCCGGTAATTCGGGTTCCGCTCGGCAGTGATGTGGTCGGCCGCGAGGAACTCGGTGATCTTGAACGGTCCGGTCCCAAGCGGCAGGCGGATGTAGTCGCTCTTCCCGACATCGGTCACGCTCTCAAGGACGTGCTTCGGCACGACCGCGTCGAACCGTGTCGCGTACGGGGCATAGACCTCGCGGTAGCGGACGACCGCGGTGAGCGGATCGGGCGTCTCGATGTCGTCGATCTTGTCGTAGCCCTCTCGCGATATGACCTTGGGATCGCGCATGATCGCCTGCCACGTGAACCGCACGTCGGCGCTGGTGAACGGGGTGCCGTCGGACCAGCGCACGTCCGGCGTGAGTCGGTAGGTCACCGCCATACGCCCGCTCTCGAGCTTCACGCCGCCGTTTTGTAAGGTTGGCACCTCGCGGGCGAGCTGGGGTATGTAGTTGCCGTCGGGGTCGACCCGGATGAGGCCTTCGACGGCGACGTCCGAGACGAGGCCTGAGACGGTCTGCGTCGCGTAGAACGGGTAGAGGCTCTCTGGTTCCTGCCAGAGAGCGAACACGAGCGTGCCGCCACGCGGCTGCTCGCTGGCCGCGGGGACGGGGGAGGCAGGCGCAACGCATGCGGCCAACAGGAGCGTGAGGCCCACGACGAGGGCGAGTGTTCTCGCGAGCGGCTGCCTGGGTCTCATCTCACTTCTTGAGATACCAGTCCCCTGAGTTCCAGGTGATGTTGTCCCACACGTTCCCCTGCCAGCCGCCGACATTCGCGCGGAACGCGTCGATGCTTGCCCGCTCGTAGAGCCAGATGAGCGCGTAGGAGTCGTTGATCCCGTTGATCGCTCTCGTGTAGGCAGCCTTGCGCTTTTCGACGTCGAGCGTCGCGCCTCCCTCATCGATGGCCTTGTCCACCTCTGGGCTCTTCAGCCGGGTGTAGTTGTTGCCCAACCCGTTATTCGCTGCGCTCGGGATCTGCGAGGAGTGGAATCGCGTGAAGATGTGGATGTGGGGATCAATGTCGGGAGAGGTCGCGTACATATCCAGATCGAACGTGCCTCGTTTGCGCGGATCCCCCGCGCTCCACGATCCCGACAGGAAGACGCTCGACGGTTGGTTCTGGATTCTCAGCTCGACGCCGATCTGCTTGTACTCGTCGACGAGGACCTGCTCGACCTGTTCGCGCGTCTTGTTGCCGGTCGTGGTTGTGATCGTGAGCGACGCACGAACTCCGCCCTTGGCGCGGATCCCATCGGTGCCCTTCACCCAGCCGGCCTTGTCCAGCTCGTCGTTCGCCTTCTTCGGGTCGTAGCCATCCTGGGTCCCCGTGTACTTCGCCCAGCCCTGTGAGTATCCGGACGTCCCTGGCTTCGCCTTGCCGAAGAGAAGCTTGTCGACGATCTGCTGCTTCGGCGTTGCCCAGAGAAGGGCCTTGCGCACGGCGATGTCTCCGAGCACGGGATGAACGCTGCTCGGATCCGTCATGTCCTTGTTCTGCGCGGTGTTGAGCTCGATGCGCTCGACAGATGGGCTCGGTGTGATCACCAGCTTGATTGCCGATTCCTTCTCGAGGTCCGGTGTCTGCGACTCGAGGATGTTCCACATCCCCTGCACCTCGCCGGCCTTGAGCTGGGCGATCGCGACCTCGCTGGCGGGCACGCTCTTGAAGATGATCTTGTCCAGGTACGGCCTGTCCTTGAAGCGGTAGTTTGGGTTGCGCTCGGCCGTGATGTGGTCGCCGGCGACGAACTCCGTGATCTTGAACGGGCCGGTGCCGAGTGGCCGCTGGTTGTAGTCGCTTTTGCTCAGGTCCGCCTCCTTTTCGGCGACGTGCTTTGCCAGAAGAGCCGGCCCCGTCCCGAAGAGCACCGGATATGGCGCGTAGATCGACTTGAAGTGCAGGACGAGCGACGTGTCGCTGGGCGTGTCGATCGATTCGATCTGGTCGTAGCCGCCGCGATTCACGACCTTGGGGTCCTTAAGGCGGTTCTCCCAGGTGAACTTCACGTCGGCACTCGTGAAGGGATGACCGTCGGACCACGTCACTCCGGACAACAACTCGTACGTGACGTCCATCCTCTTGCCGTCAGCGGAGAGCTTGACCCCGCCGTTGCTGATGGTGGGGACAGCCTTGGCGAGCACTGGCTGATAGTTGCCGTCGGTGTCGATGCGGTTGAGTCCCTCGACGGCCACGTAGGCCACGAGGCCGGCGATCGTCTGGTTTATGTAGGGCGGCGCGAGAGTCGTCGGCTCCTGCCACATCGCGAAGATCACGGTTCCGCCGCGCGTCGGACCCTCCGAGGCGGCCGGCGTGCCCGAGGCAGGCGTGCCGCCGGGTGTCGGGGTGCAGGCCGCGACCACCAGCGCTACTGAGGCGAGAACGATGGAAAAACGCTTCACGGTCATCCTCCCACGGCCGAGCCGCCGATCCCCTACGGCCGTCGACATTCTGCTCTCTTTCTACCTAGCATCCGTGCTGGAAAAGAGTTCGACGGGAGCGGGTCTTGGCGCGGAGCGTGCTTCGCGCCATCCTTTCCCTCTAAGAAGGGGGAGTCGAGGGCATGACGAACGTGAAGGCGGCCCTGGTCCAGTGCGCCTGGACCGGCGACAAGGACTCGATGATCGAGCGACACACCAAGCACATCGGCGACGCGGCCAAACAGGGGGCGCAGGTGATGTGCCTGCAGGAGCTCTTCTACGGACCCTATTTCTGCCAGGTACAGGACGCCAAGCACTACAGCTACACCGAGAAGATCCCGGATGGTCCGACGACCAAACTCATGCAGGAGACGGCGCGCAAGCACGGGATGGTGCTGATCGTCCCGATGTACGAAGAGGACCAGACCGGTATTTACTACAACACCGCCGCGGTCATCGACGCGGACGGGAAATATCTCGGCAAGTACCGCAAGACCCACATCCCGCACGTGAACGGCTTCTGGGAGAAGTTCTACTTCCG
>DASYSC010000061.1:0-2833 GCA_036003765.1 Candidatus Limnocylindria bacterium
CTTTTCGACGATCTCCTGGTCGGAATACGGCCGAGAGTGGTCCTCCGCGTCGATGAGGTTCTTGATCACGTCCTTCACGCCGAGTGACGCGGTGAAAAAGGTCGAGAACGGGATGACCTCGCCGGCCGGTAGCAGGACGAACTTCCCGGCGGTCGCGCGGCTGACGGTGGACTCATGCATCCCGATACGCTCCCCCACCTCGGCACGCGTGAGCGGACGAAGCGACTGGACGCCCTTTTCGAGGAAGTCGTGCTGGCACTCGACGATCACGTCGGTGATGCGAGCGATCGTCTGACGGCGCTGATTGATGTTGTCGATGAAGAACTTCGCGCGTGTAACGTACTGGCGGATGTGCTGCCGTTCGTCGTCCGTCATTTGGGGCGCTTGCGCACCCGCGCTGCGTGCGGCCTGGAGGTCGGCGACGAGCTTTCGGTAGACCGGATTCACGCGGAGTGAGAAGCGCCGCGATTCGATGACTTCGACCTCGAAGTCGGCCCGCTCGTTCCTGCGGATGATCACGTCCGGTCGCAGGGCGACCTGCCGCCCGCCGATGCTCGTGCCATCGGGCCCCGCGGCGAAGGCGTGCGCCGGATACGGATTGAGACTCTGCTTCACCCAGTCCCCTGCGCTCTGGACCTCCTCACGCGTGATGCGCAGCGCCTGGGCGATATCGCCGTATTTGTGCTCGCCCAGCTCGCGGATGTGGTCACTCACGATCCCGCGCGCATGCTCGGGGATCTCATCGCCGATCTCCGCGAGATGGTCGATCTGGATGAGCAGGCATTCGCGCGTGTCGCGGGCGCCGATGCCCCAGGGCTCGATGCTCTGGATCGTACGGAGGGCCTCGGTCGCGTCGGCGACCGACACCTGCATCGTCTTCGCGATCTCCTCGATCGGGATCTCGAGGTAACCGTTGTCGTTGAGGTTCCCGATGATGTACTCGGCCACGGGGTGAAGACGCCTCGGCAGGAGCACGCGCGTGTTCCACGAGAGGTATTCGGCGAGCGTCTGCTCGGCCTCGGCGCGGACGATGGGGTCGAGCTCGTCCTCCTCCTCCTCGCGCTGCATGAGACTGGTGCCCTCGAGCGGCTCCGTCTCGATGTCCTCGCCGCCCTTGTACGGGCGGTTCCCGATGCCGAAGCAGTTCACGCAGACGCGTCCGGTGAGCGGTTGGCCGCAGAGCGGACAGACCTGGATCTCGTCCAAATCGAGGGCAGGGTTCTCCTGCAGCTCCTGGTTGATCACATCCTGCAGCTCGAGCGAGCTCAGCTGGAGGATGTAATTCGCGGCGATCTGTTTTGGCGTGACCTTGAGCTGCTGTTGTGGGAGGAGTTTCAGGTCCACCTCGGCTACCTTACCGCAGGGTGATCGTGCGAGCGGAGTTCGCGCTCTTCGCAGCGGCGATCGCGCTCTCAGTCGTCGCGCTGCTCGTGGCTCCCCGGCGCATCAGTCAGGCATGGCGCGTGCCGACCGCCCTCCTGGTCGCCACTGCCGGGACGCTCGCGCCGCTCCTTCTTTATCAGCTGCTCGACCCATCGCTCGCCGCGGGGCGCGCGCTCTGGGAATGGTCGGCCGCCGGAGGACCGACCATTCAAGCGTCGTACCGGCTAGATGGCCTTGGGACGGTCGGCATCGCCGCGGGCGCCGCGTACGTCGCCGCGGGGCTGCTCGCAAGCGCGCGCTCGGCGGCATCGCCGCGGGTGCTCCCCTCCCTCGTCCTCGTGATCGGGTTCGTGTTCATCGCGGTTGTCGTCACGATCGATCTCGTCGCGGCGATCGTGGCGCTCGCGGTGCTCGCCGCCGCGACCGCATTCGCGACGGTGCTTGTGGCACCCGCGCCTTCGGCGATGCGGCTCGCGGCGTACCTCGCGGCCGGCCTTCAAGGCTTCGTGGTCGCCGCTCTCCTCATCGCTCGTCAAGGCGGCCCATCGCTCGCCATCGGCCTCATCGCGCCGACCGCGATCAGCCCTGGCGCGATCCTCGCTGCGACGGCCGGCGCGGCCCTCTTCGCCGGTCTCTATCCGTTCGTCCCGTGGCGCTACGAGCGCGCGCGGGCCACCGCCGCTGAGCGCGAACCGCTCCGCGGGTTGCTCGCGATGCCGGCCGGCGTCGCGGCATCGCTGATCCTCTTGCGTGTCCTGGGCGCGACGAACATCGACCTCTCGACGCTCGGTTTGCCATCCGCGTATCTCGCACCTCGGCTCGTGTTGCTCGCTCTCATCCTCATCGCGTTCGCGGTGCGTGCGCGACGCCGAGGCAGGCCCTCGATCAGCGCAACCATCACCACCGTCCTCGCAGCCGTGGTGCTGGCTGGATACGACGAGCTTCGATGGAGCCATCTCGTACTCGCAGCAGCCCTCTTCACCGTCCTCTACGCGGCGGCCGTATCGCTGGCGCTGCCCGATCAATGGGAGGTCGCGCGGCACGACGTCACGCTCGCGACGCTCTGGGTCGCGTTCGCCTGCGGGACGCCCGTCGCGCTCGGGGCGGGTCTGTTCGTCCTCGTCGGCGCCGCACTCTCAGCACTCGCGGAGAGCGTATGGATGCCGCCGCATCGCGCGTACATCGCGACGATGACCACCAGCGTCTGGACGCTGACCGGGGTGCTCGGCGTCGGAGTTGGCGCGGCGTCGACTCCCGATCTCGCGACCGCCATCGCCGCCATCGTCGTCACCGCGATCGTGCTCGGACTGGAGCTCGCGCAGGCGGGCCGCCGTCTCGCGCTCGGCGAAGCGCCCCCGGCACTTGACGTCGCCGCGGCGCTGGTGGCGCTGGGCGGCACCGTGCTGCTCGCGACGATCCTCGCGCTGCCGATACCCGACGCACTCAGACA
>DASYSC010000062.1:0-2935 GCA_036003765.1 Candidatus Limnocylindria bacterium
GACCTCGTGCTGCTCACGCGGGGCACGTCACCCCGCACGATGGCGTCCTACGCGGCGATCGCCAGCGTCGCGAGCGCCCTCACCGAAGCGGTCGCCGCTCGTCGCGGCAGCAACGCGGGCCGCTCGCTACGGGACGCGGAGTCGCTCTGGGACCGCTTCCGCGTTCACGCCCGCGAGCCGCGCTGACGCCAGAGCCGCCGTCCTCAGAGGCTTGGGCGCGGCGACGGTCACCTGCGCTACGATCAGTCGCACTGCTGGTCGTGACTATGGTACTGTGACCATAGTTATACCAAGAAGAAGAAGGGAGGACCTGCACATGCCAAGAGGGACGGTCTCGAAGTCCCGCTTCAAAGCGCGCGCCCTCGAGCACATGCGTCAAGTCGAGCGCACAGGGAAGGAGCTCGTCATCACCGATCGTGGCACGCCTGTCGTGAAGATCGTCCCTTATGAGCGCGATCCGGCGGCGCTGCTGAAGGCGCTCCGCGGCACGGTACGGCGCTATTCGGAGCCGACGAAACCTGTCGCCGAGAAGGACTGGGAAGCAATGCGGTGATCGTGCTCGACACACACGCCCTGCTCTGGTGGGTGGACGGTTCGACGGAGCTCTCGCAGCGAGCGCGCCAACGCATCGACGCGCTCGTGGATGAAGCGGCGATCCGCGTGTCGTCCATCAGCGCCTGGGAGATCGGAATGCTGGTCGTCAGGCACCGCCTCGAGCTCGCGGTCACGCCAGAGGAGTGGATCGCTCGATGCGAGGCGCTCCCGTTCCTCACCTTCGTCCCAGTCGACAACGCGATCGCACTCGCATCGACGCGACTCCCCGGGCGACCACCGACCGACCCGGCGGACTGCATCATCATCGCGACGGCACGGTCTCTCGGCGCGGCCATAGTTACGAAGGATCGTCGGATCCGCTCCTACGAGGTGCAGACGGTCTGGTGATCCCGCAGTGGTGCCTCGATCTGCGACGAGCGGAGCTGGGCGAGCGAAGGCGCGACGGTCGCGATCTCCCGTCAGCCCGATCTCGCCGGTCGCGCCTCGCCGACCTCGTTCTGCTCACGCGAGGGACGTCACCCCGAACGATGGCGTCATACGCGGCGATCGCGAGCGTGGCGAGCGCGCTCACCGGAGCGGGCGCCGCTCGTCGCAGGAGAAACGCGAGCCGCTCGCTACGGGACGCCGAGTCGCTCTGGGACCGCTCCCGCGTTCACGCGCGCGAGTCGCGCTGACGACGCGGCCCGCTATTCAACGGACCGGCCACGGGTCCTGATCGACTGCGGCGTCGAGATGCTTCCGGAGCGCGCCGTAGTCGACGACAGGTAGCCCGAAGAGGGCTTCGAGCCGCGCCCGCGGAACGAAGGTCTGTGGCGCTTGCTGACGACGCTCAACGGCGGACCGTACCTTTTTGGGTTCGGTCCGGCTCCGCTGCGTTGGCTTGCGCTTACGTCGTGCCGCCATGGCGCTCCACTCCGTCGCTCTAGAGGGCTGGCCTTCAATCTATCGAATCCGGCGGCGTGAGAACACGCGGATCTACGCGCCGGACAACCAAGATCAGGGCATCTTCTGAAGACGAGCCGCGACGGTGGGTGGTAACGGTGTGTCGATCTGAGGCGACCGAAGCTGCGCGAGGACGCCCCCATCGACGTAGAGAACCTGCCCTGTGACGTAGCTCGCGTCATCGGAGGCCAGGAACGCGATGACCCGCGCGACCTCGTCCGGCTCGCCCCCGCGCGCGAGCAGCGGCACGACCGCGCCGCGACGAGCGCGCTCCTCCGGACTCTGCTCCGCGAACTGCTCGGTCATGATCGCGCCGGGACCGACGGCGTTCACGCGGATCCCGAAGGGACCGAGGTCGAGCGCCGCGGCGCGCGTGAACGCCTCGACGCCGCCTTTCGTCGTGTCGTACGCGGCCATGATGCGGTGCGCTCGTGCGCCGCCGAACGACGTGAGGTTGACGATGCTGCCGTGCTTGCCCTGGTCCACGAGGATGTTCGCGACGCGATTCGTGCACAGGAAGACGCTGCGCAGGTTCGAGCGCATGACCTCGTCCCAGTGCGCCGCGTCCATCTCGAGGAGATGCGCCTTCGGATCCGACCACGCGGCGTTGTTCACGAGGACGTCGACCGTCTTGAAGGCGCGCAGCGTCTCGGCGAAGACCCGCCTTACATCCTTCTCGTCACCGAGATCGGCGGCGACGCCGATCGCCTCGTGCCCGCTGCGCTTGATCTCATCGACGATCGGCGCGAGCCGCCCGCCATCGTGCTTCCCGTGCACGACGACGTTCGCGCCCTCCGCGGCGAGGCGCAGCGCGGTCGCCTTACCGATGCCGCGGCTGGACCCGGTGACGACGGCGACCTTGCCGTCAAGACGCATGCACAGGACCGCGGCGTGAGGCCGCGGTGGGGACGCCGAGGCGCTCGAGGATCGCGCGCAGTTCGGCGCGATCGTCCACTGAGAGGTCGGCGAGCGGCGGGCGCACCGGTCCCGCGGGGTGGCCGAGGAGCTCCATCGCGGCCTTCATGACCGCGACCTCGAAGCCGCGGCGGCGCTGGCGCAGGTCGTAGAGCGGACGGACGGAATGCTCGTGGAACCGCGCGAGCTCCCGGAAGTCGCCGGCGCGCGCGAGGCGGTAGAGCTCGAGCGACGCCTCGGGCCAGAAGCACGCGAGCGATGAGGTGAAACCCTCCGCGCCCGCGGCGAAGTACGGGCCGACCATGTCGTCGCCCGCGCCGGCGAGCCACACGAGTCTGTGCGCGCCAAGGCGCTCGCTCACGTGCTCGCGCAGGCGCTGGAAAAGTCGCACGTCCCCGCGCCCATCCTTGAACGCGACGAGGTTCGGGATCTCGCGCGCCAGGCGCTCGAGCTGTTGCGGCGTGAGCGTCACGCTGTCGCGCGCGTAGATCGCGAGGCCGAGCGCCGTCGCGTCCGCGACCTG
>DASYSC010000063.1:0-6447 GCA_036003765.1 Candidatus Limnocylindria bacterium
TTCCTCCCCGCGGCGGCGCGCCAGGTCGTCCCCGATCCTCTGCTATTCGGATGGTCATGGCCGCTGTTCGGCGTCGCCGGTGCGTTATCGACCCTCGCCGCCGGGCAACTCGCCGATCGATGGAGCGATCGGGACATCTGGATCGGCAGCTACGTCGTGATGGCCCTGGGAATCGCGCTCCCGGCGTTCGACGCGGGGCTCGGGGCCCTGTTCCTCTCATCGCTGGCCGCCGGTGGCTCGTTCCTGGTCATCACGATGACCGCGCTCCGTGAAGCGCAGGCGGTCGCCGGCGCCGCGGCGCCGGAGCTCATTGCCGCGATGACCGCGGCATTCGCGGTGGGTCAGTGTCTGGGTCCATTGGCAGCGGGGTACCTCTTAGAGCTGGAGGGCAGTTTCGCTCCCGCGCTGCTGGCCGCGGCCACCCTGCTCCTCGGGTCAGCGGCGATCCTGACGTTGGAAGCACATCGTTCACGGGCGATCCCGGCGGTCCGCGAACGGCGGCCGTGGCCATGACCACGCTTGACCGCCCCGCAAAGCCACCTCGTGAGCGCGTCGAACGCATGCCCGCGCTGCGACCGGAAGAGATGACCGAGGCGCAGCGTACGGTCTCGGAGGAGCTCATCGCGGGACCGCGCAAGGGAGTCAAGGGTCCATTTATCTCTCTGCTCCGCAGCCCCGCGCTCCTCGAACGAGTCGCGAAGCTCGGCGGGCAGCTCCGCTTCCAGAGCGTCCTCGACGGACGCGTGAACGAGTTCGTGACGATGATCGTCGCCCGGCATCTAACGAACCAGTTCGAGTGGGCGGTGCACCAGCCGCTCGCTCTGAAGGCTGGCCTCGCGCCCGCGACCGCCGCCGCGGTCGCGGAGGGCCGTCGTCCGGACGAGATGCGCGACGACGAGGCGCTCGCGTACGACTTCACGCTCGAGCTGCTGCACACCCACGGCGTGAGCGAGACGACGTATCGCCACGCCGTCGCGCGGTTGGGCGAGCAGGGTGTCGTCGAACTGACCACGCTCGTCGGGTACTTCGTAATGGTCTCCTGGGTCATTAACGTGGCCCGCACTCCGGCACCGGCCGATACCGCGGTGCTGCCGCTCGACCCGTTTCCGGCGTGACCACCACCCGCTCGATCGCCCGCATGAACGGGCACTGATGTTGAAAAGGGGGAACCTATGGACCAGTTTGTCGTGAAAGCGGCGCAGGCCAAGCCGCGAGAGTGGATGGGCGTGCGATTCGAAGTGCTCGCGACCGGATCGCGAACCATGGTCACCAAGATGCTGTACGAAAGCCACAACCAAGGTTTTCTGCACCGGCACCCCAACGAACAAAGTGGCTACGTCATCTCCGGTCGCTACAGGCTGATGGTCGACGGCCGGACCCTCGAGCTGGCGGCAGGGGACTCCTACTCAATCCCCGCTGACACCGACCACTCAATCGCGGTATTGGACGCGGGCCACGTGATCGATGTGTTTACACCCCCGCGCGAGGAGTTCCGATAGGCAACTCGACAGCCCAGCTACAGGGCGGGTCATGACCTGGTGACGTACGCTCCCGTCGTTGGCCAGGCTCATCGATCGCTTCACCGCGATGGTGCGCGGGGACGGTCCGGCCGCGCCGGTGGGGAAGCTCATCGGATTCCGACCGACGTCGATCGAGCACGGGAAGGCGATCTTCGAGCTCGAGGCCGGTCCGCAGCATGCCAATCCCATGGGCACGCTCCACGGCGGAATCATCACCGACGTCGCCGACGCGGCCATGGGGACTGCCTATGCCTCGATCCTCGACGAGGGGGAGAGCTTCACCACGCTCGAGCTCAAGATCAACTTCCTGCGGCCGTTCTGGAGCGGCACGCTCGTCGCGACGGGACGCGTCGTGAAGGCGGGGAAGACGATCGGTCTCACCGAGTGCGACGTGACCGATGTCGAGGGACGGCTCGTCGCGCGAGCCATGAGCACGTGCATGACGCTGCGCGGCGATCTGAGCGAGGGGCGCTAGTGAGCCTAGCCAAGCTCCGCAAGCCACCAGGCCGCTTTCGCCTTTTCGGGCGAAGGCGCGCGCGTCGGCTAACGCCGCGTCCCATCCTGGGCCGATCGAGACTCCGTTCTGTCGCAACGCCCGGACCCATGCAACGACGAGCTCGACGCGCGCCGTGTCGAGGCCAAACGCGGACGGCTGTAGGTTAAGTTCACGGATCGCGGACATCAGGCGCCCGCATTCCGCCGGATCAGCGGCCGCGCCGCCTCTGGCCCATCGCGACCCTCAGCGATCCGAGCGCGGATCTCGAGCGCGTTGTCATACCAGCCTGAGTCCCGCTCGATCCGCTCGGCGCCGGCGAGTGCTTCGTCCCATTCAGCCTCGTTAAGTGGAGGTACGCCCGCGTTGGGGCGGGCGCACACCGCGGCCTTAGACAAACTTGACGTGGCTCCGGATCGGAGCCAAACTGGTGTCATGGCAAAGCGTGCCGCCAGCGCGAAGCGGCGCTCGCGCCTCTATGTCGACGTGACTGAAAGCGTTGGCAGCCGCATACGGCAAACGGCCGACCGGTTCTTCCGCGGCGTCACGAACGATGCCGTCGTGGCGGCGCTCTCCGCCTTCAACTGGATGCTTGAGCAGAAGCGGCAAGGGCGGCACGTTATTTCTGTCGAGGCAGACGCGTTGCCCGCAAGCTTCAGCGAGGCGGTCCTGCCCGGGGTCGATGAAGCATTGGGAAACGAAAACTGGACCTGGCTCGTCGCGCGGCCGCACGCCTGGCGTCGACAGCTTTCGATCAAGGGTCGGCGGATGACCGCTGGACAGCTTATGGGTCACATGACAGGGAACGAATGGACTCCTGAGGAGACTGCCAGGCAGTTCGATCTTCCGGTCGACGCTGTGACCGAGGCACAGCGCTACGTCGAAGCGAACCGCGAGCTTGTCGAGGCGGAGGCAGTAGAGGAAGAGCTCGCAGCGAAGCGAATTGCTAACGTCCATCCGCCCGAACGAGTCCGTGCGCCTTCTCGTCGATGAGAATCTCGACTCCGCTGATCTAATCGGTCGCCTGCGGAGAGCGGGCCATTTCGTGGAGACGCTCAGCAAGGGGACGCCTGACGCCGATATCTGGCAGTTCGCCCAGCAACACAGGCTTGCCATCATCACCGCCGACGTCCCGGATTTCCAGGCCCTTTCGATTGATCCCAAGCGCCACCACGGGCTACTTGTCGTTTATTGCGAGCGGAGTCCTCTGCGGCAGATGCGCGCCGCGGACATCGCTGCAGCGATCGAGTACGTCCGTGATGTACACGGGGACGACCTCGCTGGGAAGCTCGTCGTCCTCAACGAGTGGCGTCGTCGACCCGGACCGAATCCTTGACCGCGCTGCTCGCCCGCTCCGTGTGAACTACTGCGGAGATGAGGCGTGGCACCCGACAGATCGCCTCAATCCCCGCCGCCAGCGGCCAACTGGCGCGTGAGCGCGCCCGAGTCGTAGTAGATGTGCTCGCCCGAGAACTTCTCGGCGCGCGGATCCCAGGGGAAGTGGATGACGATGTCGAGCTCGGCGGTGCGGCCGGTCGCGGCCTGACCCTGCCATGCCCCGCGCTGTGTGCCGCGCATCGTCGCGATCTCGATGACGCCCTGCGGACCGATGACGATGTCCTTGAGGTCGAAACGCACATCGGGGAACGCGGTGAGGAAGCTCATATAGAAGGAGCGCGCGCCGGCGTGCCCTTCCCAGTGCTGGCCGGTGGGAACGATCTCGTAGACGCAGTCCTCGGACAGCGTGGCGATCAGGCCGTCGAGGTCGCGGCCATCCTCGGCCCTTGAATGCGCGATCCAGAGGCGCCGGATCTTCGCGTAGAGCTCGGGCGTGACGTCCCACGCAAGACGCTCGCGGATGGTCGTCGCGGCTCCTTCCGCCCTGGCCATCGCATGACGTTACCTCGAACCCGACCGCCGAGCCTCTCCTCCTAGACTGCGGGCGGCCATGGCCATGAACGCGCTGATCACGGGGTGGGGCTTCTACGTTCCGCCGAAGGTGCTCACCAACGCGGACCTCGAGACGATGGTCGACACCAGCGACGAATGGATCTACGAGCGCACCGGGATCCGCGAACGCCACATCGTCGAGGGGAACGAGGTCACGTCCGCGATGGCCACGAAGGCCTCAAAGGAGGCCCTCGCGCGAGCGAAGGTCCGCGCGGAGGACCTCGACGCGATCATCATCGCGACGACCTCGCCGGATACGTTCCTGCCGACCGCGGCCTGCCTCGTGCAAGAAGCCCTCGGCGCGCGCAAGGCCGCGGTCTTCGACCTCGGGGCCGCCTGCGCCGGCTTCGTCTACGGACTAGCGGTCGCGCGCGGGCTCGTGATGTCGGGGTCGGCGCGGAAGATCCTGCTTGTCGGCGCCGAGACGATCTCGCGCTTTCTCGATTGGACCGATCGCGCGACGTGCGTGCTCTTCGGCGACGGTGCGGGCGCGGTGGTCATCGAAGCATCGATGGCCGGCGCGGGGATCCAAAGCACCGCGCTACACGGGGACGGACGCCAAAAGAAGCATCTGCGTCTGGAGGGCGGCGGCGCCCTCCACCCGTCAACGCGGCGGAGCGACGACGGCACTTCTTATTACATCCAAATGGACGGGCCCGAGGTCTTCAAGCTCGCCGTGCCGGCGATGGCCGATTCGACGCGCGAGGCGCTTGCGCTTGCGGGACTCCGCCTTGAGGACGTCGACCTCTTCGTGCCGCACCAGGCCAACGCGCGCATCATCGAAGCGGTCGCGAAGCGGCTCGGGCTCGACCGCGCGAAGGTGTTCGTCGACATCGACCGCTTCGGCAACACCTCGGCGGCCTCGATCCCTATCGCGCTGTGCGATGCCGTCTCCCAGGGTCGGGTCCGCGAGGGCGACACGCTGGCGTTCGCCGCGTTCGGCGGCGGGATGACCTGGGGCGCCGCGGTCGTCGAGTGGTCGGCGGCGCCTCCGGAGAGCTAGCCGAGCCTGGCCCACCGATTGCATGTCCTCTGAGCGGCCGAGCGGGCTCTCTTATCTTGACCGGCTATCTTCGGGAGGGACCGTGGCGAGGGGCATGCGCATCCGGCTGAGCCTCGCGCTTCCGCTCGTTGCGGCTCTTGTCGTCACGAGCTGCGGGCTCTTGGGCTCGAGCGCGAACGGGAGCGTCTGCCCGGGGCCGACGCTCGAACCGCTCACTCCGCCCGCGGCCGTCGGCGCGGCCGTGACCTATGGCTTCCTCGTCGATCGGGCGTACACCGGTGACGCGAAACGCTCTCCTTCTTATCCGTGGCCGCAGCTCCCAAAGACGGCACTCGACACCGTGGCGACCGCGCTCACGAAACTCGAACTGCGCCCGGGCGACTCTGTCTTCGGCGCGTGGATCAGCCACAACTCGAACGACACGCGTGAGATCTTCTTGCCCTTCAGCCAGGTGCCCAAGACCCCGGCCGCGGAGCTTCCGCTTGCGCCGACACAACCAAAGGCCCCGCTCAACCAGCTCGAGTGCAACGACTACGCGGCGAAGGTCCGCGCGTACAACGCCGCAGCGAAGGAATGGCAGACCAAGGTGGACGGAATCCAGCAGCGCGCGGCGCAAACGGACGCCATGGCCGTCGCGACCTTCATCGACAAGACGCAGGGCGCACTCCGCGCCGCCACTCCGGTCCAGGACCTCGTCGGCACCGACATCTACGGCGGGCTCGCCGTCGCAGGCGGCGTCTTCAAGGCGAACCCCGGCAAGCACAAGCTCGCGATCTTCTCCGACATGACCGACACGGTCGGCAACCCCGTTCGGGCCGATCTCGCGCAGAGCGACGTCGTCGTCGGCCTCTACCATCGCGATGACCCAAGCGATCAGGGCAGGGGCCAGAAGGATTGGGAGACCACCTTCCGGACCCTTGGCGCGCAGACCCCGGTCTTCCTGCCGTGGGCAGCGACGACGCCGGACAAAGTCGCGGAGCTGCTGAAGGGAAGTGGACGATGAACCTGGGAGAGGCGCTCCTCGCGCTACTCGACGCGCTGCGGCCGATTCTCGATCGCTGGCCGCTCGTCGTCCTCGCGATCGTCCTCGTAACGCTCCTCGGCATTCCGGCGCGCATCCTCGTCGGCGCGCTCGCGAAGCTGCTGCGCGTGCCTGCCGACTACACGCGGACGGAGATCGATCCGCTGCTGCGCCGTGCGACCCCGACGCTCCCGAGCCGGCTGCTACGTAACCTGCGCGACTACTTCCGACCGGTCCTCGATCGTCCGGCGCGTGCGCTCGGCCGCGCGATCGACGGGCTCTTCAACACCGCCGAGAATGCGCCGCGCTGGAATGTTGAAGCGATCACCGGCGCGATCGTCGGCCTGGTGAGCCCGCTCGTCGATCAGGCGGCGACGCACGCCGAGAACGGCAGCGCCCGTCTCGGCGGGCAGGCGAGCTCGGCGGCAGGAGAGCTGCGCGGAAGCTCGAACCGCTGGGC
>DASYSC010000064.1:0-15172 GCA_036003765.1 Candidatus Limnocylindria bacterium
TCCGCCCTCGGTGAGCACGCGTGACCAGAGCTCGTTCTTGGCCTGGTCGGCGACGTAGAGCGTGGCCCGGTCGGCGTCGAGCATGAATGTCGCGGCAAGGGTGATGCGCCAGAGGACCTTGTCGATGTTCGCCTCGAGCGCCAGGTCACGCTGAAGCTCGAGCAGGGTCTCGAGCCGCTGCGCTTCACTGAGCGGTGCCATCCGCGCCGATTCTTGCTCAATCTCTCGCGTACGGCGAGAGGTCGCGGATCACCCTGCTTCCTGCCAGACGATCGTGGATGCCAACGCCGTCACGACTCAGTAGAAGGCTGATCGGCACGATCGCGAAGTACGAGCCGAAGAAGAGCGCGATGGCGCGAACAAACGCGCGTCGAGGACGTCGGGGTCCCACACGACCGCTCGGACAGTGAGGCATATGGGGCGAGCGCGGTCGCCGTGGACATCGCGCCATCAGGCTATCGCCCGGCGATTTGGCGGACGGTCTCGAGGGTATCGATCTCGGTGACGGGCTTGTCAGGCCGGAGGCGCACGATGCGCGGAAAACGCATCGCATATCCCGACTCGTGTCTCGAGCTGGGCTGGATCTGGTCGAAGGCCACCTCGATGACGGTGTCCGGCACGACCGTGCGCACGCGGCCGTAGTCGTGGATGGTGTGCTCGTGAAAATACGTCGTCATCTCCGCGATTTCCTTGTCCGTGAGCCCCGAGTACGCCTTGCCGATGTTCAAGAGGCGCTCGCCGTCGCGGATCGCGAAGGTGTAGTCGGAGAGGACACCCCGTCGTTTGCCGTGACCCCATTCGACGGCCGTCACGACGACGTCGAGGGTTCGCAGCGCGCGCTTGACCTTGAGCCATTCCATCCCGCGCCGGCCGGGCCGATACGGCGACCGCGGGTCTTTCACCATCAGGCCCTCGTTCCCGCGGCCGCGCGCCGCGGCGAACTCGCGCTCGAGCACCGCGACGAGGTCTTCGCCCGAGGTCTCGACCCGCTGGCGCTGCGCGAAGAGCACCGGCGACGCCAGCGGTAGCGCGCGCAGGATCTCCTGTCGCTCTGCGAGCGGCATGTCCAGCAGCGCTCGGCCGTCGCGTTCGAGGATGTCGAAGGCCACGAGGCTCGAGGGCAGTTTCGTCCGCAGCTCGTCGGCGACGACCTTTCGACCGAGCCGGGTCTGGAAGTCCGTGAAAGGCACGGCTTTGCCCTCGGAGAACGCCAGGACCTCGCCGTCGATCACATAGCTGCCGGGGATCGCGAGGAGCGGCGCGACGAGCTCCGGATAGCGGTTCGTGATCCGATCGAAAGTGCGGGAGTACAGCTCCACGCGATCGCCGGCCTTGTGCACCTGCGCCCGGATGCCGTCGTACTTGTCTTCGACGACGTACGGCGGCGGGAAGCGTTTCCCGACCTCCTCGAGCTGGAGGACCGGCGTCGCCAGCATCATGCCGATCGGCCGGAAGTGCGCGAGCGTCGGCTCCTCGAGCGTGCCGTGCTTCGCGCGGAGCGCCGTCTCACCGATGTCGCCGGTGAGCATGTGCGCGCGGCCCACGCTCTCGCGCTCGCGGCCGAACGCGCGCGCGATCGCCTCCTCGAGCAGGCCCTCGCGCAGTCCGATGCGCGTCTCGCCGGAGACGATCTTGACCAGGTAGCGGGCTTCGTCGGCGGTTGCGCGGCGCAGGAGGTCTCGCAGGAGCTCGCGCTTGGGGCCGACACCGCGTGCCGCGGCGATCGCGTCGAAGGCCTTCGTGACGTCCTCGAGCGTCACCGGCTCGCCCTCGCGCGGCGTGTCGCCGATGAGTTCGCCGGCCACATCGCCGAGATCGGCGTGGCGCTGGTATGACGCGGCCATATCCTCGCCGTTCTTGCCGGACCGTTCGAGGAGAACGTCCGACAGCGCGCTCCAACCGACGGACAGCACGCGCTCGTCCTTGCGGGGAAACGGCGCGCCGGCCAGGAGCCGCGCGGCGATCTCGAGGTCGGCGTCCTCGAGCGAGCTCAAGTAACGCGCTAGGGCGGCGTGCTTCTCGAGCTTCTTGGTCGTGGCTCGGACCGCGTCGGCCGCCGCGACCCAGTCGGCGAATCGTGCTTTCATAGGCCCGTGCTCGAGCTCATCATCGTCATCCTGCTCGTCCTGTGGCTTCTCGGTTACTTCGGACCGGCGCGCATACCGAGCATCCCGCAGTCGGGAAACCTCATCCACATCCTCCTCGTCATCGCCTTGGTGCTGCTCATCTTGCGGCTCCTCTAGTGCAGAACGCTCCGCGCGGGGGCGCTCCGTTCCAGCGAGTGCCCTACGGGGACGGCGAGATCGAGTTCATGCTGCAGCCCTGGTTCGATCTTGACGTTGTCGAGTCTGGAACGGCGACGCCGGTCGATGATCTTCGCGCCGAGACGATCCGCCGCCTCGCCTCGCCACTGGGATCGCGGACCCTCCGCGAGCTCGCAGCCGACGCGACCAAGCGCGCCGCGCCGAAGAAGGCGCGCGCGATCATCGCGGTTACCGATCTCACACGCGCGTCGCCGGATGCGGTTCTCGTCCCGCCACTCCTCGACGAGCTCAACGCCGGTGGCATCGCGGACGCCGAGATCACCGTGATGATCGGTATCGGCCTTCATCGCGGGACGACCGAAGCCGAGAAGCGCGAGAAGCTCGGGACGGTCACAACTCGCGTTCGCGTCGTCGACTCGGATGGGCGCGATCCGGCGAAGTGGGCCGATCTCGGGACGATCCCGCCGTACGGCGTCCCGGGTTTCACACAAAAGCTCGTCAAGGATGCCGACCTCGTCGTCGCCACCGGCATCGTCGAGCCGCATCAGTACGCCGGCTACTCCGGCGGGCGCAAGACCGTCGCGATCGGCTGCTGCGGCGAGCCGGTCATCACCGCGACGCACGGGATGCGCTTCCTCGAAGACCCCGGCGTGCGTCTCGCGAAGATCGAGGGCAATCCATTCCACGAGACGGTGCGCGAGATCGCGCGCCGCGCCGGGCTGCGCTTCTGCCTCAACGTTGTCACCGATGACCGCGAGCGTGTTGTCGCGGTGGCCGCCGGTGATCCGGACGCGGTGCTCGCCGATCTCGTCGCGAAGGCCGCCGCGCTGTACACGCGCCCGATCGCAAAGCAGTACGACATCGTCATCGCCGGCGTCGGACATCCCAAGGACGTGAATCTCTATCAAGCCTCGCGGGCCGCGACGTACCTGCGCTTCGCGCCGACCCCTGTGGTGCGCGAGGGCGGCGCGATCATCATCCCCGCGCGACTCGACGAGGGCGCCGGCGAAGGGCCGGGTGAGCAGCGGTTTCTCGCCGCCCTCGAACGCGCGCCGTCAGCCGCCGCGGTCGTGGACGAGGCGCGCCACCATTTCGCGGGCGGCGAGCAGCGCGCGGTCATGGTCGCGCTCACGCTCCAGTGGTGTCAGATCATCGTGGCCGCGTCCGAGTCGCCGGAGATCGTGCGGCTCGCGAAGCTGCGCGCGGCGGTGGACGTCGAAGAGGCGCTCGATATCGCATACGAGCACATCGGGCGGCCCGCGAGGGCATCGGTCTTGCTCGTGCGTCGCGCGTTGCACACGCTGCCTGTCGTCCAGTCTGGCATCGCGGCCTAGCCGGTGTGCCTTGCGGGCTGCGTCCGCGTGCTCTTCTTCGCGCTCTGGCGCGCGATCTTCGCCGCGCTCATCGCGCTGCTGCTCGTGCGGATCGACGCGTATGTCGAGGGACACCATGGCGAGACCCTTCCGGGGCGCGCATGGCGCGCATATCGCGAGCGGGGCCGCAAAGGCGTGCGTCGCGGAACGCCGCCCGACGCGGGTTCGGCAATCGAAACGCGTGGGCGGCCCCGACCTTAGTCAGATCACATTCGCGAACAATGTCGAAGCACGCATACCGATCACTTGGGCCTTGTCGCGCGCGCAGTGTGCCTCTGCACTGCCAATACGGTGACACTGGGTTCTACTCTCGTTGTGTCCACCGGTATCGTCGCCGAAGGATCCGATCGGGGCCGGCCCCTTCTCTGAACTCCACCGGCGCTAACTGTCCGAGTGCGGACTGATGGCGCCGAGCGGGTTGCCTGTGCATTGGCAGTTCCGGTCCGAGTGATCGATGAGGGCGCAACTCGGGCGCAACTCGGGCGCAAGGTCTTCAAGCCATGCCGCATGCGCAGTGGTGCTTTCGACTGCGCGATGCGCGACGAGTACGCGGGCGATTCGTCGCCTAAACTGCCGCGCGTGACCCCCACACGCGTCGACGTTTTCCGAATCCCCACGCGCATCAGCTTCGGACGCGGCGTGGCACTCACTGTCGCGACGCCGCTCCAGCAGGTCGGCGCCAAACGCGTGCTGCTGGTCACGGATAAGGGCGTCCGGAACGCCGGCCTCGTGCAACCTATCGAAGAGCGCCTTCGCGATGGCGGCTTCACGTACGAGATCTATGACGAGGTCGTGCCCGATCCCGGCGTCGGCGAAGTGCAGCGCTGCTACGAGCGCGCACGGGAGATGGGCGCGGACGCGCTGGTGGCTGTCGGCGGCGGATCGGCGATCGACACCGCGAAGATGGCCGCGACCCTTCTCACGAACGGCGGGACGGTGCTCGATTACGTCGGGATCGACAAGGTGCCGAAGCCTGCCGCGCCGGTCGTAGCCATCCCGACGACGGCGGGCACCGGCGCGGAGATCACGATAAACAGCGTCATCGCCGACCCCGAGCAGCACAAGAAGCTCGTGATCATCAGCCCCAACGCGACCGCCCTCTTCGCGCTCGAGGATCCCGACATGACCCGCACCTGCCCGCCCTTCATCACCGCGATCACCGGCATGGACACTCTGGTGCACGCGATCGAGTCGTTCGTGTGCAAGAACGCCTATCCGATGACGCAGGCGCTCTGCCTCGAGGCGATCCGCGACGCCGGCCAGTCGCTCGGCGCCGCGGTGAAGGACGGCGCCGATATGGAAGCGCGGGAGCGGATGATGCGGGCCGTCGTCTCGGCGAGTCTCGCCTTCTCGAACACCCGTCTGGGGAACGTGCACGCTATGGCGCTCCCGCTCGGCGGCTGGTGCCACGTCGCGCACGGGACCGCGGTCGCGGTCCTCCTGCCCCTTGTCATGGACTTCAATCGCACCGCCGCGCCCGAGGCGTACGCGACGGTGGGGGAGGCGCTCGGCGCGAAGAAGGATGCGCAGGCGGCGGTGAAGCGGGTGGTCCAGCTGAACGAGGAGATCGGCATCAAGCCGAAGCTGTCCGAATACGGGGTGACCGAGGACGCGATCGCCAGTATGTCGAAGGACGCGATTCAGTCGGGGAACATCCTCGTCAATCCCCGCGAGACGAAGCTCGAGGACATCGAAGCGCTCTACCGCGCCGCGCTCTGATGCTCGGGGCGGCGTCCGTGATCGTCGACGACGCGGGTCGGGTGCTTCTGGTGAAGCACGGCTACGGGGAGCTCAACTGGCAGGTGCCGGGCGGCCGTGGCGAGGCGGGGGAGTCCGCCGAAGAGACCGCGCGCCGCGAAGCGCTCGAGGAGGTCGGCATCGAGCTCGATGTCGAGCGACTCGTCGGGGTGTACTGGGAACCTCCGGACGCGCACCATTTCGTCTTCCGCGCGCGGGCCCGTGGCGAGCCGCGGGTGGCCGACAAGGCGGAGATCACCGAGCTCGGGTGGTTTTCGCCGAACGTGCTGCCCAGGCCGATCAGCGACTTCACCGTCCGGCGGATCATCGATGCCTTCGGCGAACGTCCGGCCGGCGTCTGGGCGATCGGTCCGCGGGTCTGGCTTCGCTAGCCTCTCCACGTGCCGATCGCGATCTTCGATATGGATGGCGTGCTCTACCGCGGTGCGCAGGTCATGCCATACGCGCGCGAGACGCTCGATCGGCTGCGACGTGCGCGATGGGACGTCTTCTTCGCCACGAACAACTCCACCGCGACGCGGGACGAGTACCTGCGGCGTCTCCAACAGCTCGGGCTTGGCGGCGACCGCGAGCACATCGTCACGAGCGGCTACGCGACCGCGCACTACCTCGAGCGCCGCCGGCCCCGGTCGAACGATGTCCTGGTGATCGGGGCCGACGGCCTGCGGCAGGAGATCCGCGAGGTCGGGATTCCCGTCCGGGCGGCCGCCGATCTTCCCGGGCGGCTACCTCCGCCGGACGCCGCGGCCGACGGTGTGGATCCGGGTGCGATGCGCCGCTACATCGTGGGGCTCGACCTGCCGCCGCCACCCGACACGGTGGTCGTCGGGCTCGACCTCCACCTCACGTACGCGAAGATCGCGGAGGCGCAGCGCGCGGTCATCGCCGGCGCGCACTTTGTGTGCTCGAACCGCGACCGCGCCTATCCCGTTGAAGGCCGACTGCTACCCGGCGCGGGCACCATCGTGGCCGCGATCGAGGTCGCCGCAGGGGCGCGCGCCATCTGCATCGGCAAGCCGGAGCCGTTCCTCTTCCAGGAGGCCATCCGCCGCGCGGGGAAGGACGCGGAGCGCGTCGTCGTGGTCGGAGACTCGACGGACTACGACATGGTCGCCGCGCACCGTGTTGGCGCGACCGGGGTGCTCATCACGACGGGGTTGACCGAAGAGGGGTCGCTGGACCGGGCCGCGGGCGACGCGGTCCCTGACCGCGTCGTCCGCTCCCTCGAAGACCTGTTCGCGCTACCGGAATTCGTCGGGGCCTAGCGTCACAGCTCCCAGCTGATCCCGATCGGGTCCGGCGCGATCGGGACCTGCTCCCAGCTGAGCCCCAGGTCGTAGGCCGAGGCCGTACCGCTGGCTACGAAGAGCGAGAGCGCGAGCACCACCGCGACGAGCAGCGTCTTCATTGCCCGGTTCATTTTCATTAGAAACCGACCCCCAACGGGTCCGGCGCGGTCGGGACCTGCTCCCAGCTGATGCCTGCGTCATCGGCCCACGCTGTGCCGCTTGCCGCAAACAACGAGAGTGTGAGCACCGTCCCGATGAGCAATGCCTTGAGTGTGCGTGTGATCTTCATTCCGAACCCCTCTAGCTCGCGACCTTTACGGCCTCGAGCGCCTGCTGGTAGACGTGCCGATGTCCGTGTACTGGCGCCTTTCCGCGCGCGGCGCGGCGGCGTTCCTCGATGACGACCTGGATGAACGCTTCGACCACCACCGGGTTGAACTGAGTCCCGGAGTTGGCGCGGAGCTCGCGCAGCGCCTGCTTGGGACGGAGCGCGATGCGGTACGGCCGCTCGCTGGTCATCGCGTCGTACGAGTCGGCCACGGAGATGATCTGCGCGGCGAGCGGGATCTCGCTGCCCTTGAGCCCGGCCGGGTAGCCCGTGCCGTCGAAGTTCTCGTGATGCGCGAGCACGATCGGACGGATGCGGTCGAGCATCGGCACGTTGCCGAGGAGGCTCGCGCCGATAGTCGGGTGAGCCCGCATCTCGATCCATTCCTCGTCGGTGAGCTCGGCCGGCTTGGAGAGGAGCGACTCGGGAACGCCGATCTTGCCGACGTCGTGGAAGAGCGCGCCGAGCTTGATCCCGGCGATCTCGTCCGCTCCGAGACCGAGCCTGCGGCCGACTTCGACCGAGTAGTGCATCGTCGCCGCCGCGTGACCGGATAGGTGCGACTCCTTTGCCTCGAGCGCTCCGATCAGCGCTCCGATGACCGAGACGTGCGACTGCTCGAGCCGGTCATTGGTCTGACGCAGGAGCTCGTTGACCGTGCTGAGCTCCTCATTCCGTTGGCGAACTTCCGTGGACTTCGACATGTACAGACGGAAGGAGAACCACGCGACGCAGAGCGGCACCGTGAACACGAAGACACCGAAGAGGCCGAGGGCCTGGTACGCGAGCGCGAGCGCTGCGCCCTGCACCGCGGTGGCGCCGAAGTTCACGGGCATCCAGCTGTAGTTCGTCCGCCACACCGAGACGACGCTCTGGCCCTCGGACATCGCGATCGCGATCGCCGTAAGCGAGGTGTTCACGAGGAAGTACGCCCCGGCCGACAGCGCGACCGAGAGGAGCGTGGGTCCTATGGCGCTCGGTGGGGTCATCCCGCCGGTGAGCCGGTAGAGCTCGCCGGCGGCGAACGCCGAGAGCGCGAACGAACCGAAGTTGAAAGCCACCTTGCGAATCGGCTTGCGGCGCGGGGTCATCGAGTTCACGAGCGCCTGCGCGAGGCTCACCCATACCGCCGCCCCTGTCCCGTAGAGCACGTATGCCGCGATCACGGCCGCGAACGAGACCGAGATCGCACTTGATCGGAACAGGAACACAGGTACGCGCTGGGCGACGCATGCGAGCGCCACCAGCACCGCGAGCATGATCGGGTCGAGCGCGTCCGTCCTTTGCGTGCTCGACGCGGCCATGAGCGCTATGAGTCCGGCGAACGCCACCGTTCCGACGTAGAGATCGATCCGGCCTTTCACGAACGTGCCTCCCACGTAACGCTTTCCCAGGTAACGCTCTCCCATGACACGGCCTCCCATGTGATGCCCTCCCAAGTGACGCTCTCCCACGCGATGCCTTCCCAGGCGATTCCGTCCCAGTTCACGCTGCCCGCGATCTGACCGCTCGCGACAAGTACCTTCATGAGCACCGCCGATGGCGCCACGCCCGCGTTCACCAGTGCCGGGCGCGCGGTGAGCGCATCGAGCGCGTTGGCCGCGGGTGTCCTCGTGCCCGTCAAATCGCGGCCGCCCGCGACGAGCGCGCCCTTCACCTGCGTCGGCGAGTAGTTCGTGTGCGCCTGCAGCACCAGGGCAACGACACCGGCGACCATTGCGCTCGACGCCGAGGTGCCGCTGAGGCGCGCGTAGGGGGAAGCGGTCGGATCGCCGACCCTATCGAGTGCCACCCCTGGGACGCGCAGCGACACGACGTGCTCGCCCGGCGCGAGCACGTCCGGCTTCGTGAAGCCGTCGCGCGTCGGACCGCGGCTGCTGAAGACCGACTCCCGGTCGTCTCCCCAACCTGGAGTCCCCTGGTCGGCGAGCGAGCCGGCAGTGATCACGAACGGATCGGCGCCCGGCATGCTGACGGTGCGGAATCCGGGCCCGTCGTTCCCGGCGGCCGCGACCACGGCGACACCCGCGAAGTGAGCCGACTCGGCGACGCCGGCGAGAAGGGTGCTGTGGTACGAGGTCGTCTGCTTCGCCCCGAACGAGAGGTTGAGCACACGGATGTGGAAGGCGGAGCGGTTGTGAAGGGCCCAATCGAAGGCGGCCAGGACCGCATGCATCGTCCCCTCGCCGTTCTGATCGAGCACGCGAAGGGAGACGAGCTTCGCGTCGGGCGCGACGCCCTTGAACGTCTCGCCGTGTGCGGCGATGAGCCCTGCCACGAACGTGCCGTGGCCGCTCGGGTCGAGTTGCGTGGCACCGTCGCCGACGAAATCGATCTGCGCCAGCACCGATCCCTCGAGGTCCGGGTGCCGCGCAACGCCGGTGTCCATGAGCGCGACCGTCACGCCGCGACCTGTAGCTTTCGACCAGGCGCGCTCGGCGCTGACCACTTCAACCCCTGGGCTGGGCTTGCCGGTGGGCTTCTCGAAATTCTTGACCTTGCCGGCGGCCGTGACGGTCGTGTCCGCCGCGATGAATGCCACCCGAGGGTCGCTCCGAAGGGACTGCACCGCGTGCTCCGAGACTCGTGCCGTGACGACGTCGATCTCGTCGAGGGCGGCCACCTCGGTCGCGCCGGCGGCGCGAGCCTCCGCTGCGACCGCGCCGGCGGTGCCGTGGCCGACGCGAACGAGCGCGAAGCCGCCGGAGGCGAGCGCGGGGTCGACGGGAGCTCCCGTCCAGTTCGTTCCAGGGAGGGCCGCGAGGAGGAGAACGGACGCGGCGAAGAGCGCGACACAGTGCCGCAGTACCCCACCCGTGCGTCCTGTCATTTCCCCCGAAACTCCCAACCCGAGTACTACCCACCCGTGCGGCAGAGGTCATCCCCTGCTCGGGTGATGTTCACCGAAGCAGGCGACCGCGCAATGGTTTGGGGTGCGTCCGAGCGACGGTCGAAACGCATGCGACACATCTCGGATGCCGCGCTCCATCAACTGCATGAAGCCGCGCGGTCCGTGTTGATTACGAGGCGGGTTGATTGGCGGGCGTCGAGTACATGCCGGGCTAACCCGGGTCCTTTGCACTACTCCGCTTGATGCGCTGGTGGAGCTCCCGCGTCGCCGCCTCCGGCTCCGCGCCGAGATCGCGGCGGAGCATGGCTTCGAGGGCCTGGTAGTGACGCATAGCCAGAGCGTTATCTCCGGACTCGTGGTGCGCGCGCATCAGCAGGCGATGGGCTTCCTCGTCGTACGGTTCGCGCTGCAGCAGCTTCTCGAGCGGACGTATCGCTTCTCGCGGCTCTTTCCATTCGAGCTCGAGCGTCGCGAGCTCTTTCGCCGCCACGACGAGCTGACGGTCCGTCTCCTCGCGCTGCCGATCGATCCATGGCGCGCTTAGGTCCGCGAGGAATTCGCCGCGGTGCACGGCGACCGCGGCGCGCAGGTGCTGAACGGCCTCGCGCGATCGTCCTGCATCACGCGCCTCGCGACCTCTTCGCAGCGAGCGCCGGAAGACCTCGAGATCGACATGTATCGACAGCGGGAGCGCCAGTCGATATCCGGCATCGGTGCGGACCACGCTCGTCGCCTCTGACGCACCAGCGGACGCGAGTGCCTTGCGGAGCGCGTGCAAAGTGAAGTGGAAGTTGGAGAGCGCCGAGGCCGCATCCGTTTCGGGCCAGAGCTGCGCGACGAGGTCGTCGCGCGAGACGGCCCGGCGATCGAGCAGCAGCAACGCGAAGAGCTCCTTCGCTTTGCTTGTCCGCCAGCCGCGATCGCTGATCCGCGCGCCGCTCGCACGCAGCTCGAACGGTCCGAGCATGAATGCCTGGATGCTCTCCGCGGCAGCGGAAGGCACGCTCTGCGCAGCGGTGGCCGACACGACAGGAGCGGGCTGAAGGAGCAGGGCGAGGGAGCGCGTCTCCTCCGGCGGGAGCTCCAGGTCGGGAAGTCGCTGACGCAACGCGTCGGTCAGCGCCGGCCGCAGCAAGAGGAAATCGCGATAGCGCTCGGCGGCGACCGCCCGCAGCGCGGGCTTGGTCGCCTCGACGATCCAGTCGGCGACGGCGGTCGCGAGGAGGGTGGCCTTCACCTCGAGGTAGCGCGCACCGATGGCACCGGCCGAGGCGCGGGCTTCGCCGTAAGCCTTGAACGCGCCGTCGCGGTCGCCCTCTGCCTCGAGGATCGATCCGCGCGCGATTGCCGCACGGATACCCGCGACCGGTCCAGAGGCTGACGCGGCGATCGCCTCCGCGGCGCGCAGCGCGTCGTGCGCCGAGGCCGCTTCTCCGCGTAGCGCGCGCAGCTCAGCCGCTGTCGCATGCAGCTCGGCGATGATGCGATCGTCACCCTGATCGCGGCTCAGCTCGACGCCCGCGCGGTACACCTCCTCGACCGCACCGCGCTCGGCGGCGAGTGAGTGCACGGTCATGAGCGTCGCGCACATCGCGGCTTGTGCCAGACGGAGATCGTTGGCACTCGCTATCTCGAGCGTCTGTCGAAGTGTGTCGAGCGCCTCCGCGGTGTCGCCGCGCCGGGTCCGCACATCGACGAGTCCTGCCTCGGCCCAGCAGAGCGCGGTCACGTCCGCGCTCTTCTGTTGAAGCGCGAGCGCGCGGAGATACGTGCGCTGCGCGACGTCGAGCTCGCCGAGCAGATGATGAAGCTGCGCGAGAGCGAGAGCTTCCGCGAGCTCGCCGGCCCGGTCCGAAAGCAGGGAGAACATCGCCTCGGCTTTCAGGTGCGCGGTGGTCGCTTGCTCGAGCTCCCCGAGGTCGGCGTGAGAGCCACCGATGAGATGCCAGATCCACGCCGCTTG
The DNA here is from genome assembly GCA_036003765.1 of Candidatus Limnocylindria bacterium. Taxonomy (GTDB): domain Bacteria; phylum Chloroflexota; class Limnocylindria; order P2-11E; family P2-11E; genus 3-1-20CM-2-70-9. The sequence goes on from DASYSC010000064.1 coordinate 11,827, forward strand.
CGACGACGCGCCTTCGCCGATCAGCGCCTGCGCGTCGCGAGCCTGCGCGAGGGCCTCCTGCGGCCGTCGCAGATAGCGAAGCGCCTGTGCCGACCAGGTGAGTGCGCGCGCAAGACCCTCGTTGTCGCGCGCGCGTCGCAGCTGATCGGCCGCGTCGCGGTAGTGCGCGAGCGCGCGCTCATAGTCACCGCGCACGCGGTGGAGAAGACCGCGAAGGAGCAGCACCCACGGGAGCCGCCGCTCGACACCGGGCGGGAATCCATCGAGCCATCGCTGCAGCGTCGCGACCTCGCTGCTCTGCACCACACGCTCGCCGTGATCGCGAACGAGCTGTGCGGCGCGCTTGTGCTCGCCGGCCCGCTGCAGGTGATGGATCGCGCGGTCGATGTCGCCACGCGACAGCGCGCGCTCGGCGTGACCGCGATGGAGCTCGACGATCTCCGCGGCGGGCAAGAGCTCGCGCGCGCGGGCGCGAAGGAATTCCGCGAAGAGTGGCTGGAAGCGGTGACCGGCGCCCGCCGCGCCGTCTCGCATGACGAGGCCAGCCTGTTCGAGCGAGGCGACGACCTCGCGGGATGCGCCGCCAGCCGAGACCGACTCGTCCTCCTCGAGACGCTCGAGGAGTGACCAGCGAAGGAGCGTGTCCTGATCTTCGTGGGACCCGCGACCGAGGACTTCGCTGTTGAAGTACGCGTAGAGCTCCGCGCCGCTCCCGCGGAACTCGCCAAGCTCGCGCCACCCGCGCTCGCGGACGAACGCGGCGGCGAGGCGCAGGCCCGCGGGCCAGCCACCGGTGCGCCCATAGATCGCGTCGATGGCGTGGTCGGGCAAATCCAGGCCGAATTCGCCGCGCAGCAGCTCGATCGCCTCGGAACGGGTGAACGCGAGCTCCGCCGCCGAGATATCGAGAACCGAACCGGCGAGCCGCCAGCGCGGCAGGCCCCCGAGCTGCGGCGTCCGGCGTGTGGCGAGCACCAGATGCGTGCTCTCGGGAAGGAGCTCGACGAGCTCGCTGCCGAAGCTGGCGAGAGTTGCGCCGCCCTGCACGCTCGGGTGATCGTCGACGAAAACGACGAGGTCCCCGAGCGGCGCGAGCTCGTCGGCGAGCGCCTGCGCGAGCTGCGCGAGCCTCCGCTCGAGCCGGCGCCCGCGGTCGAGCGAAGACAGAAGCTGCTCGCCGAACTCCGCGTTATCGCGGCGCAGCGCGCCGAGGAGGTCGGTGAAGAGCACGAGCGGGTCCTCGTCGCCGCGCTGCAGGGTGAGCCAGGCCATCTGCCGCCCTGAGGCGCGGAGGAGGTCGGCGTGCTGCGCCAGTAGGGTCGTCTTGCCGTAGCCGGCGGCCGCATGCACCAGCGTCAGCCGGTGGCGCTCCGCACCCCCGAGTCGCTCCAGCAGCCGCCGCCGCTGCAGCAGCGGGAGCGGAAGCGATGGTGGCGCGTACCGCGTGCGGTCGGGCCTGCGGCTCGCGACGGTCAAGGCGCTAAGGATGCACTCCGACCGCGCGCAAAAGGGTGGCGGTCCCGTAGCCGAGCACGAAACACCCCGGGATGGTGAGCACCCAGGCGGTGACGATGCGTCCGGCGATGCCCCAGCGGACCGCCGACAAGCGGCGGGTGGCGCCGACCCCGAGGATCGCGCCGGAGATGGCGTGGGTCGTGGAAATGGGAATGCCGAGACGTGTCGCGATCTCGATAACAGTGGCCGCCGCGGTCTCCGCCGCGAAACCATTTACCGGCTTCAGTGCCGTGATGCGCATGCCCATCGTTCGGATGATCCGCCAGCCGCCGGTCGCGGTCCCGAGACCGATCGCGAGCGCGCAGACGATCTTCACCCATGTGTCGATGTGGAACTCGCCCTGGTTGCCGTTGAACGCGTAGATCGCGAGCGCGATCACGCCCATGGTCTTCTGCCCATCGTTGCCGCCATGGCTGAATGCCATATACGCGCTCGAGGCGATCTGCGCGCGTCCGAAGAACCGGTTGACGAATCGATAGCTCACGTTCCGAAGGCCCCAGTAGATCGCGAGCATCAAGAGGTAGCCGCCGGCGAACGCCAGGGTCGGGGAGTACACGATGCCGAGCGATGTCTTTTGCAGTCCCGGGGCGATGATGACCTCGAGCCCGTGCGACGCGAGCGCGGCGCCGATCACGCCGAATACAAGCGCGTGACTCGATGACGTCGGTAGCGCGACGACGAAGGTGATCAGATCCCAGATGATCGCCGCGATCAGCGCGGCAACGACGATGTCTTGCGTGACGACCTTCGGGTCTACTATCCCGGCCCCCACCGTCTTTGCGACCGCCTCGCCGGCGAGCGCGCCGACGAAGTTCAGGACACCCGCCATGAGGATGGCCTGGAGCGGCGTCAGCACGCGCGTGGCGATCGCCGTGGCGATGGCGTTCGCCGCGTCGTGGAAGCCGTTGACGAACTCGAAGACGATGCCTAGCAGGACGACGAGCGCGAGCAGGACCGTGGCGTTGCCCACCTAGCTGTGCTTCACCACGATGGTCTCCACGATGTTCGCGACATCTTCACACCGGTCGATCGCAACCTCGACGAGCGAATGGATGTCCTTCCACTTGATGATCTCGATCGCATCGTTCGAACCTGCGAACAGCTCGCCGACGGCCTCACGCCAGATCTGATCGCCTTCGTTCTCGAGCGTGTGAATCTTGATCCAATGGGGTTCGAGGTTCTTCAAGCCCTCGAGTGTCTTGAGCATGAGGAGCACTTCGCGGGCGGCCGTCACGAGTACCTGCGCCTGCCGCACCGCGGGGGGCCGGATGCTCGTGACCTTGAAGAGCTGCACGAGCTCGGAGACGTCGTAGCAGACGTCCGTGATGTCGTCGATCTTGCTGCCGAGGCCGACGATGTCCTCGCGGTCGAGCGGCGTCACGAACGTTTCGTTGAGGTGGCGGATGATCTCGTGGTTCAGCTTGTCGCCGTAATGCTCGATTGCGTGAAGGTCGCGGACCTTGTTCTCGACCTCGGTGAAGTCCCCGAAGAGCTTCGCGAGCGCCTCGGCCGCCTCGACGGCGTTTTGCGCGTGTTGTTCGAAGAGTACGAAGAACTCGCTCTTCTTGGGGAGGAGCGATAAACGCACGGCCGCCTCCTTTTGCGGGGCATATCCTGCCTGAAGACGCTGCTTGAGATCCTGAGCATCGGCTTGGTGCAGGTTTCGCTGGCGTGCTAGGTCATTACGCGTCGAATGCGCTCGGCGATGCGCTCGAGCGCTGGGTCCGCGGGGCCATAGGTACGCGGGTTCGCATCTGGGTACTCACGTAGCAGGCCATCTCCGTGGTGCCTCGGGAGGACGTGGAAGTGAATGTGGGGTGCGTCTTGGCCG
>DASYSC010000065.1:0-3492 GCA_036003765.1 Candidatus Limnocylindria bacterium
TCGCGCGCGGAGCGCGCTGTCCCGACCCGTGACCGCAACGAGACGGCGATCGTCACACGTGAAGGTGAACGTCCCGCCGATGATCTCGATCGCCGCTGCTCCCGGGTCGTTGCCGACGAGCGCTTGCGCCGCGGCGAACGCAAAGGGATCGGCGGGCCCGGCCGGCGGGACACCGTCGCGTAGGTGTCCGAACCTGCCGCGGTCCTGCACGGTGGCGCGCAATCCCGCCGCCTCGATCCGGATCACTTCGCGACGAAGCGCACGCGGTCGCCAGGCCGGATCAGGGTCGGCGGATCCTTCGACGGGTCGAAGACCCGCAGGTCGGTGCGACCGATCAACCGCCAGCCGCCGGGCGAATCGAGCGGATAGACCGCGGTCTGCCCATCGGCGATAGCCACCGCTCCCGCAGGGACGCGCTCGCGAGGACGCCCGAGGCGCGGGGCGACGATCCGCGGATCGAGCGGGCCGCAATACGCGAAGCCAGGAAGGAACCCGAGGAAGTACGCGCGGTAATCCCGACCGGAATGGAGTCCGATGAGCTCGTCGCGTGAAACCTTGGACCGCGAGGCGGTCTCGTCCAGGTCTGGTCCGTCGTACACGGTCGGGATAGCGATCGAACGCCCCAGCGCGGCCATAGCCGTACCGAGCGTTGACAGGATGCGTTCGGCCTCGCGCTCCGCGTCGCGAGGATCGAGGCGCAGCGGATCGAACCGAAGCACGACCGAGGCGTACGCCGGCACCGACGGCCCGTGCCCGAGCGCATCCCACGCATCCGCGATCGCGCGCGACCGCGCGACCAGCTCATCATCGATCCGATCACCGATCTGGACGAGGAGCGCGCTTTCTCCGAACGGACGGATCCGCGTCTTGTTCAGGACTTGAACGGCGCGACCTTCACATTCGCGCCGCGGAGTGCATCGCGCACCGCGCGGGCGAGGTCCGCGGCACCCGGTGTATCGCCATGGATGCAGAGCGTATCCACCTCGACCTTGAGGAAGGTCCCATCCGCCGCGGTCACGCCGCCCTTGCGCACGAAAGAGAGTGCCTGCGCCGCGGCGTCGGCCGGGTTGGTGATAAGCGCGCCGGCAAGCGTGCGCGAGCGGAGCGTTCCGTCGGACTCGTACGCGCGGTCGACGAATCCCTCGCGCGCAACGCGCATACCCACTCCCCGAGCCTCCTGCCACATCGCCGAGCCGGGCGGCGCGAAGACCACGAGCGCGTGGCCCCCGGTCGCGGCCTGTATGCCGAAGAGGATGTTGCGGGCGGTCGTCTGGTCGCGCTCCGCCTGGTTGTAGAGGGCGCCGTGTGCCTTCACGTGCGTGACGCGCGCGCCCAGGAGCGAGGCGATGCGGATGAGCGAGTCGAGCTGACGGCGGATCGACTCGATCAGCTCGCGTGGGGGCATCTCGAGCGGCACGCGACCGAATCGTTCTCGGTCGGGGTAGCCCGGATGCGCGCCGATCGCGACCTTGTTCTTCATCGCCAGTTCGACGGCCGTCCGCATCGTGTTCTCGTTGCCGGCATGTCCGCCGCACGCGATGTTCGCGCTCGTGACAAGCGGCATGATCGCGGTGTCGGTCCCGGCGCCTTCCCCGAGATCGCCGTTGAAGTCGATAGACTTCACGGACTAAAGAACGCGATCTGACCGAGCGGGCGCGCGTCCGTGTAAAGACTCAGCGGGGCTCCCCCCGCAGGTGATACCAGCATGATCTTTGTCCCGCCTTGCGATGTCGCGCGAATGAACACGATGCCACCGGGTGTCCAGGGGTCGCCCCTTCCGAGCCCCAGCCGGGCCGGTGCCGCCTAGATGAACAGCGGGGCGAGGACGAGGGTGATCGTCGAAAGGAGCTTCACGAGCACGTGCAGGCTGGGCCCCGCGGTGTCCTTGAACGGGTCGCCGACGGTGTCGCCCACGACCGCCGCGGCGTGCGCGGGCGTCCCCTTGCCGATCACCCGGCCGCTCTCGTCCTTGAGCTCGCCGAGCTCGATGTACTTCTTAGCGTTGTCCCATGCGCCGCCCGCGTTGTTGAGGACGGTCGCGAGGATCACGCCGGCCATCGTGCCGACCATGAGCATGGCGGCCTCGGCCTCCGCCTTGAGAAGCATGCCGACGACGATCGGCGCGAGGACGGCGAGCGCTCCGGGCGCGATCATGTTCCGCAGCGCGGACGCCGTGGTGATGTCCACGACACGCGCGTAATCGGGCTGCTCGGTACCGCTCATGATCCCGGGGTGCTCGCGGAACTGACGGCGTACTTCCTCGATGATCGCCGCTCCGGCGCGACCGACCGCACGGATCGCGAGCGACGAGAAGATGTACACGAGCATCGCTCCGAGGAGCCCGCCCAAGAAGACGTTGACGCTGGCGAGGTTGACGGTGTGGAACGGCTTTCCGGTCAGCTCCGCGACGCGATCGAGGTACGCCGAGAAAAGCAGGAACGCCGCGAGCGCGGCTGACGCCACCGCGTAGCCCTTGGTGAGCGCCTTGGTGGTGTTCCCGGCGGCATCGAGGCGGTCCATCCGGGTCCGAACCTCCTCGGATGCGCGCGCCATCGTCACGACGCCCGCCGCGTTGTCCGTGATCGGACCGAATGTGTCCATCGCCAGGATGAAGGCTGCGCTCATGAGCATGCCCATCGTCGCGACGGCGGTCCCGTAGACGCCACCGTTCGGCAAGCCGGTGATGTCGCTCCAGCGCGAACCGAATGCGTACGCAAGGAAGAGCGCAACACAGATCGTGATGACCGACGGCGCCGTCGTCTCGAAGCCGACCGCCGTGCCCGCGATGATGGTCGTCGCGGGCCCGGTCTTGGCCGCCTGCGCGATCTCCTTTACCGGCCGCGAGTTACCCGACGTGTAGTAGCGCGTGATGTACACGAACGCCTGGCTCGTGAGGATGCCGACCACACCGGCGAAGAAGTACCAGTACCAGGCGCCCTTCTCATTGAGGAGGGTGTTCGTGACCAGCGCCATGAAGAGGATCGACAGACCGGTGGTCACGTAGAACCCGAGGTTGAGCGAGTTCATCGGATCGCCGGTCTCGCGACCGCGGACCAGGAAGATCCCGACGACGCTCGCGAGGAGGCCGAACCCGCGGACGATGAGCGGGAAGAGAATCCAGGCGATGTTGCCGGTCGCGGCGAAGATCGCGACTCCCAGGATCATCGCGCCGATGTTCTCGGCGGCCGTCGACTCGAAGAGGTCCGCGCCGCGGCCGGCGCAGTCGCCGACGTTGTCTCCGACCAGGTCCGCGATGACGGCGGCGTTGCGCGGATCATCCTCGGGGATGCCCGCCTCGATCTTGCCGACGAGGTCCGCGCCCAGATCCGCGGCCTTCGTGTAGATGCCACCGCCCAGCTGGGCGAAGAGTGCGACGAACGATGCGCCGAACCCGAAGCCGACGATCAGGAACGGGGCCTGCCCTGGATTCGCGAAGCCGTTGTACGCGAGGAACATCACGAACACGCCTATGAGCGAGAGGGCCACGACAAG
>DASYSC010000066.1:0-16891 GCA_036003765.1 Candidatus Limnocylindria bacterium
GGTCATATGTACATGTCCACCATTTCCCGCCAGTACGGCCAATCGTGCGCCCAACCGTCCCAGAGGTGCAGCGCGGCCGGCACGCCCTTGTCCTGGAGGATTCCGGCGAGACGTTTGGATTCCTCGACATGGGGGTCATCCCGGCCGGTGGCGATGACGATCTCGGTCTCGCGCAAAGGCGCGAGATACCGGTCATCGTGGAGATTCGGCAGGAAGGCAAGCGGGTTCACGAAGTACGCGTCGCCGTCGCGCTCGCCGTTCAGCCAGCGCGCGGCGTCGTACGCCCCGGACATGCCCACCGCCTTGCGCGCGATGCCCGGCCGGCGCGTGACGAACGCCAGAGCGTGAAATGCGCCGAACGACGTGCCGGTGACGATGAGGTAGTCAACGGTGTTGGCGGAGCGGATCGCCGGCAGGACCTCGTCGATGAGATAGCGCTCGTAGGCGAGATGTCGCCGCGCCCGATCCTGTGGTGACGCCGCCCTGTTGTAGAACGACTCGCCATCGATCGAATCGACGCACCAGAGCTGCAGCCAGCCCGCTTCGATCCGCGGCGCCATGTGCCCGACCAGGCCGAAATCCTCCCATTGATAGAAGCGGCCCATCGAGGTCGGGAACACCAGCACAGGCGTTCCCTTGTCACCGAATACAAGCAGCTCCATCTCGCGCCCGAGCGCCGGGCTCCGCCACTTGCGGTACTCGCGGTTCATCGCCGCGCGACCGCGCGCGAGCGGGCGTCCTGGATCAATCGCCATGCGACATCGGCATCGTGCCACCCTTTCACATCGGCGGCTTTCCTGCTCTCGAGCTCCTTGTAGGTCGCGAAGAAGGTCTCGATCTCGCGCAGCCAGTGCCGGGCCAGGTCTCCAAGCCCGCGGACCTCGTCGAAACGGGGGTCGCCGACCGGCACCGCCAGGATCTTCTCGTCCTCCCCGTGCTCGTCGCTCATGAACAGAGTGCCGATCGGTCGCGCAGGCACGATGCAGCCCGGAAACGTGGGCTCCTCCACGACGATCAGGGCGTCGAGCGGATCGCCGTCCCTCCCGAGCGTATCCATGACGAAGCCGTAGTCGGCCGGGTAGTGCACGGACGAGAAAAGCACTCGGTCGAGCCGGATCCGGCCGGTCTTCTGATCGAGCTCGTATTTCTGACGCGAGCCGCGCGGGATCTCTACGAAGACGTCAACGCTGCGATCCGGGCTCCCGCTCCCCAAGCACGCGCCCTCCTGCATCGTTGGCCGGTGAGACGACCACGGTGATCTCGCCTTTCGGGCGCTCGGAAGCATAGTGCGCTGCGAGGGCGGACGCCGTGCCTCGGACGATCTCTTCGTGCACCTTCGTCATCTCACGCGCGACCGCCACGCGCGCGTCCGGTGAGACCGCCGCGAGGTCCGCGAGAAGGTCACCCAACCTGAAGGGGCTCTCGTACATGACGAGCGTCCGCCCCGCCGCAAGAAGCTCCGCGAGCTCGCGCCGCCGCGCGCCGCTCTTCTTCTCGGGGAAGCCGACGAACGTGAACTCACGCGTCGGCAGCCCCGACGCGACGAGCGCCGCGATTGCCGCCGCCGGGCCGGGCACCGGAATGACCTCGTGCCCGGCCGCGATCGCGGCGGCGACGAGCTGCTCGCCCGGGTCGGAGAGGGCCGGGGTTCCAGCGTCGGATACCAGCGCCACATCCCAGCCCCGGTCCATCTGCCCGACGAGCTCGGCAGATTTCCGACGGTGATTGAACTCGGTGTAGCTCGTCAGGTGTTTCGCGCGGATGTTGTGCTTGCGGAGCAGGACCTGCGTATGGCGCGTGTCCTCGCACGCCACCATGTGCGCCTCCTGAAGGATGCGGAGCGCGCGAAGCGAGACGTCCTCGAGGTTCCCGATCGGCGTGGAGACGAGGTAGAGCTTCCCCACTCCTTGATTGTCGCGTCAGGTGAGGTCGTCCGCTTAGTCGCTAGCGCTTTAAGCGATCTCGGACTCGGTGAAGGCGCTCATCGCGACGCGACGGGCGAGTACGCGGTCGGCGTCAGCACTCGATCCTCGATCTCGCCGACGAGGTCGCCGTGCCGTGCGCTCGTCAGACGCTTGATCTCTTTCCACTCCTCATCGGCCATGAAGCCACGCCACGCGGCGTCTTTCGTGGCCAGGTCCGGCCACGCGAGCAGGTACACGAAGTCCGTACCCCGATCGGACTTCGCCTCCCACAGGGCAACGAAGTCGAAGCCATATCGCTTCATGATGGGCATCGCGTGATCGCGGAAGCGCGCATGGAACGCGGCCTTGTTGTGCTCGAAGATCTGGTAGATCCGCAGCTGTTGGATCATCCGTTGCGCTCCTAACACTTCGATGATGCTCGAATCTCGCGGTCGGGTCCTTGCGGCGGCGCCGTGTACGGGTAGGCTTGGCGAATCGCCGGCTGCGTTTTCTGCGCGATCGTCCAGGGTGCGCCCCACGACGAGATCTATCGCGACGAGGCGGTCGTGGCATTCCTCGATCGAGCGCCGCTCGTTCCTGGCCACACGCTCGTCATCTCGCGCGAGCACATCGAGACCTTCGAGGACATACCTGAAAATCTCCTTGCGCCGCTGTTCGGCGCCGTGCAGCGGGTGTCGCGCGCGTTCGCGCCGGCGCTGGGCGCGGAAGGGTCGCTCGTGGCGATCAACACGCGCATCAGCCAGAGCGTCCCCCACATGCACGCGCACGTCGTCCCGCGCCGGAAGGGCGATCGTCTCTTCTCGCCCGGTACGGGTCCGATGCTCTGGATCAGGCGGGGCTACAAGGACGGCGAGGCACAGGAGATCGCCGCGAAGCTCCGCGCCGCCCTCGTCTGATCAGACGCTTCCCGCGGTCGGCCGCAGGCTCTGGGCGATGCCGATCGCGATCAGCACCACGACGCCGCCGACGATCTGAGGAATCTCCAGGCGCTCGGAGAGCACCAGCCAAGCGGCGACCGCGGCGATGACCGGTTCGAACGTTGCGGCGAGCCCCACCCGCGCGGCGGGAATGAGGCGGACCGCCGCGAGTGTCAGCGCGAACGGGATGAGCGTCGCGATCACGACGACCTCGGCGATCTGCACGTAGACGTCGGCTGGCGTCGTGGTCCAGGGGAGCGTCCAGGGAGCCCGCACGATGCTCCAGCCCAGCAGCGCGAAGCCGAAGCCCCACACCAGGAGCGTCGGCGTCGTGTAGCGGGCGCCGAGCCGTTCGGCGAGCGCGAAATACAGCGCGAAAAAGAATGCGTCCGCCGCCGCGAGCGCGAGGCCGAGACCGTTGAGCTCACGCAGACCTGCGTCGTATGCACCGGCCGCGAAGAAGCAGCCCACGATCGCGAGCCCGCCCGCGATCCAGAGCCGTCCCCCGACGGTGCGCCCGCGCAGCCGCGCGTAGACGAGGAGCAGGAGCGGGCCGGTGTACTCGATGACGAGGGCGACGCCGACCGGGATTCTCTTGATCGCTTCGTAATAGACGAGCGAGACGCCGGCGAGCCCGACGATGCCGAAGATGGCAAAGATCGGTAGATCTGATCGCCGGATGCGGAGCTCTCGGGGACGAAGCGCGCCGAAGATGCCGAGAAAGATGAGAAATGCGAAGAAGACGCGGAACTCGGCGAGAACGGATGGGGCAAGCGAATTGAAAGCGGACTTCGCTATTACTCCTCCAATACCGAAGCTGGCGGCCGCGGCCAACGCGAATGTGTAGCCGAGCCCCAAGCGCAATGGCGCGGGGCCGACCGAGGGCCCCCGCGCGACGGGGAGCCGGCCGCGGAGACCGGGGGGACCCCGGCGCGATGAGAGGGTTTCGGTCGGCCCCGCGACTTCGACTCGAGAAGTCAGTCAGCTTCCCAGTCGCGGGGATAGAGGAAGTCGTGGCCCACCGTGCGGAGGCTGACTTTGGCGATCAGCGGCATCACGCGCTTGTAGTGGCTCTTGCGCACCATTTCGCGGATTCGGTTGACGAGTGGCGCATCGAATCCAGCGCCGATCAGCTCGGATGGCCGGAGGCGACGATCCACCATGTGATAGAGGATCAGGTCGGCGTCGGCGTACGTGAACCCAAGCTCGTCCTCGTCGGTCTGACCGACCCAGAGCTCCGCCGTCGGAGGCTTGCGCACGATCTCCTCGGGGATCCCGAGATGAAGCGCCAGCTCGCGGAGCTGCGTCTTATATAAATCGCCGACCGGGTTGATCGCGCAGGCCATGTCGCCGAACTGCGTGCCGTAGCCGAGGAGAAGCTCGGTCTTGTTGCTCGTGCCGATCACGAGTCCGTCTGGCCACGAGCGGTCGTACTCGATGCTCTTGCGCTCCCGAGCCATCTTGTTCCCCATACGGATACGGATCTTCGGATCGCTCTCGTCGATCGGCGCGGAGCGGAAGTAGGCATCCACCTGCGCGGTGATCGGCACCTCCTCGAGGGTGAAGCCGAACTTCTTCGCGACCTGGCGCGCGTGCCGCCGCGAGTCTTCGCTGGAGTGCCGGTAGGGTGTGAAGAGCCCCAGAACGTTCTCGGGGCCCAGCGCGTGGCTCGCGAGCGCGACCGATACCGCGCTGTCGACGCCCCCGGAGACGCCGACGACAGCGCGCTTGAGGCGCGCCTTGAGGGTCTCATCGCGGATGAATAGGACGAGCATCTTGCGCACGAGGGCCTCATCGATCCGCAGCGGCGACGGGTCTTTCGGATCCGGCCGGATGACGCCGGTCCTGGAGAGGACGTCAGTCACGACGTTCGAGTGGTAGCCCGAGGCGTCCCGCGACATTGCGGAGGACGATGTCCTCGCGTTCGTCGCGGAGGAGCGGATTGCGAGCGCGCTCACGCGCGACGAGATCCGTGTCGATCTCGCCGACGAGGAGGTGCTCGTCGAACTCAGGAGCGCGCGCGACCACCGTCCCATCGGGAGCCACGATCTCCGAGCCTCCCCAGAACGCGATCCCGTCCTCGTGCCCGACCCGGTTCACGTAGACGACGTAGACCGTGAGGTACTGCGCATAGAAGCGGTCCATGAGCCGGCAGGACTCGGCGGTGCCGAGGTCCCCTCCCTCGGCCACCCCCCTGCCCGGGCTCGCCGACGGCGCGAGCACCACCGTCGCGCCCGCCGCGGCGTAGAGGTAGGGCGTCGAGACGTGCCACAGGTCCTCGCAGATCGCGACGCCAGTCGATCCACCGACGGATTTGAACGTTTCGAAGCGATCCCCCGGCCCGAAGTAGCGGCCATCGTCAAAGATGCCATACGTCGGCAGGTAGACCTTGCGGTGCACGTGCACGAGCTTGCCCTTGGACCAGTACCCCTGCGCGATATGCAGCTTGGCGTCGGCGGAGCGCTCGACGAAGCCGGCAGATATGTCGATGTCGCGCGATGCCTCGGCGATCGGCGCGAGCTGCGGGTCATCAGCCGCGCATGCGACGTCCGCGGCAAGGTCCTTCAGGTAGTAGCCGGTCAGCGACAGCTCGGGAAAGACGACAAGCCGCGCCCTTGCCTCGCGGGCGCGAGCGATCCAGCTCGCGTGCATCTCCAGATTCCGCCGTACCGCACCGAGGGCCGGGCTGCACTGGGCGATCGCGATGCGGACGCTCAAGTCGCGCGCAGCTTCTCGAGCCGCTCGGCGTATTCGTGTGCAAGCATCCAGGCCCGCTCGTCATCCTTCGCTTCGGCATACACGTTGAAGAGCGGGCGATCCGCGTCGGGCAGCACAACCACCCATTCGCTGTCGTTCTGATGTTTCACGCCGTCGACCTGGCGCGTGCGCTCGGTCTGTGGATCCTGCGCCAGGATGCGCATGACGCGCCCCTTTTGCTCCCATGGGCAGTCCACCTGAAGGCGGGCGACGTGCACCGGCGGTGTCGCGTCGACGACCTCGGCGAGTGTCTCTTTGGCGGTGGTAAGGAGCTCGAGCAGCCGCACGGTCGCGAAAAGGCCGTCGAATGATGGGTGGAAGCGCGGGAAGATGAACCCGCCCACGCCATCGCCGACGAGGAGCGGGTGTTCGCGGGCCGCGAGGCTCATCTGCGCTTCGGCCGATGCCCGGACGCGCTGCACGCGCCCGCCGTACGAGACCACGATCTGCTCGATCGAGGAGGGCGCGTAGACAGGCACTGCGACCACCCCCGGGGCGAGCCGGACGGTGAGCGAGACGAACGCGGCCAGGAAATGCATGTCGTTCACTATCCGCCCGCGGTCGTCCACGACGAAGACCTTCTCGCCTCCGGCGTCGATGATCACGCCGAGCGAGGCTCCGAGCGCGGGCACGAGGACCGCCAGCTGTCTCAGCTCCTCCTGAAACTCTTCGAACGAGCGCGACCCGACGTTTTCCGACACCACGCCGTTGATCGCGACGACCTCGACACCGAGGGCGTTGAGAAGCTGTGGCAGGAACTGTGCGGCCGTGCCGTGCGAGTAGTTCACGACGATCTTCGGCTTCGCCTCGGCGATCTCCTTGCGCCGCGCGACCTCCGCCAGGAACGCGTCGCTGTACGCCTCGCCGACCCGTAGCGACTCGAAAATGCGACCGACGTCCTCGAACGAGACGCGCCGCAGGTCTTCGCGGAAGAAGATCGTCTCGACCTTTCGCTCCTGCGCCTTGTCCATGTCGAGCGCCTGTTTGTCGAAGAACTTCACGTCGCAGACGCGCTGGTCGAAGGGCGAGACGCGCACATGCACGCCGCCGGCTGCGCCGATACGCCGTGTGTGGAACCGTCCGATCGGGAGCGGCGCCTGCGACAGGTCGGCGACGTGGACGCCGGCGCTCACGATCCCGCTCATGAGGCCTCGCTTCAGCATGCGGCTCGAGCGGTGCTGGTCGCGATTCATGGTGATCGTCGCGCTCTGCGGGAGCGTGGACGCGTACGCCGCCCCGAGGCGTGCAACAAACTCGGGCGTGAGGTCGATGTTGACGATGCCCGTCACGCCAAAACGGCCGAAGAGCGCGCGGCGGCCCTGCGCGCCCCAGATGAGACTCGAGCTTACGACCGCTCCTGACTCGATCTGCTTGTCGGGCCAGACCTTGACCTGCGCACGGACGCGCGCGTGGTCGTTCACGACCGAGTGATCGCCGATGACGCTCCCCTCTTCGAGGACCACCCGTGACTTGAGCGCGCACTGACGGCCGACGATCGCGCCGTGCAGCTCGGAGCGCTCGCCGATGTAGGTGTTGCGCCAGACGATCGAGCTGTCGACGATCGCGCCGACGTCGACGGACACGTAGTCGCGCAGTACGGTGGGTCCGATGATCTCGACGTGCGGGCCGATCTTTACACCCTCGCCGAGGTAGATCGGACCGGTGAGCTTCGCGGACTCGTTGATGTCAACGTCGCCCGCGGTCCAGACGCCGGGCAACAGCTCGTTGCCAAGTCCCTCGCACTTCACTTTGCCGCGCAGCAGGTCGGCGTTCGCTCGCGCGTATTCGCCGATCGATCCGATGTCCGTCCAGTACCCCTCGGCGATGTATCCAAAGAGGGGCTCGCCTTCGGCGAGCAACCGCGGGAAGAGATCCTTGCTGAAGTCGAACACCTCGCCGGACGCGAACCGCTCCAAGACGCGCGGTTCGATCACGTAGATGCCGGTGTTGATCGTGTCGCTGAAGACCTCGCCCCACGACGGCTTCTCGAGGAACTTCGTGATCTTTCCGTCCGGATCGGTGATGACGACGCCGTACTCGAGGGGATTGGGCACGTGCACCAGCGTCAGCGTGACGGCGGCACCGCGCTCGCGATGGAACGCAATGACCTTCGAGAGGTCGATGTCCGTGAGAGCGTCGCCCGAGATGACAAGGAACGTCCCTTCGAGGTCCTGGTAGAGCTGCCGCACCGAGCCGCCCGTCCCAAGCGGCGACTCTTCGATGCTGTAACGAAGGCGCATGCCGATCGCGCCGCCGTCGCCGTAGCTGTCCTGGATCGCCGAGGCGAGGTACTGAAGGGTCACGAACGAGTCCTCGATGCCGTGATGTCTGAGCAGCTCGAAGATGTGCCCAAGGCACGGTTTGTCGACGATGGGCACCATCGGCTTGGGGCGGTTGATCGTCAGCGGACGGAGGCGGCTCCCCTCGCCGCCGGCCATGACGACGGCCTGCATCGAACGAAGTCTAGTTGGCGGGAACGCCTGCGATGGGAGCGAAGCGCCACGCCCGCGCGATCAGGGCTTGTCCGCTCCGACGGCGAACATCGACTCGAGGTCGTGCCGCGAATACGCCTTGAACGCGACGTGGGTCTGCGTACGCGCGACGCCGGGCACCTGCGCGATACGGCGGGTCACGATGTCAGCGAGCTCGTCGTGCTCGCGCGCCCGCACCATCGCGACGAAGTCGATGTCACCGGTGACCGAGTAGACCTCTGAGACCCCGGCGACCCCGGCAAGGGTCTCACCGAGCTTCGGCAGCGCGCCCCGCTCCGCGGTGATCAGGACGATCGCCGTGATCATGCTCAATCAGAGGCTCTTGACGTCGATGTCGTGGAGCGCGGACTTCACGAAGTGCGCAGCCTCCTGGAAGCCCATCGCCTTCCCGCGGTTCAGCGCCGCCTCGTAGGAGTCGAGCGTGTCGTCGTTCGCCTTCTCGTCATAGACGTGGAATTCCTCTTCGAGCTGGTCGATGGCGAGCTTCACGCGGTCACGCGCAGCCATGCTGATCAAGAGAAGGCCCTCCCGGCGGATATCCAGAGAAGTGCGCCTTCGAGAATACCGCCGAGAGCGGCCTCAGCTCTACGGCCGGTGCTCGTGCCTCTCGATGACGTGCTCTTCCTCGACCACCTCGTCGCCGCTCTGCTGCACGTTCGTCGTACCGTCGGGTCCGACGTTCACGTTCGTGACTTTCTTTGTCGGTTCCTCACGACGAATGGTGCGCTTCTCGATGACCTCTTTCTCTTCCATGCGTGCCTCCTTTGCGTCGACCCGCGAGTGCAGGACGGCTGCCAAAGGCGGACTCGGCTCCCGCCCTAGCGGCAGCCGAGGGCGGCGGCGAAGACCTCCGGGGCGGGAAACATCGCCGCCGCGGTCACCGTGAGGAGGAGTGTTCCGACGGCGATCCCGACCGCCGCGACTTGAACTGTCAGATCCCGGCCAAGCAGTGCATACACGAGCGCGGCGAACGCGACGAGCCAGCAGGTCCCAAAGACCCAGAGCGTCCCCGGCCCGCCTCCCATGGCGCTGCACGGATATCCCTGCCGGATCACCCATCCATAGCTCGTGAAATCGCCGCCACGGATCCATTCGTTCAGCAGCCAGGGACCGACGGCCGCGAAGAGCGCGAGGGCCACGGCTCCCCCACTGAAGATCGCCGCCAGCGTCCCCGATCGAACGACGCGAGAGGTCAGCGTGCCGGCGATCCAAAGAACGCAGACCAGGACGAAGAGGATGAGCAACGCCTCGAGTCCACCGCCCTCGGAGGCCGAGCGCCGGCTGCCGCTGCGGATGACCCCAAGCCAGTAGAAGCCGATCAGAAGCCAGATGCCGATGCACACAAGTCGAACGACGAAGCGGACCGTGGTGGCCCACGGCATGTCAGCGCCGGTCCGCGATGGGCACTCCGAACCGCAGTAGGGGGTAGTTCTTGAGCTCGTCGGCCACGCCGAGCAGGGCCTCGCGAGCCCGAAGGCGATCCACGTTGAGCGCCTGCCACGGGCCGATCGAGAGATCGCGCGTTTCGAATGCGAACGTGCGCAGAGCTGATCCCAGAGCCTGCCGATCGGAGGCTCCGAGGCGCGGGAGATATTCCACGAGCGTCGGCACGGCGCCGTCGCCGAGCGAGCCGAGGTAGTAGACATCGAGCGCGCGGCGCGCGTCGTCGGGTAGGCCGCTCGGGTCGACGATGCGCTCGAGATCCTGGCGCGCGACGAACGCGCTCGGGCCGATGAGATTGACGACGAGCGCGCCCGCGAGGCCGAGCAGCCCGGCTGCGTGCAGGAGCCATCGGGTCTCGTTGCGCCAGATGAGGGTCGCGGCGACCACGCAGCCCGCGCCGAGCCAGCCGATCCCGGCGAGCGCGTAGAAGCGCTGCTCGGTCCATCCGTACGCGAGCTGGTAGAGCTGCATCCGGTAAGCGGCCGATACGACCACGACGACGGTCGCGACGACCAGCGCCAGGGCGGCGGCCACGTAGGTCCGTGACCGCCGCGCGACGACGAGCTCGACGGAGTAGACAAGCCCGCCCGCCACGACGGCGACCGCGATGAGCTCGAAGAAGCCGCGCCTTCCGTACTCGCTGTAGGTCAAGCCCGTCGCGTTCAGCGTGTCGACGCCGCCGAACAGATACGCGATCTGCAGCGCGACGAAGAAGGCGAAGAGGGCATCGACCGCGAGCAGCATCGTCGTCCCGGCCGTCGAGCTCAGGATGCCGCGCAGCCGCGGGAGCACTGGCGCGAAGGTCGTCTCCGCGCCACGCCCCGATACGACGAAGAGACCGCCGGCGAGCCACGCGACGAACGCAGCGAGAACGACCCTGCCGATCAGCTCGCCAATGGACCAGCGCTTGAAGTCGAAGACGTTACGGAGCGCACTCGAGAAGACAGCGTCGGCGCTCGCGAACAGAAGGGCGAACACCACGAGAAAAGGGAACGCCAGCGCGATCCCGATCCCAACGGAGACGATCCGCCCTCCGGTGCGACGCGCGAGCGGACGACCCAGCTCGGGAAGCGCGGCGAGAAGCACGGCGCCACCGGCGAGGATCCGCCCGGCCACGATGAGTCCCAGAACGAACAGGACGTCGAGGGCGCGTCGTGTGAGCGGCACGCCGGCGAAGGAGACGGCCGCCATCGTGACCAGGACGAGCGTCGCGGGAAGATCGAAGAGCAGGAGCATCAGATCGGTACGCAGCGCCGGCAGGCCGGCGAAGAGGATCGTCGCCGGCGCGATCCAGCGATCGGACCGATCTATCCGTGCGCCCGCGGGTCGAACCCGCCAGGCCACGCCGAGGAGCACGATGGTTGCGATCCCGAGATTGATCCCGATCGCGACACCATAGAAGAGGAGCTGCGCCGCCAGGCCGAACACCAGGGCAAGCGGGAGCAAGACGGCGGGGGAATATCGATCGATGGATCCAAGCCGCGACGCGGTGCTGTCGAAAGTGTGCTCAGCCATGCCGCGATCGTGTCACTGTGCGGACGGCT
This sequence comes from Candidatus Limnocylindria bacterium, assembly GCA_036003765.1. Lineage (GTDB taxonomy): Bacteria > Chloroflexota > Limnocylindria > P2-11E > P2-11E > 3-1-20CM-2-70-9. The sequence continues at coordinate 11,079 of DASYSC010000066.1, forward strand.
TTTCGTACGAGTTAGAAGGCCTTCTAGTAGTTAGCGCCGGCGGCGTTCAGCCGATCTCGAGCTCCCGGGTCGGAACGCTGACATCCACCTCGACGCGGCCATCGACCACTCGCACCGGATAGGCGTTCACCGGGAACACGGCGGGCAGGGCGCGGACCTCGCCGGTGACAAGGTCGAATCGCGCGCCGTGGCGCGGGCATTCGACCAAGCAGTCGTCGAGCTCGCCCTCTCCAAGCGTCCCGCCGTCGTGCGTACACACGTTGTCGATCGCGCCCCACGTGCCGTCGTCGCAGTGGCCGAGACACAGACTCTTCTCGCCGGCGTGCACCACACGGACCTCGCCCGGCGGAACGTCCTCTTCGCGCGCGACGGGGATGAAGCGATCGGAGGGGCTCTGCCGCCCCGGCCCCCCGATGCTCAGTTGAGAACGCCCATCTCGGCGATGTTGCCGATCCGAGGACGCACGGCGTTCAACACGCGCTGGCGAACGTGCTCGTCTTTCAGCTCGTTGATCACGCGTCGGAAGAAGCCGTGGACCAGGAGCTGCTGCGCCTGGTCGCGGTCGAATCCCCGGGACATCGCGTAGAAGAGCTCCTCGTCCCCAAGCGCGCCGGCGGTCGCGCCGTGGCCGCAGCGGACGACGTCGTTGGTGAGGATCTCGAGCACCGGGATCGGATCGGCGCCGGCCTCTGGCGAGAGGAGCATGTTCCGGCACTCTTGGTAGCTCCCCGTGCCATGCGAGGTCGGTTCGACTCGGATCAGCCCGTAGAAGATCGCCTTCGCACGCTCATAGAGGGCGGAGAGATACAGGAGATCGCTCTGCGAGCTCCTTCCGTCGACGCGCTGGAAGCTGTTGACGTCGATGCGCTGGTTATCGCCGGCGGCTACAAGGCCGAAGAGCTTCACAGTCGCGCCGTCCCCCTCGATGTCCGATTCGATCCCGACCTTCGAGCGGCCCTCGCCCGCGAACACGTTGAGGCTCCGCAGGTCGCTATCGCGGGCCGATCGGAACCGCTGGAAGCCAAGATCGAGCACGCCCGGAGCGAATCGGCGAATACCCACGTAGGTCACGCGGGCACCCGCGCCGGCGTGCACCTCGACGTGCGGTACCGCGATGCGCGGCGCCTCGCCCTCCGAGGTGAGGTCCTCGACGAGCGTCACCGATGAGTCGCGCTCCGCGACGACGATCGTCCGCGTCAGCATCGCCTCATTGCTCGCCGGCCAGGCCTTCTCCAGCACGAGAGGCTGCTTGACCTCGACCCCCGCCGGCACGTGCACGAACGAGCTGCCGGCCGACCAGAGCGCATCCGCGAGCGCACGGAAAGCGGCGTGAGAGGAGATCCCGTCGCCGGGGGCGATGTGGGGCCGGACCAGCTCGGGATTGTCGAGCGACGCGCGGAGAAGACCTTTGAAGATCACACCGGCCGCGATCGCGTCAGGCTCGAGCTTGAACTGAATTCCCGGGAGATGGTCGAGCGTCGAGACGAGCGGCCCGACCGGCAGGTCCTTCAGCGGAAAGCGCCGCCACTCCTCCTCCTCGCCGGTCGGCCAGGCATCCGGCGTGAACCGCAAGAACGCCTCGAGGCGCGCTTCGCGCAGCCAGGTGGGCTCACCGCGCCTGAGACTGTGCTGCCCGACCATTTCGTGGTCGAGCAGCAGCGGGACCGGCGTGAGTGCCGCCGTACTAGCCAATGGCGCCTTGCATCTGCAGCGTGATGAGGCGGTTCATCTCGATCGCGTAGTCCATCGGCAGGGTCTTCACGATCGGCTCGATGAAGCCGTTCACGATCATCGCGGTCCCTTCGGCCTCGGACAGGCCGCGGCTCATGAGGTAGAAGAGCTGCTCCTCGCCGACTTTGGAGACCGAGGCCTCGTGGCCGATCGTCACGTCTTCCTCGTCGATCTCCATGTACGGGTAGGTGTCGCTTCGCGCGGTCGGGTCGAGGATGAGCGCATCGCACCGGACCGTGCTCTTGGCACCGTGTGCGCCTGGATAGATCTTCACCATACCGCGGTAGGTCTGCTGCCCGGTTCCCTTGCTGATGCCCTTGCTCTGGATGATGCTCGTGGTGTTCGGCGCGGCGTGGATCATCTTCGCGCCCGCGTCCTGATGCTGCTCGTTCCCCGCGAAGGCGACCGAGAGCACCTCACCGTGGGCGCGCTCGCCGACGAGGTACACGCTCGGGTACTTCATCGTGACCTTCGACCCGAGGTTCGCATCGATCCAGGTCATGCGGCCACCCTCCTGGACGACCGCTCGCTTCGTCACGAGGTTGTAGACGTTGTGACTCCAGTTCTGGATCGTCGTATACCGGACGTCGGCGTCCTTCTTCACGACGATCTCCACCACGGCGCTGTGGAGCGTGTTGCTCGTAAACACCGGCGCGGTGCAGCCTTCGACGTAGTGCACGCTCGAGCCTTCCTCGGCGACGATGAGCGTTCGCTCGAACTGGCCCATGTTCTCGCTGTTGATGCGGAAGTAGGCCTGCAGCGGGATCTCGACCTTCACGCCCTTCGGCACGTAGACGAAGGACCCGCCGGACCACACCGCGGTGTTCAGCGCGGCCATCTTGTTGTCGTTCGCCGGGATCACGGTGCCGAAGTACTGCTTGACGATGTCCTCGTGCTCTTTCAGCGCGGTGTCGGTATCCATAAAGATGACGCCGAGCTTCTCGAGATCCTTGCGGATGTTGTGGTAGACCACCTCGCTGTCGTACTGCGCGCCGACGCCGGCGAGGTACTTCTGTTCGGCCTGTGGAATGCCGAGTTTGTCGAAGGTGTCCTTCACATAGGTGGGCACGTCCTCCCAGCTCTGCGCCCGCTTGTCGGACGCGAGGACGAAGTAGTAGATGTCCTGGAAGTCGAGCGGTGAGAGGTCCGCGCCCCAGGTCGGCATGGCCCGGGCCTCGAAATGCCGGAGCGCCTTCAGGCGGCGCTGCAGCATCCAGTCAGGCTCGTGCTTGAACGTCTGGCTGATCTCGCGCACGACTTCCGGCGACAGGCCCTTGTGCTTCACGTTGATGGGCGCTTCCTTGTCGTACCAGCCGTACTTGTAGCTGTCCGGTACCTGGCTCTTGATCTCGACGGTCATGTCTTCACCTCTTCGCCGGGCCACGCGGTAAGACCCCACGCGGCGCCCTTCAGGGCCTTAAGCCCGAGCAGCGCGCATTTCACGCGCGCCGGGCTGATCGGAATGCCCAGGTTCGCGAGCACGTGATCGCGGTCGATCGCCTTTACCTCGTCCAGCGTTTTCCCCTTCACCTCTTCGGTGAGGATGGACGCCGACGCCTGCGAGATCGCGCAGCCCTTGCCGGTGAAGTGCACGTCGTCCACGTGACCATCGCCGATCTTGAGCTGCATCGTGAGCTCGTCGCCGCAGAGCGGGTTCGAGTCGTGGTACGTGTGCGTCGCTCCCTCGAGCTCCCCGAAGTTCCGGGGGTTCTTGTAGTGGTCGAGGATGTAATCACGATACATGTCATCCATGGCTAGATCCCGAAGACCTTCTTCGCGGTGTGCACGACGCGTAGGAGGGCGTCGCACTCTTCGGTCGTGTTGTAGAGATAGAAGCTCGCGCGTGTCGTCGCCGGAACGCCGAGCCGCGTCATGAGCGGCTGGTTGCAGTGATGCCCGGCACGGACACAGACGCCCTCGCGGTCGAAGATGGTCGCGACGTCGTGCGGGTGGATCCCATTGATGTTGAAGGACACCACGCCGACCCGATCCTCGAGCGTCTTCGGCCCGTAGACGGTCACGCCAGGTATTTCCTCGAGGCGCGGCAGGAGGTAGCCGACGAGCGAGAGCTCGTGGTCGTGGATGCGCTCGAGGCCCACGTCGGTCAGGTAATCGACCGCCGCGCCCAGGCCGATCGCGTCCACGTACGAGCTGGTTCCAGCCTCGAACTTCCACGGCAACTCGTTCCACTCTGTCATCGAGACCGTCACGCGGCTGATCATGTCGCCACCGTAGAGGAATGGCCGCATCTCCTCGAGCAGAGCGGTCCGTCCCCAGACCGCACCCGAACCGGGAGGCGCAAGCATCTTGTGGCCGCTGAACACCAGGAAGTCCGCGCCGAGATCTTGGACGTCGACCGGAGTGTGCGGCACGGCCTGCGCCGCGTCGACGACAACCGTCGCGCCCGCGGCGTGCGCCTCGGCCGCGATCTCCTTGACCGGGTTCACGGTGCCCAGGCCGTTCGAGGTGTGCGTGATCGCCAGAAGCTTCGCGCCTTTCCGCAGCTCCGCCGAGAGCTGGTCGCGGCGAAGCCGGCCCTCTTCGTCGATATCGACCACGACCACCTGCGCTCCGACGTCCTTCGCCAGCTGCTGCCACGGGACGAAGTCGGAGTGATGCTCGAGCACCGTCGTCACGATCCGGTCGCCGGCCTTGATGTTCTCCCTGCCCCACGAGTACGCGACCAGGTTCACGCCCTCGGTGGCATTGCGTACGAAGATCACCTCGCGCTCGCTCGGCGCATTCAGCAGCCGAGCCACCTTGGCGCGCGCCTCTTCGAACGCGGCGGTCGTCCGCTCACTGAACTCGTAGACCCCGCGATGGATGTTCGCGTTGTGTTCCTCGAAGACGCGCCGCATTGCGTCGATGACCTGCCGCGGCTTCTGGCTCGTCGCGGCGTTGTCGAGGTAGACAACCGGCTTGCCCCGCACCGTCTGCGAGAGGATCGGGAAGTCCGCCCGAATGGCCGCGACCTCCAAACGCGATGTCGGCGCGCTGCGAACGGTGACGGCCACTGCTCTAGGCCCTCCCCGCGTAGAGCGCTTCGCGGACGAAGTCGTAACCCTTGGACTCGAGCTCGGCGGCGAGCTCGGGACCGCCGGTCCGGACGATGCGTCCGTCGACGAGCACGTGCACGAAGTCCGGGTGGACGAATTTCAGGATCCGCTCGTAGTGCGTGATCAAGAGGATCCCTACCTCTGGCGAGCGAAGCGCCTCGATCCCCTCCGCCACCACCTTCAGCGCGTCGATGTCGAGACCCGAGTCGGTCTCATCCAGGATGGCGAAGCGCGGCTGGAACATATGCATTTGCAAAATTTCGAGCCGCTTCTTCTCGCCGCCCGAGAACCCATCGTTCACCGAGCGGGTGATGAAGGAGTCATCGACCTCGAGGAGCTTCATCTTCTCAGCGAGGAGCTTGCGGAACTGCGGGATGGGCATGTCGTTCTTTTTCGTCGCCCCATTGCCCTCCGCGGTCGGGTCGGCGCGGCGCGCGTTGATCGCGGTGCGCAGGAAGTTCGCGACCGAGACGCCCGGGATCGCCGAAGGGTACTGGAAGGCCAGGAAGATCCCCGCGCGGGCGCGCGCGTCGACGGGCATCGCGAGAAGGTTCTGCCCGTCGAAGAGGACATGGCCGCGCACGACCTTGTACTTGGGGTGACCCATGATCGCGAGCGAGAGCGTGCTCTTGCCCGAGCCGTTCGGGCCCATGATCGCGTGGACCGAGCCGCTCTCGATGGTGAGGTCGATCCCGTTGAGGATCGTCTTGCCCTCGACGCTCACCACGAGGTCGCGAATCTCGAGACTAGACATGTGCGCGCTCCCGAGTCGTGGTCGTCGCAAGCTCCGCCAGAGTCATGCCATCGAGCGCGCCCGCGATGGTCGCTTGGAGCTTAAGCCAAACAGCGCGCGTGCCGCAGTCGGGCTCGCGCACGCAGTTGATGACCGGGTCGCCCTCCGCCGTACAGATCTGCGGCTCGATGGGTCCCTCGAGCGCACGGACCACATCGCCCGCAGTGATCGCGCTGGGCTCGCGAGCCAGCGTGTAGCCTCCGCCCGCGCCGCGCTTGCCGTGCACAAGGCCG
>DASYSC010000067.1:0-11064 GCA_036003765.1 Candidatus Limnocylindria bacterium
TCCTCGATGTTCACTTTGAGGACGTTCTCGACGCCCTTCTGGTCGATGAGACCGTCGGCGGACAGGTACTCCTTGCCCGCCTCGAGCGTCTTCACGTAGAGCTCGACGTCATTCCCGGTAACGCTTTGGGGTAGCTTCGCGGCGACATCCTTCGCTGAGTTCGTGGCGATGTAGCGATTGGCTTTCACGAGCGCATTCACCACACGCTGCACCACGTCGGGGTTGCTCTGGATGAATGCCTGCGTGGTCACGGCGCCGGTGAACTGATATGCGCCCCCAAGGAGCTCGGTCGTGTCCTTGGCGGTTCGGAAATCCTTCAGCAGGAAGCCCTTGCCGGCAGACACGTACTGCGTGATGAACGGATCCGAATTCATGCAAGCATCGGCACCCTTCGCGTCGAGCGTCGCGGCCATGGTGCCGGAGCCGCACGGTTTGAATGTGTAGTCCTTGTCCTGGACGAGGCCGGCCTGATTCATGACGTACGTGAGGAGGAGGTGTGTCCCGGATCCGACCGACGTCCCGCCCACGGTCTTCCCCTTGAGGTCCTTCACGCTCTTGACGCTGTCCTTGAGGTCGCCCCGCACGACGAGTCCGGTGCCGGGCAGCTTCGCGAACGACACGACCATCTTGGTCGGCTTCCCCGCGACCTGCGCCTTGATGGAGTGGTCGATCGAGTTGCCCGTGAAGTCCACCGAACCCGAAAGGAGCGCGGTGGCGGCGTCCGTGCCGGCGTTCGCGTAGTTCAGCTGCACGTCGAGGTTCTCGTCTTCGAAGTAGTTGAGCGCCTTGGCGAGGTCCCAGGGCAGATAGAGGAGTGAAGCCGCGGAGCCCACGGAAACCTTCACGGCCGCCCGCGGCGGCTTGGTCGCGCCCGGCTGCGAGACGGCCGGGACCGGCGAGGGGCCCGAAGAGCCGCCACACGCCGCGACCATGAACATCGTTGCCAGGGCGAAAACGAACGCGCGCTTCACCTGACCCTCCTATCGCTCGCGCCGCGGCTTCCAGCGTGATGACCGTCCCTCGGCGATCTGAAGCAAAGAGTCCAGCAGCAACGCGAGCAGCGCGATCAGGACGATACCCCCGAAGACGCCGGTCGAGTCGAAGAAGGCCTCCGAGTTCGCGATCCGCCGCCCGAGTCCGGCGTTCGAGCCGAGGTACTCGGCGACCACCGCGCCGGCGAACGCGAACCCAGCGCTCGTTCGCAGGCTCGCCACGATGGCACTGAACGCGGCCGGGAGGAGCACCTCGAACGTGACGTCGCGCCGGCGCGCGCCGAGGATGCGGACGTTGTCGACGAGTGTCTGGTCCACGTCGCGGACCGCCGCGAACGTGGCAAAGAAGACGATGAAGAACACGAGCGTCACGGCGAGCGCCACCTTGCTCGCGAGGTCGATCCCGAACGCGAGGATGAACACCGGCGCGAGGACAAGGCGCGGAATGGCGTTGAACATCGAGAGTAGCGGGTCGAACGCCAATCCCAGCAGACGGTTTCGCGCGAAGGAGTAGCCGACAATGAGACCGAGGAGCGTGCCGATGACGAAGCCGAGCACCGTCTCGGTCAGTGTCACCCGGATGTCGAGCCAGATATCGCCCGCCGTGCTTCCCGGCGCGAACCAGTCCGCGATCCGCGGCACGAACAGGGAAGGGCGCGAGTAGTAGAAGGGATCGAGCACGCCGGCGCGACCCAGCCCTTCCCACGCCGCGATGAAAAAGAGGATGACTCCGACCTGAAGCACGCGGACGAACGAGTCACGCCGGGTGAGCGGGACGCGCTCGTCGCCGAGTGCGACCGGAGCGCTCATGAGGCCGAGCGAAGGCTGCGCTCGTAGGAGCGCAGCACCTCGTCACGCAGGTCCGACCAGGCTCGCTCGTAGAGAGAGACGAACCCCGGGGCGAACCGGACTTCGCTGACGTTTCGCGGTCTGGGAAGCTCGACCGGATACCGCGCTTTGATCCGTCCCGGACCCGCGGTCATGACCACGAGCTCGTCCGACAAGGCGATCGCCTCCTCGAGGTCATGGGTGATGAAGAGGACGGTCTTCCCGGACGCGCCCCATAGCTCGAGCAGCTCGTTCTCCATCAGGTTGCGCGTCTGAACATCCAGCGCGCTGAAGGGTTCGTCCATGAGGAGCACCGCAGGGTCGACCACGAGCGACTGCGCGAGCTGCGCGCGCTTGCGCATGCCGCCGGAGAGCTCGTGCGGAAAGTTGTCGGCGAACGGCGCGAGCCCAACACGGGCGAGCCACGGGTCCACGCGGCGGGCGATCTCCCTGCGCCCGAGCCCGCGGAAGCGGAGCGCGAGGCTGACGTTCTCGCGCACCGTGCGCCACGGGAGGAGAGCGTCTCTCTGGAAGAGGAAGCCCACGTCCGTCCGGACGGCATGTACGGGGTCGCCGCCGATGGTGATGGTGCCGGCCGTGGCGGGGATCAGTCCCGCGACCAGCGAGAGGATCGTCGACTTTCCGCAACCAGATGGGCCGACGACCGAGACGAAGCGACCTTGATCGACGTCGAGGTCCACGCCGTCGATGGCCAGATACGGTGGCTTCTTGGGCGGGCGGTAGACCTTCGAAACGCCGCGCAGCGCGATGCTGGGTGGCACCGCCCGGGATTATGTTCGCCGGAGCTCAGGACCCCTCGCGCGCAGCCCGCGTGGGATTGTTAGATTCGGCGGACCATGGCGCACGAGCCGCTTCGCTTCGGCCTCAAGTTCTCGCAGCAGGTGCATCCAATCGACGTCCACACGGATGTTTGGCGTATCGGCGACGAGGCCGGCTTCGACCACATCTGGCCATTCGACCATCTCATCGCCCTGGGCCCGGATCCAGCGGCGCCGATCTTTGACGGCTGGACCGCCCTCGGCGCCATGGCCGCGCTTACCAAGCGTGCGCGGATGGGTCTGAACGTCACCGGCAATCTCTATCGGCATCCTGGGCTCATGGCGAAGATCGCGGTGACCGTCGATCACCTTTCGAAGGGCCGCCTCGAGTTCGGGATCGGCACCGGATGGAACGAGCCGGAGTTCACGCAGTTCGGCCTGCCCTTCCCGAGACCGGGCGACCGCGTGCGAATGCTGGATGAAGCATTGCGAGCGATGAAGCTCCTCTGGAAGGAGCCGCGCGCGACCTACAAGGGCCGGTTCTACGAACTGAAGGACGCGATCGCGGAGCCGAAGCCGCTGCAGAAGCCGCACCCACCGATCTGGGTCGGGTCAAAAGGGGAGCGTATGTTGCGGCTCACCGCGCGGCACGCTGACGTGTGGCACTCGAATGGACAGACTTTCGAGCAGCACGTAGCGCTCTCGCGAGTCCTCGACGATGCGTGCACGAAGATCGGACGGGACCCTGCCTCGCTGCGCCGATCGATGAACCTGCGGCTCGACGGACCAGACGACACGCTTGCTCGCGCGGATGCCGCGGTGAAGGCCGGATTCACCGAGCTCCTGATCATGATCGGGGGCGGGAGCATGCCTGCGGTGGACCCGCGCAAGCGCGCCGAGACCGCGGCGGCACTCCTCCCGCGGCTCCGAGCGCTCGGGCAATAGCCGGGGGCGGCGGGGCGGAGCCCCCCGACTGCCGCTAGACTTACTCGCGAATAAGAGATCCAAAGGATCAAGGAAAGGACAACGGGTGCCGTCAGCGACCCTTCCCAACAAGGCTGAGGTGATCTCCGCCTACCGCCGCGACACCAATGACACGGGCTCGCCGGAGATCCAGATCGCGCTTCTCACGGAACGGATCAAGCACCTCACCGAACATCTGCGCACCGCGCGCCACGACAACGCCAGCCGGCGCGGGCTGCTCAGCATGGTCGGGCAGCGCCGGCGGCTGCTCGCCTACCTGCACCGAAGAAGCCCGGAACGGTATCAAGAGATCATCGGGCGACTCGGTCTGCGTCGGTAAGACAGGCATAACGGCGGGGGCCGGGGGGCATCGCCCCCCGACTTTTTTATAGGCACCCGAGAGTTAGAAACACATGGCAGTTACACGATCCCAGGCCGTCATCAATGGGAAGCCCCTGGTCTTCGAGACGGGCAAGCTCGCCGAGCAAGCCGGAGGCGCGGTCACCGTCCGCTACGGCGACACCGTGGTCTTCGCGGCTGCGACTGTGTCGCCCACCACGCGACCGGGTATCGACTTCTTCCCGCTTACGGTCGACTTCGAAGAGCGCCTGTACGCCGCGGGGAAGATCCCTGGCTCCTTCCCCCGCCGTGAAGGCCGACCCTCGGAGGAAGGGATCCTCACCGCGCGCCTCACCGACCGGCCCATCCGGCCGCTCTTCCCCAAGGGCTTTCGCAACGACGTGCAGATCGTCGTCTCGCCTTTCTCCGCCGACCAGGAGAACGAACCCGACATTCTCGCGGTGAATGCCGCATCGGCGGCGCTCGCGATATCGCCCGCGCCGTTCGAGGGGCCAATCGCCGCGGTGCGGGTCGGGACCGTCGAGGGCAAGCTCACGCTGAACCCGACGATTCAGGAGCTCGAGAAGAGCGACCTCGATCTCGTCGTCGCCGGGACGCGCGATGCGATCATGATGGTCGAGGCCGGCGCGAATCAGGTGAGCGAAGACCTCATGGTCGAGGCGCTCAAGCTCGCGCAGACCGGCATCCTCGCGATCATCGAGGCGCAGGAGCAGCTCGTCCGCGCCGTTGGGAAGCCGAAGATCCAGTGGGAACCCGAGAAGGTCGACCCCAAGAAGATCGAGCGGATCAACGCATTCCTCAAGGACAAGATCGTCGCGAAGGTGCGCAACGCCGACAAGGCGCAGCGCGAACAGGGCCTCGAGGAGCTGAAGCGCGAGGCGAGCGCGGCGCTCGTGACGGACAAGGACGGGGGGTCCGAGGGGGGCAGCGCCACCCTCGATCGGATCAGCGAGGCCGACGTGAGCATGGTCTTCGACGACGTGCTGAAGAGGGAGATCCGGCGCGCGATCCTCGAGGAAGGCATCCGGCCCGACGGCCGCGGCCTCACCGAGATCCGGCCGCTCCACATCGAGGTCGGGATCCTGCCCCGCACGCACGGCTCGGCGCTCTTCGCGCGCGGGCAGACCCAGGTCCTCTCGGTCACAACGCTCGGCCCCTCCGGCGACGAGCAGATCATCGACACGCTCTCGCCCGTCGATTCCAAGCGGTTCATGCATCACTACAACTTTCCGCCGTACTCGGTCGGGGAGGTCCGGCCGCTCCGCGGAGCCGGCCGGCGCGAGATCGGCCACGGCGCGCTCGCGGAGCGCGCGCTCCTGCCGGTCATCCCCTCGAAGGAGGAGTTCCCGTACACCATTCGAGTCGTGTCCGAGACGCTCTCATCGAACGGCTCGACCTCGATGGCTTCGACGTGCGGCGCCACCCTCTCGCTCATGGACGCCGGCGTGCCGATCAAGGCGATGATCAGCGGCATCTCGATCGGTCTCGTGACCGGCGAGGGCGGCCGTTACAAGCTCCTCACCGACATCCAGGGCCTGGAAGACAACTACGGCGACATGGACTTCAAGGTCACGGGCTCGGATCGCGGCATCACGGCGATCCAGCTGGACATCAAGGTCCGTGGGCTCTCCGTGGAGATCCTGCGCGACGCGTTCCAGCAGGCTCGCGATGCGCGCCTGGTCATCCTCGGCGCGATGCGCGAGGTGCTCGACAAGCCACGGTCCGATCTCTCGCGGTGGGCCCCCCGGATCGAGACCATCAAGATCCCGGCCGACAAGGTCCGCGAGGTCATCGGCCCCGGCGGCAAGATGGTCCGCGCGATCCAGGCGGAGACGGGCACGACGATCGAGCTCGAGGACGACGGTACCGTGCGCATCACGGGCGCGAAGGCCGAGGGTCGCGAGCGAGCTCGCGCGATGATCGAAGGCCTCACCAAGGAGCCGGAGGTCGGCGAGATCTACGACGGTAAGGTGACGCGGATCATGAGCATCGGCGCGTTCGTCGAATATCTTCCAGGGAAGGAAGGCCTCGTGCGTGTCGGCGAGATCTCGTCGGATCGCGTTGGGCGCGTTGAGGACATCGTGAAGGTGGGCGATGCGGTGAAGGTCAAGGTCGCCGAGGTCGACCGCATGGGACGGGTGAACCTCTCCATGCGAGCGGTGAACGAGGACGGCAACGACTACGAGACGCGGCAGCGCGCGGAGCGCGAGCGCTATCGCGAGCGTGACGACCGCGGTGGCGGTCCGCGACGCGGACCAGGTGGTGGAGGCGGTTTTCGGCGCGGCGGACCGCCGCGCTAGCGCCAGATACTCAGCCTCGTCCTGCCTGCCTATAACGAGGCTCGCCGCATCGAGGCGAGCCTCGCGCGTTGCGTCGAGTTCTTTCGGGACCGCGACCTGGCCGCGGAGATCATCCTCGCCGATGACGGGTCTACCGACGCCACCGCGGATATCTTCCATCGCGCGAAGATCGCACTGGGGCATACCGGTCTGGTGTTCAAGGTGCTGCGGCTGCCGCATCGCGGAAAGGGCGCCGCTGTGCGCGCTGGAGTCGACGCCGCGAGCGGCGATCCCATCGCGTTCCTCGACGCCGACTTGACGATCCCGGTCGAGATCGTGGATCTGTTCCTGGACGCTCTCGACACCGGCGCCGACATCGCGATCGCCTCGCGGTACGTGCACGGGTCTGTCGTCGACCGGCCCTGGTGGCGGCGCCTCATGGGCGATGTCTACCGCGCGGTCGTCCACCTCCTCGTGCCCACCGACATCCACGACACGCAGTGCGGCGGAAAGATGTACACGGCAGAGGCGGCCAAGAATCTCTTCTCGCGCCAGCGCCTGGATGGATTCGCATTCGACGCCGAGGTGCTCCACCTCGCGCGCCGGGACGGCTACCGCGTGCGCGAGATCCCTTTCGCGCTGCGACAGCGGAGCGAGACCAGCATCGACTTCCTTGCCGACGCGCCGCGCATGTTCCGCGACCTCTTTCTCATCCGCCTGAACGCGCTACGCGGCGTGTATCGGCGATGACCCTTGTCGTCACCGCGGACGACCTCGGCCTCTCGCCGGGCGTCACGCGCGGCATCCTCGAAGCGCATCGTCGCGGGGTAGTGCGTTCGGCCTCGCTGATGGTGACGACCGCGTCCTCGCCGGAGGCGGCCGCGCTGTCGCGCATGGAGCCCGACCTGGAGGTGGGCCTGCACCTCGACCTCGTCGGCGGGGAGCCGGTGAGCGATCCGACCCGGGTGGCGAGCCTCTGTGACCAGGATGGGCGGTTCTGGCGGCTTCCCGAGTTCAGCCGGCGCCTGCTGACCGGCCGGATCCGAGCCTCGGACTTGGCCACCGAGGTCCGCGCGCAGGCCGCGCTGGCGCGATCGTGGGGCCACCATCCGCTCGCCTGGGACTCGCACCGCCACGTCCACCTGATGCCGCCTGTGGCCCGGGTGGTGGGGCGCATCGCGCGGGACGAGGGCGTTCGCTGGGTGCGCCGGGCCCGGTCACCGCGGTTCTGGACCGGCCCCAAGGAGGCGGCGTTACGCGCGGCGTCACTTGTGTCCGCGCTCGCGTATCGAGGGATCGCCGGCCCGAGCTGGTATGTCGACCTGACCTCTGTGCGGCCACGCCTCGATGCGCCGGGCGTCGCACTGCTGGCCACCTACGGCGGGCTGGGGGAGATCGGCGCCCATCCTGGCTATGTCGACGACCGCCTGCGCGACTCCCGCGACACACTCATCGCCCAGCGGCCGGCCGACCTGCAGCTGCTGACTGATCCGCTCCTCTGCACGGCCTTCGGGACCGACGTAGTCCGCTGGCGGGTGCCTGATGCCGGGCGCTGAGACCAGCGCCGCGCTCGGCCGCGCGGTGCACCGGTACCGGTCCGCACCTATCGGCGCGCGCCTCTTCGTGCACGGGCGCGCGTTCCTGTCGGATCTCGCGTTCGTCGAGCGGTTCGTTCCACGCAACGGCTTCATCGTCGACCTCGGTTGCGGCCACGGCCTCTTCGCCTGCCTGCTTCGGGAGGCGTCGCAAATGCGGCGCGTTCTGGGGATCGACCTCGATCCGCGGAAGATCGAGGTGGCCCGTAGCGCGGTGCGCGATACGGAGTGGCTGCGGTTCGAGGTGGGCGACATCCTCAAGGACCGCCCGCCCCATTGCGACGCGGCGACGATCGTCGACGTCCTTTACCTGTTGCCGTTCGAGCAGCAGGAGCAGGTGCTCCGTAACGCCGGTTTGGCGCTCGGCGAAGGCGGACCGCTGGTAGTGAAGGCGCAGGAGCGGCGCGCCGATCCGCGCTACGCGATCACGTATGCGCAGGAGATGCTGACGGTCGGTCTCGGATTCACTCGCGGCGGGCGTGAGCGCTTTTTCTTCCCGTCGAGGGACGAAGCCCTCGCCATGTTCGAGCGGGCGGGCTTTGTGGTCGAGGTCGAGGAGATGCCACGCCGACCGTACACGGACGTCGTCTATCTGGCGCGGAAGGCTCCTCTCGGGCCCTCCGCCCCCGCATAATCAGCGCGGTGCAAGACGCCTCATCCGCGGACCTCGAGCTCGTCGCCGACGAGATCCGCGGCTGCACCGCGTGTCCGCTCCACCGCAGCGCCAGGCAGGCAGTCCCCGGAGACGGCTCGGCAGAGTCCGGGCTCTTCTTTTTGGGCGAGGCCCCCGGCTACCACGAGGACCTCCAGGGCAAGCCGTTCGTCGGAGCCGCCGGACAGTTCCTGGACGAGCTCCTTGCCGGCATCGGGCTCGATCGTCGCAAGGTCTTCATCACGAACGTCGTTCGCCACCGGCCACCCGAGAACCGCGACCCTCTGCCTGAGGAGATCGCCGCATGCGACATCTGGCTGCGGCGGCACCTCGAGGTCCTGCGGCCACGGGTCATCGTCACCCTCGGTCGCCACGCGATGGGGAAGTTCTTTCCTGGCGAGTCGATCTCGCGCATCCACGGCAAGCCGCGCCGGGCGGCCGACGGCCTCGTGATCTTCCCCCTCTATCACCCCGCCGCCGCCCTCCACCAGCCCGCCCTGCGCGACGCGCTTGTCGCGGACTTCGCGGCGCTCGCGCTGTTCCTCGCCACTCCCGCGCCGGTCAAGGCCGAGGAGGCCGAGGAGAAGCCCGCGGAGCAGATAACGCTCTTTGGCTAGATCCCCGCTGCGGATCGTTCCTCTCGGCGGAGTCGGCGAGATCGGAAAGAACATGCTCGCGCTGGAGGTCGGTGAGGACATCTTGGTCATCGACGCGGGGCTCATGTTCCCGGACGAGGAGATGCTCGGGATCGACCTGGTCATCCCGGACATCGCCTACTTGCGACAGCGCAAGGACCGCGTGCGGGGCTTCCTTATGACGCACGCGCACGAGGACCACATCGGTGCGCTGCCCTATGTGCTGCGCGAGCTCATCGAGGTCCCGATCTATGGGACAAAGCTCACGCTCGGGCTTATCAAGACGAAGCTGCGCGAACACAAGCTCGCCGATCGGGCGACGTACTGTGAGATCGCTCCGGGCGAGGCCTTCAACATCGGCGCGTTCCGCTGCGATTCCTACTACGTGTGCCACAGCATCCCCGATGCGATTGGGGTGACCGTCGAAACGCCCTATGGCACGGTCGTCCACTCTGGCGACTGGAAGTTCGACCACACGCCGGTCGACGGCCGGCAGACCGACTTCGGGCGACTGGCGGCGATCGCGGCGAAAGGCGTCCTACTACTCATGTCCGACTCGACGCGCGCCGAGGTTCCCGGCTACACGCAGTCCGAGCGCCACGTGGGCGAGATGTTCGACGCGATCATGTCACGCTCACCGGGCCGCGTGATCACGACGACCTTCGCCTCGAACATCTCGCGCATCAAGCAGATCGTGGAGATCGCCCACGCCTGGGGACGCAAGACGGCGATCGTCGGCCGCTCGATGGAGAACTACACCAAGACCGCGCGCGAGCTCGGGTACCTCGAATACCCCGAGGGCGCGATCGTCAGTCCGCACGAGATCGGTAAGCTCCCGGATCAGGAGATCTGCATCATCACGACGGGGAGCCAGGGCGAGCCCACGAGCGCGTTGTCACGGATGGCCCTCGGCGACCACCGCCATGTGGCGGTGAAGGAGGGCGACACCGTGGTCATGTCGGCGACGCCGATCCCCGGAAATGAGGAGCTCGTCACCCGGACCATCGACAACCTATTCAAGCTCGGCGCGGAGGTCATTTACGACCCCGCGACGCGACCGCACGTGTCGGGACACGCGAGCCAGGAGGAGCTGAAGCTCCTCCTCAACATCCTTCGGCCGACGTATTTCCTGCCCATCCACGGCGAGTACCGCATGCTCGTTCGACACGCTCGGATCGCGATGGACCTCGGCGTCGAGCCCAAGAACGCGTTCGTGATCACCAACGGCGACGTCCTGGAGATCGACGACGAAGGCGCACGGGTGGGGGAGAAGGTCCAGTCGGGTGTCGTGTATGTGGACGGCCTGGGTGTCGGGGACGTGAGCCACTCCGTGATGCGCGACCGCTGGTCGATCGGCAGCGACGGGGTCTTCCTGGTCGTCGTGACGATCGAGCAAAGGACCGGCGCCGTGGTCGCCGGGCCCGACATCGTGACCAAGGGCTTCGTGCCCGAGCACGACGCCGCCGAAATCGTCGAGCTCGCGAAGCAGCGCATCCTCGAGGGTCTGGCGGAAGCGCAGACGGGCGAGCACCTCGTCGAGCCGAGCGCGCTGAAGGACGCGATCCACAATAGCGTCGCCTCACTCCTGTACGAGCGCACCAAGCGCCGACCCATGGTGCTGCCCGTGATCATGCAGGTCTAATGGCGAGAAGGACCGCGGCGCGCCGCAGAGGCGCGACCCCGGCGATCGACTCGCGCATTCGCGACGAGATCGGCGCCATCGCTGTCGTCGCTTTCGCCGTCCTCTCCGCGGTGGCGCTCGCGACGGATCAGGGCGCTGTCCTGCAGTGGTGGCGTTCGGCGCTCTTCGCGCTGGTCGGCTGGGCGGCGTTCCTCGTCCCAATCCTGCTCGGGGCGGTCGCACTCGAGCTTTGGTTCGGCTTCGTACGGCGCGAGACCGTGCTTCCGATCCTGGGGGGCACAGTGATCGTCGTCGCGCTGCTCGCCCTCACGCGCCACTACGCGCGCGACGACGTCGCCG